>CBFGPE010000056.1:0-40473 GCA_965650625.1 uncultured Azospirillum sp. | reverse complement strand
CAGACTGATCTGGCTATCGAGAGGAGCGAGGCGGGTGAGCCTGGCCTATTGCGCGGCCGCACCCGGCCACCCTCATCACGGCCCTTACCACGACGGCGAGTACGGCTTTCCCAGCAGCGACGACCGGGTGCTGTTCGAGCGTCTGGTGCTGGAGATCAACCAGGCCGGCCTGTCCTGGCTGACCATCCTGAAGAAGCGGGATGCCTTCCGCGCCGCCTTCGACGGGTTCGACATCGATCGGGTCGCCGCCTACGGCGAGGCGGAGCGGACGCGGCTGCTGGCCGATGCCGGCATCATCCGCAACCGCCTGAAGGTGGATGCGGTGATCGAGAACGCCCGCCGCATCGTCGCATTGCGGGAAACCCACGGCTCCTTTGACGGCTGGCTGCGCGCCCATCATCCGCTGAGCAAGGTGGAGTGGGTGAAGCTGTTCGGCCGGACCTTCCGTTTCACCGGTGGCGAGATCGTCGGGGAATTCCTGATGAGCCTCGGCTATCTGCCCGGCGCCCATCAGGCCGACTGCCCGGTCCAGGCCGCCGTGCTTGCCCAGAGTCCGCCTTGGAAGGCAGCGGTGGACGCAGGGTATCGCGGGTATGCGCCCATGGAATAGGCAAATGCCCGCTCAGAACGGCGGCAATCGCCGAAGAGCTGGGCAAAATTGCAAAAACTTTGTGCATGACGCGCTTCTGCCTCTGTTTTGGGCTTGCCATGGCTCCGGCTCGGGTTCACTCTTTTGGAGTGATGAGGGGGGATATTCCTCCCTTTCCGACGCCTGGTGGCGATTCCTCCCTAAACTCGACAGGCCGCGCCGCTTCTGCCGCGCGGCCTTTCTTTATCCGGCGTGCGACCGGAGCCAGGGACGGGGTGGACAGGAAATTTCCGCATCGCTCCAGAAAACGTTAACGGTTTACTTGGTAGCGTTGCTTGGATTAGCTCGCTTCGGGGGTTTCCCCGAGGGCTATCAGCCGGGCTGCGAGATCGCCACCAGGGATCATCCCGCCGGGGCGAATACGCTTTGCCCACCTTCCAGTTGAGCCTTTGCCCGTTCCGGCGGGTGGCAGGAAAAGGACGACAGTCGAGGCGCCGATGGCCGCGAATGAAAACGAACGGTTCGATCAGTTCGCCGCGGTTCTGTCGACCGAACTGTTGGAGCGGACCAAGAAAAGCATGGAGTTGCTGGCGCCGGAGCTTCAGCCATGCTCGATCCTGCCCTTCATCCAGACACCGTCCTTCGTCGAATTCTATCAGGAGTTGGTGCGCGTCGGCATCCTGCCGGTGGTGCTCAGCCGCCGTCCGGTGCGAGCCATCGTCGGCGACGTCGATTGGGCGCGGGAGGGCCGCGAATATCTGCTGACGGTCCTCGACGACCGGTCCAACGCGATTTTCACCGCCTGGGAATTTGCCTGGGACTCGCTATGGGACGAGCGCAAGGTCGGGCAGGACAGCGGCGGCGGAAGCCAGACCAAGCCGAAGAAGGGCTTCTTCAGCGCGCTGTTCGGTCGCAAGCGCGAGGAGAAGACCGGCAATGGCGGCGGTGAGGGTGGCGAGGGCGGTGTCATGGCCGGCCTTCACACGATGCTGACCGAACTGGCGGAAAAGCGGGGTTTCCTGCCGCTGTTCCATGACGATGTCCGCATCCTGAAGGCGCTGCCGCGCCTGAAGCCCGGCCGGGTGGCGCAGGCATGGAAGGAGATCTCGCAGTACCACCACCAGGAATTCTACCTGCCGGAGCCCGAACAGGCGAAGCCGGGTGTGACCTCCGACTGTCTGCAGAAATGGCATTATAATCTGCCGGACAAGATCGGCGAATTCCTGGTGCTGAAGGCCGCGGTGGACCTGGAGCATGTGAACAAGCCTTTCATCGGCAAATACATCCGCCAGTCGGCGCGGACCCAGGAGGAGGCGGAAAAAGGAATGCCCTACCTGTCGATCTACTGGAAATCGATGCGCAACCCGGCCCCGGTGGCCGAACGGCACACGCTGTGAGCGCGCGTGAGGTCCTCTATGCCGGGCTGGCGGCGGCGTTTTTCCTCGCGACCGCGTCGGCATCGGCACAAACCCAGCAGCCGCGTCCCGGCCCGGTCCCGCTGACCCCCGACGCCGCCCGCGACCGGCCTGTGGTGGATTTGTCCTTGTGCCAGCGGCTGACCCGCCATGTGCCGGCCGCCGACGTCGAATACCGGCCGGGCGTGGATGTGCATGGCCGCGCGGTCGCCCCCGCCGACTTGGCCGGCAGTGCGGGCGCGCAGCCGCCGATCCCAATCGATCTGCCGCTGTCGGTCGATCTCGCCCGGCGCATGGGCATCGCCCTGCCGTCGGTGCCGTTTCTGCCCAACGATGTCACCGCGGTGTGGCTGACCGTCGTGGGAAACCAACTCTATCTCAACGGCCAGCCGATCGATCCAGGGGCGGAGGAACGCCTCTACGTCTACTGCCGCGCCCGGTAGGCGGCGGCCAAGCGGGGGGCTTACAGTGGACAAGTGCGGGCGACCTTCCTAAAGTCGCTCACCCGCCGCTGCCCGTGTCCGTTCCTGTCCGCAGGAGCCTGCGTGCGCGGCCTTGTCGAACACCTCGCACACGAGAGCAGAGCCATGCGGCTGTCCAGCTTCTTCATGCCGACCCTCAAGGAGACCCCGACCGAGGCGCAGATCGTCTCGCACCGCCTGATGCTGCGGGCCGGGATGATCCGCCAGACCAGCGCCGGCATCTATGCGTGGCTGCCGCTGGGCTATCGGGTTCTGCGCAAGATCGAGCAGATCGTCCGCGAGGAGCAGGACGCCGCCGGTGCGCAGGAACTGCTGATGCCGACCATCCAGTCGGCCGATCTGTGGCGCGAGAGCGGCCGTTACGACGATTACGGCAAGGAGATGCTGCGCATCACCGACCGTCACGACCGCGAGATGCTGTTCGGTCCGACGAACGAGGAGATGATCACCGACATCTTCCGCTCCTTCGTCAAGAGCTACCGCCAGCTGCCGCTGAACCTCTACCACATCCAGTGGAAGTTCCGTGACGAGATCCGCCCGCGCTTCGGCGTGATGCGCGGCCGCGAATTCCTGATGAAGGATGCCTATTCCTTCGACATCGATGCTGACGGTGCCCGTCGCACCTATCAGAAGATGTTCCTGGCGTATTTGCGCACCTTCGCCCGCATCGGGCTGAAGGCGATCCCGATGCGTGCCGACACCGGCCCGATCGGCGGCGACCTGAGCCATGAGTTCATCATCCTGGCCGAGACCGGCGAGAGCGGCGTCTTCTGCCACAAGGACTGGATGACCCTGGACGTGCTGAAGGACGCCCCCGGCATGGAGGACGACTTGCAGCCCTTCTTCGATCGCGTCACCGCCATCTACGCGGCGACCGACGAGAAGCACGACCCGGCCAACAGCCCGGTTCCGGAGTCGGAACTGGTGTCGGCCCGCGGCATCGAGGTCGGCCACATCTTCAACTTCGGCACCAAATACTCCAAGCCGATGAACGCGGTGGTCGCCGGCCCGAACGGCGAGTCGGTCCCGGTGGAGATGGGCAGCTACGGCATTGGCGTGTCGCGCCTGATGGGCGCCATCATCGAGGCCAGCCACGACGACAACGGCATCATCTGGCCTGACGCCGTCGCTCCCTTCAACGTCGGCCTGATCAACCTGAAGTCCGGCGATGCCGAGACCGACCGCGTCTGTGCCGAGCTGTATGCGAAGCTGGAATCAGCCGGCCTGGAAGTCGCCTATGACGACCGCGAGGAGCGTCCGGGCGCCAAGTTCGCCGACATGGACCTGATCGGCGTTCCCTGGCAGCTGGTCGTCGGTCCGCGCGGCCTGAAGAACGGCGTCGTCGAGTTGAAGCGCCGCGCCACCGGCGAAAAGGAAGAGCTGCCGGTCGAGGCGGCGCTGGCGAAGCTGCTGGGCTGATCGGCTTAGCTCGAAAAGGAGGCCCGGATCGCCCAAGCCGGCGATCCGGGCTTTGCCCTTTTCCCGCCACGCTCAGGTTCTTATCTAGGGCATCGTCTCCGCCCGCCCACAGGGCCTCCCCCACAGGATCCCAGCCGCATGATCTTCAACGCCTTCGAACGCATGGTCGCGATGCGTTACCTTCGGGCGCGCCGCCAGGAAGGGTTCATCTCGGTCATCGCGGGGTTCTCGCTGCTGGGCATCGCGCTCGGCGTGGCGACGCTCATCATCGTGATGGCGGTGATGAACGGCTTCCGGGCGGAGCTGCTGGGCCGGGTGCTCGGTCTCAACGGGCATCTCAACGTCTACAACATGCGCGGCGGGCCGCTGCCGGACTTCGACATCCTGGCCGGCAAGCTGCGCAACACGCCGGGCGTGGTCAACGTCACCCCGACGGTGGAGGGACAGGCGCTGGTGTCGGTGCGCGGCGCCGCGTCGGGCGCCGTCATCCGCGGCGTGCGGCCGGAAGATTTCAAGGTGCGGCCGACGCTCGCCAACAACATCATCCGCGGTTCGGTGGATGAGTTCGGCGAGGACCGCGTCGCCATCGGCGTGCGCATGGCCCAGCGGCTGGGCCTCAGCATCGGCGACCAGATCACGTTGATCGCACCCCAGGGCAACGTCACCGCCTTCGGCACCGTGCCGCGGATGCGCAGCTATCCCATCGGCGCGATCTTCGACGTCGGCATGTTCGAATACGACAACAGCTTCATCTTCCTGCCGCTGGAGGAGGCGCAGGCCTTCTTCCGCACCGGCGACGCCGTGACCTCGCTGGAGGTCTTCGTGAGCGACCCGATGCAGATCGCGTCCGCCCGCGCCGCCGTCCAGTCGGTGGTGGCGGGGGAGGGCAGGGTGGTCGACTGGCAGCAGTCGAACGCCAGCTTCTTCACCGCGCTGCAGGTCGAACGCAACGTGATGTTCCTGATCCTGTCGCTGATCATCATGGTCGCGGCCTTCAACATCATCTCCAGCCTGATCATGCTGGTGAAGGACAAGGGGCGCGACATCGCGATCCTGCGCACCATGGGGGCGACGCGCGGCATGATCATGCGCATCTTCTTCCTGTCCGGCGCCAGCGTCGGGGTGACGGGGACCTTGCTGGGACTTGCGCTCGGCGTGTCCTTCGCGCTGAACATCGAGAGCATCCGGCAGGTCATCCAGGGGCTGACCGGCACCAACCTGTTCAATGCCGAGATTTACTTCCTGTCCCACCTGCCGGCCAAGATCGATTGGAGCGAGGTCATTCAGGTGACGCTGATGGCGCTGGGCCTGTCCTTCGCCGCCACCATCTATCCGTCCTGGCGCGCCGCCCGGCTCGATCCGGTGGAGGCCCTGCGCTATGAGTGACGCCATCATGCAGCCGATGCTGGAACTGAAGGGCATCGTCCGCCGCTTCGAACAGGCGGGCGAGACGCTGGAGGTGCTGCGCGGGGTCGAACTGACCGTCGGCGCCGGCGAACTGGTGGCGCTGGTCGGCCCGTCGGGTGCCGGCAAATCGACGCTGCTGCACATCGCCGGCCTGCTGGAGCGGCCGACCGACGGCCTCGTGCGCATTGCCGGCACCGACGTGTCCAACCTGGACGACGGCAAGCGGACCGAGGTGCGGCGGCGCTCCATCGGCTTCGTCTACCAGTTCCACCACCTGCTGCCGGAGTTTTCGGCGCGGGAGAACATCGTCCTGCCGCAGATGATCGCCGGCGTGTCGAAGTCGGTCGCCCGGCAGCGCGCGGACGAGCTTCTGCGCATGGTCGGGCTGGAGCAGCGCGGCACCCACCGCCCGGCCCGCCTGTCCGGCGGCGAGCAGCAGCGCGTCGCCATCGCCCGCGCCCTGGCCAACGCCCCGTCGCTGCTGATCGCCGACGAGCCGACCGGCAACCTCGACCCCCATACGGCGGAGCATGTCTTCGCCATGCTGTCGGCCATCGTCCGGCAGGCCAAGGTCGGCGCCCTGGTGGCGACCCACAACCTGGACCTCGCCCGCCGCATGGACCGGGTTCTGGAGATGCGCGACGGGCATCTGGTCGAGTATCAGCCGTCGGAACTGGTGCCGTTGAGCGAGGTGGCGCCGGAAGCCTGATAAGCGGCGTCATAGGCCGAAAGCGGATCCGCCCCCCCGGTTGCCAAGCCGTTGCGGCGCCCCCACTCTCATGCGCGACCGCACCGGCTGAGCTGCGGCACCGACAAGACAGGGGGCATCGGGGATGGACCAGCGGATCATCGACCTCTACGACGAATACACCCATGCGCCGCTGCCGCGCCGGGTGTTCCTGGAGCGGCTGGCGGGGCTGGCGGGCAGTGCGGCTGCCATTCCGGCAATCCTGGCGGCGATCGAGCCGAACTATGCCCGCGCGGCCATCGTCGGAGAGGACGACACCCGTCTGGCGGCGGAGGATGTCAGCTTCCAGGGGGCGACCGGCGACGTGACCGGCTATCTCGCCCGGCCGAAGCTGATCGACAAGGCTCCGGCGGTGCTGGTCATCCACGAGAATCGCGGTCTGAACGCCTACGTCAAGGACGTCACACGCCGCCTTGCCACCGAAGGCTTCGTGGCGATGGCGCCGGACCTGCTGTCGCCGCTGGGCGGCACGCCGCAGGACGCCGACAAGGCCCGCGACATGATCGGCCAGCTCGACACCGACAAAACGGTCAACAACCTGATCGCCGGCATGAGCTATCTGATGGCCTACCGCTATTCCTCGGCCAAGGTCGGGGCGGTCGGCTTCTGCTGGGGCGGCGGCATGATCAACCGGCTGGCGATCAAGGCGCCCGACCTGAAGGCCGGCGTCGCCTTCTACGGCCCGACCCCCGACCCGGCGCTGGTCGGTACGGTGAAGTCGCCGCTGCTGCTGCACTATGCCGGGTTGGACCAGCGCGTGAACGCCGGCATCCCCGCTTACGACGAGGCGCTGAAGAAGGCCGGCGTCGAGCATCAGATTTATGTGTATGAGGGCGTCAACCACGCCTTCCACAACGACACCTCGGCCGAGCGCTACAACAAGGAGGCCGCCGATCTGGCCTGGAAGCGCACGGTGGAGTTCCTGAAGGCGAAGCTGGCGTAGGGGGCGGAGCAGTCAGCCCAACAGCTCCGTCGTGTCCACGACCTTTGCATATTCGCCATCCATGTTGGCGAGCGACAGGTCGTGGACCTCCTCCGCCGTCCGCAGCCTTCCCGACCGGTCTTTCCGGGCGAAGGTGAAGCAGGCGTCGGCCACCAGACGCACGTCGTAGCCGAGGTTGCCGGCCATCCGCACCGTCGCCTCGACGCTGTTGTTGGTGATGACCCCGGCCACCACCAGCGTGCCGATGCCGCGGCCGCGCAGCCAGTCGTCCAGGCCGGTGCCGATGAAGGCGCTGTTCACCCGCTTGCCGATCACCGTCTCGCCCGGCAGCGGCATCGCCTCGTCCTTGAAGGCGTGTCCGGGGCCACCGGGGCGGTAGGTGGACTCGGGCTCCACCGAATCGTGGCGGATATGGACGATGGGCCGCCCGTTCCGTCGCCACGCGGCCAGCAAGGCCGCAACGTTGGCTTCGGCTTGCGGGTTGTTGCGCGGGCCGATGAGGCTCCAGCGCGGGTCGTCGATGGCCTTCTGCAGGTCGACGATCAGCAAAGCGGCGTTTGGGGGCACGGGAGCGGAGAGAGTTTCCATGCCGACGATCCTGCCGCGATAGTCCATCGCGTGACAAGTCCGCCGGTTTCTGGCTCTAATCCGGCGCTCGACCCTCGTTTCCCGTTTCAAGCGCTTGTCCGGAGGCGCCGTGCTCGCATCCCCCCTGTCCTTGCTTGCCGTCGCTGCCGGAGGTGCCGCCGGATCGGTGGCGCGTTACCTGACGCTGCTGCTGGTCGCGCAGTGGGTCGGCACCCGCTTTCCGATGGGCACGATCATCGTCAACGTGATCGGCTGCACGGCGATGGGGGTGCTGTCCGAACTGGCGAGCCTGACCTGGTCGCCGTCGCCGGAAATCCGGGCCCTGATCCTGGTCGGCGTGCTCGGCGGCTTCACCACCTTCTCCTCCTTCACGCTGGACATCGGCGTCCTCGTCGCCCGTGACGAGATCGCCGCGGCGGCGGGATACTTCCTCGCCTCGACGCTGTTCAGCGTGGTGGGCTTCTTTGCCGGCCTGTGGGCCGTGCGTTCTCTTGTTTCGGTGTCCCTCTGATGACTGACTCTCCCGATCACGCTGATACCGCGTCGACCGAAGCCAAAAGCGACAGCAAGGTCGAAACCCGCATCGTCACGGCCGACGAGGCCGACATGCGGCTCGACCGCTGGTTCAAGCGGCATTTCCCCGACGTGAACCACAGCTATCTGCAGAAGCTGCTGCGCACCGGTCAGGTCCGTGTCGACGGCAAGCGGGCGGAGACGTCGACGCGGCTGGTCGCCAAGCAGGGCGTGCGCATCCCGCCGCTGGCCGCCTGGGCCGCTCCGGTCAAGGGACCGAGCCAGGGGACGGCCAAGCCCAAGGGCATGTCGGACAAGCAGATCGCCGAGCTGCAGGCGCTGGTGCTCTACCGTGACGCCGACGTGATCGCCATCAACAAGCCGGCCGGTCTGGCGGTGCAGGGCGGTACAGGCACCTCCAAGCATCTCGACGCCATGCTGGACGCCCTGCGCTTCGACGGCAACGAGCGGCCGAAGCTGGTCCACCGGCTGGACAAGGACACCTCGGGCGTGCTGCTGCTGGCCCGCACCACCTTCGCCGCCAGCAAGCTGACGGAGCTGTTCCGCGGCAGTGCGGTGCGCAAGATCTACTGGGCCGTCACCGTCGGCGTGCCGTCACCCTACCAGGGCAAGATCGACCTCGCGTTGGCCAAGGAAGGCGGCCCGCATGGCGAGCGGGTGGCGGAGAACAAGGAGGAGGGCAAGCGCGCCGTCACCGTCTATTCGGTGCAGGAGAATGTCGGCAAGCAGGCGGCCTTCGTCGCCATGTGGCCGCTAACCGGCCGCACCCATCAGCTGCGCGTCCACATGGCCGCCGTCGGCACGCCGATCCTGGGCGACGGCAAATATGCCGGACAGGGTGCCTTCCTGGCCGGGGCGGAAGTGGCGAAGAAGCTGCATCTGCATGCCCGCCGGCTGATCCTGCCGCACCCGCGTGGCGGCAAGACCATCGACGTGACGGCGCCGCTGCCCGACCACATGCAGGCGACCTGGAAGTATTTCGGCTTCAGCCCCAACCTGCGCGACGAC
This sequence comes from uncultured Azospirillum sp., assembly GCA_965650625.1. GTDB lineage: Bacteria > Pseudomonadota > Alphaproteobacteria > Azospirillales > Azospirillaceae > Azospirillum. Next base: position 31,340 of record CBFGPE010000056.1, on the reverse strand, counting down.
CCGTTCGAGGATTTCGAGTGATGGTCTCCGTGGGGAAATCGCCGCTGAGGTTGGCCCTGTTTGATTGCGACGGCACCCTGGTCGACAGCCAGTTCGCCATCATCGACGCCATGACCCAGGCCTGGGCCGAGCATGGGCTGGGCGAACCGGACCCGGCCGACGTCCGCCGCATGGTCGGGCTGTCGCTGGTCGAAGCGGTGGCCCTGCTGCTGCCGCAGCGCGACGCAGACCTGCATGTCGCCGTGGCGGAGAGCTACAAGCGCGCCTTCTCCTCCGCCCGCAGCCGCGGCGAGGTGGACGAGCCGCTCTTTCCCGGCATCGTCGACACGCTGGCGGCGCTGGAGGAGGCAGGCGTGCTGCTGGGAGTCGCCACCGGCAAGTCGCGGCGCGGGCTGGACGCGGTGCTGAAGGGCCACGGGCTGACCGGCCGCTTCGTCACCTTGCAGACTGCCGATGTCGGTCCCGGCAAGCCCAACCCGCACATGGTGCAGCGTGCGCTGGCGGAGACCGGTGCGGACGAGGCGGCGACGGTTGTGATCGGCGACACGACCTACGACATTCAGATGGCCCGCAACGCGCGGGTGCGGTCGGTCGGCGTCTCCTGGGGGTACCATGCGGTGCCGGAGCTGGAGCGGGCCGGGGCCGACCGCATCGTCCACCGCGGACGTGATGTCGCCACCGCGGTGCTGGAGCTTTTGGAAGGGTAAGCGATGAAGCGTTTCTACAAGGTGGCGGGCGTCGGCGAGACCGAAGGCGGCTTTCAGGTCGAACTGGACGGCCGTCCGGTGCGCAGCCCGGCCAAGGCGCCGCTGATCTTCCCCAGCCGGCCGCTGGCCCAGGGCGTGGCCGATGAATGGTCGGCGCAGGGCGATCAGATCGACGCCCATTCGATGCCGCTGATGCAGCTGTCGAGCACCGCAATCGACCTGATCCCGGCCAAGCGGCCGGACATCGTCCAGGCCATCAGCGCCTATGCCGGCACCGACCTGCTGTGCTACCGCGCCGAACATCCCCAGCCGCTGGTGGAACGGCAGGCTCAGCTTTGGCAGCCGCTGCTGGATTGGGCGGCACTGACCTATGACGCGCCGCTGCATGTCTGCGCCGGGCTGATGCCCAAGCCGCAGCCGGAGGAGGCATTGGCCGCACTGCGCCGGGTGGTGGAGCGGACCGACGACTGGTATCTGTCGGCGCTTCAGACCGCGACCGGCGTCTGCGGGTCGATCATCGTGGCGCTGGCCCTGCTGGAAGGCCGCCTCAGCGCCGAAGAGGCGTTCGAGGTCTCCCAGCTGGACGAAACCTATCAGATCGAACAATGGGGCGAAGACGCCGAGGCCACGAAGCGCCGCGCAAACGTGCGCGCGGAGATCGTGGCCTGCCGGCGGTTCGTGGATCTGCTGCGGGGGTGAGGTGTGGGGGTGTTAGCCCCCACACCATCAGGAACCCCTTACTTCGTGGTGGTGGTGCCGGTCGTCGAGCCGCTGGTGGTCGAACCGGCGGTCGGGGCGGCGCCCGGCGCGACCTTCTCGGTCTCGGCCGGCTTACGGTTCTTGTTCAGCGACGTCATGGTGTCGTCGTACTTGAACTCCGGCATCGACTTCACGTCGTCGCGGCTCATGCCGGCCAGGTTCAGGCGGTTGTTCTGCGAATCCCAGTTGGCGGCGCTGTAATCGACGGCGACCTGCTTCTCGCCGATGCCAAGGAAGCCGCCGGAGCTGATGACCAGCTGCTTGGCCTTGCCGTTGGCGTCGAGGATGACGTCGTCGACTTCACCGATCTTGTTGTTGTCGCGGCCATAGACGTTCTTGCCGATCAGCTCGTCGGCGCTGGCGAGCTGGCCGCCCGTGCCGCTCATGCCGCCGGACGTGGCCGCGCTGCCGGACGTCATGCTGTCAGACTTGGTGGCATCCGACTTCATCGTATCCGACTTCGTCGTACCGGTCTTGGTGCCATCCGGGGCGGCGGTGTTGGACATGCTGGAGGTAGAGGAAGACGGATTGCCCACGGTCGGCGAAGTGGTCTGTGCGACGGCGGCGCCGGTCATGAGAGCCAGCGAAGCGGCGGTAGCGATCAGGATGCGACGCATGGGGGTGGCTCCTTTGTCGTTGTGTCGATGACACGAGGTTCGTGTGTCGAGAGACATCGGAACAACAGCGACGGAGCCCGTTTTATTTCACCTTCCGGGAATTCTTTTGGTGAGGGACTACCCCTTTGAGGTGTGGTCCCAGTCCGGCGCGTGCGGATTCAGCGCCACCGGCCCGGCCTGGAAGGTCAGCCCGTTTTCGGCCGCGCGCTGCACGTCCTCCAGCCGCAGCAGGGCGAGCGCGGCGCCGTCGCGGCCGCTGCGGATCTCGCCGGCATCCTTGCCGTCCAGCGTCACCGGCGTGCCGGCTTCCGGTGCCGCGCCGTCGAAGGTGACGGGGAACAGCTTCTTCTTGATGAGGGCGCGGTATTTGGTACGGGCGGTCAGCTCCTGTCCCATGTAGCAGCCCTTGTCCCAGGAGATGGCGTTCAGCGCGTCCATCCGGCTTTCCAGCGGGATCGACTTCTCCGGGATCAGGTCCAGCGTGCCGTCGGGCACGCCGAGCGACAGGCGCAGCCGGTCGTAATCCGCCACGTCCCGCCGCACCAACCCGGCCGACTCCAGTGCGGCGACCCCATCGGCCGGCAGGAACAGGCGGGCGCCCAAAGCCGGCAGCCGCGGATCGGTGAAGGCGATGCCGCCGGCGAAGGGCCGCACGGCGCCCGGTTCGGCCGGCAGACCCAGCGCCTCCAGCGCGCCCTCCCCGAAGGCGACGGCGACGCGCAGCTGCGCCGCCCGGTCTTCAAGCGCGATCTTGGAGCGCAGCTTGTACATCTTCAGCCGCCGCAGCAGGTCGGCGCGCCGGTCCGTTTCCGGATCCAGCAGAAGGACGGCGCCCTCGCCGCCGTCCGACTCGACCATGCTGAAATCATGCAGGAACTTGCCCTGCGGGGTCAGGAACAGGGCGTAGGCGGCATGGTCGGGCGTGACCCGCAGCACGTCGTTGGACACCAGCCCCTGCAGGAAGGCCTTACGGTCCTCGCCCGAAACCGCCACCACGCTCCGCTGGTCCAGCACTGCGTAACCCGCCGACATCCTAGCCTCCACGTCATCCGATGGCCTGAAGTGTTGGGCCGAACGGGCCCGCTGGCAAGAGTCTGCCGCGTTGCGGAAGGCTGGGTTGCGGGTGCCGACTGTGGCATGATGACCAAAGCGGCAGATGCATCACCGTTGGGCAGAGGATCGGTTGTTGACGGCCGGTGGTGCCGCCGGATTACTCTGTTGGTAGCGGTGGCACGGCTTTGGCAATGCCATGCAGGTTTGACCTTTTCCCGGATTGCTCCTCCTTGCCTTCGCACGCCGAGACCTTACCCCCGGACGCTCCGCCGCCCCGTTTGGAGCTGCGCGGCATCACCAAGCGATTCCCCGGCTGCTTGGCCAACGACCATGTCGACCTCGTCCTGCAGCCGGGTGAGATCCATGCGCTTCTGGGCGAGAACGGGGCCGGCAAGTCCACCCTGGTCAAGATGATCTACGGGGTGCTGCACCCCGATTCCGGAACCATGCTGTGGCAGGGGGCGGAGACGACGGTGCCCGATCCGGCCGGCGCCCGCCGTCTCGGCATCGGCATGGTGTTCCAGCATTTCTCGCTGTTCGACACGCTGACGGTGACGGAGAACATCGCGCTCGGCCTCGACAATGCCGGGCCGATGGACCAGCTCGCCGACCGCATCCGCACCGTGTCGGAACGCTATGGGCTGGCGCTCGACCCCGGCCGCCATGTCTTCCACCTGTCGGTGGGCGAGCGGCAGCGGGTGGAGATCGTGCGCTGCCTGCTGCAGGACCCGAAGCTGCTGATCATGGACGAGCCGACCTCGGTCCTGACGCCGCAGGAGGCCGCCAAGCTGTTCGAGACGCTGCGCGTCCTGGCGGCGGAGGGCTGCACAATCCTCTACATCTCGCACAAGCTGGAGGAAATCCGCGCCCTGTGCAGCCGCGCGACGGTGCTGCGCGCCGGCAAGGTTGTGGGCGACGCCGACCCGCGGCAGGAGACCGCGCGCAGCCTGGCCGAGATGATGATGGGGGCGGAGTTGTCCACCCCGGAACGGCCGCCGCAGGGTGCCGCCGGAGCCGCCCGTCTGACGGTGCGCCACCTGTCGACCACCTCCGACAACCCCTTCGCCACCAACCTGAAGGATGTCAGCTTCGAGGTGCGGGCGGGCGAGATCCTCGGCATCGCCGGTGTCGCCGGCAACGGTCAGGCGGAGCTGATGGCGGCGCTGAGCGGCGAGGTGCTGCTGGCCGACGCCGATGCCGTGGTGATCGAGGGCACGTCGGCCGGGCATCTGGGGCCGCGGGCGCGCCGGGAACTCGGCCTCGCCTTCGTGCCGGAGGAGCGGCTGGGCCGCGGCGCCGTGCCGGAACTGAGCCTGTCGGAGAATGCGCTGCTGTCCGGCTATGCCCGCGAACCGCTGGTGCGTGGCGGCATGGTCCATTTCGCCCGAGCCCGCGCCTATGCCGAAACGATCATCCGCGGCTTCAACGTGGTCGCCCATGGCCATCGGGCGGAGGCGCGGTCGCTGTCCGGCGGCAACCTGCAGAAATTCATCATCGGCCGTGAAATCCTGCAAAAACCCAAGCTTCTGGTCGTCGGCCAGCCGACCTGGGGCGTCGATGCCGGTGCCGCGGCCGCCATCCACAAGGCGCTGATCGATCTGGCGCGGTCGGGTGCGGCGGTGCTGGTCATCAGCCAGGATCTGGACGAGCTGTTCGTGCTGAGCGACCGGATTTCCGTGCTGTTCCACGGCCGCCTGTCCGACAGCCGGCCGACGCACGAGACGACGGTGGAACGCATCGGCCTGCTGATGGGCGGCCTGTTCGGCACGCCGCCGGACGAAGACGGGGAGATCACGCGTGCGGTCTGATGGGTATTTGAGCGCCGGAGACGCCGCATGAGCCTCATCCGTCTCGAACCGCGCGGGCAGGCGTCGAAGACCATGGTCTATGCCACGCCGCTGCTGGCGGTGGCGCTGACCCTGCTCAGCGGCTTCATCCTGTTCATGGCGATGGGCTTCGACCCGCTGAAGGCGCTCTATTCCTTCTTCGTCGCGCCGCTGACCTCGGTCCGCGGGGTGGGCGAGCTGGTGGTGAAGGCGACGCCGCTGGTGCTCTGCGCCGTCGGGCTCGCCATCGGCTTCCGCGCCAATGTCTGGAACATCGGCGCCGAAGGGCAGCTGACGCTGGGCGCCATCACCGGCGGCGGTCTGGCGCTGGCCTTCTATGGCGAGGGCGGCTGGTGGCTGCTGCCGCTGATGGTGATCGGCGGGGCCATCGGCGGGGCGGTGTGGGCTGCGGTGCCGGCCTATCTGCGGCTGCGCTTCAACGCCAGCGAGATTCTGACCAGCCTGATGCTGAACTATGTGGCCCTGCTGCTGCTGAACTATCTGGTCCATGGTCCCTTCCGCGACCCGGACGGCTTCGCCTTCCCCGAATCGCGGCTGTTCGAGGCCGATGCCACGCTGCCGATCCTGTGGGCGGGGACCCGCGTCCATCTGGGCGCGCTGTTCGCGCTATTGGCCGTGGCCGGCGGCTGGCTGCTGATCGCGCGTACCTTCATCGGCTTCCAGATCAAGGTGATCGGTCTGACACCGGCCGCCGCCGGCTATGCCGGATTCGACCAGAAGCGCATCGTCTGGCTGACGCTGCTGCTGTCCGGCGCGCTCGCCGGCATCGCCGGCATGGGCGAGATCGCCGGCCCGATCGGCCAGATCACCGCCAGCATTTCGCCCGGCTACGGCTATACCGCAATCATCGTTGCCTTCCTGGGCCGGCTGCATCCGGTCGGCATCCTGCTGGCGGCGCTGCTGATGGCGCTGTCCTTCATCGGCGGCGAGGCGGCGCAGATCGCCATGGGCCTGCCCAAGGCCATCACCGGAGTGTTCCAGGGCATGCTTCTGTTCTTCCTGCTGGCGAGCGACGTGCTGATCCGCTACCGGGTCCGCTTCGGAGCGCGGAGGGCCGTGGCATGAACGACCTTGCCCTGATCGGCCCGATCCTGGCCGCCATGTTCGCCGCCGCGACACCGCTGCTGCTCGCCGCCCTTGGCGAGCTGGTGGTCGAGAAGTCGGGCGTCCTCAACCTCGGGGTGGAGGGGATGATGCTGGTCGGCGCCGTCTGCGGCTTTGCCGTGACGGTCGAGACCGGCAGCGCCACCACCGGCTTCCTCGTCGCCGCGCTGGCCGGCGCCGCCACCGCCTCGCTGTTCGCCGTGCTGACCCTGTTCCTGCTGGCCAACCAGGTGGCGACCGGGCTGGCGCTCACCCTGTTCGGCGTCGGCCTGTCGGCGCTGATCGGCCAGGGCTTCGTCGGTATTCCGCTGGACGGGCTGCCGAAGCTGTACATTCCCGTCCTGACCGACCTGCCGGTCGTGGGGCAGGCGGTGTTCGGCCAGGACGTGATGGTCTATCTGGCGGTGGCCGCCGTGCCGCTGGTGCATCTGTTCCTCTATCGCACCCGGGCCGGCCTCGTGCTGCGCGCGGTGGGGGAGAACCACACGGCCGCCCATGCGCTTGGCTATAAAGTGCTGCGCATCCGCTTCCTCGCCGTGCTGTTCGGCGGGGCCATGGCCGGGCTGGGCGGCGCCTTCCTGTCGATGGACTACACGCCGATGTGGGCGGAGAACATGACGTCGGGCCGCGGCTGGATCGCACTGGCGCTGGTGGTCTTCGCCACCTGGAAACCGGCGCGCGCCATGCTGGGCGCCTGGCTGTTCGGCGGCGTCACCATCCTGCAGCTGCACGTCCAGGGGCTGGGCATCGACGTGCCGTCGCAGCTCTTGTCGATGCTGCCGTATCTGGCTACCGTTCTGGTTCTGGTGCTGATTTCGCGGGACGTCGCCCGCATCCGCCTGAACGCGCCGGCCTGTCTGGGAAAACTGTTTCATCCCGATGCTTGACGCGTCGTTTTGAAATCGAAACAAAGCCCATATCTAAAGACACTGAAGAACAAGGAGCGTCGACGTGAACAGAAGGACGATGGGCAAGGCGGTGCTTGGCTTGGCCGGCGCCGCGGTCGCGCTGAGCGTGGGCATGGGCGCCAGTTTGGGGTCCGCCTTCGCGCAGGAGAAGCTGAAGGTCGGATTCGTCTATGTCGGCCCGGTCAGCGACCACGGCTACAGCTATCAGCACGACCAGGGCCGTCTGGCTGTGGAGAAGGCGCTGGGCGACAAGGTCACCACCACCTTCGTCGAGAATGTGCCGGAAGGCGCCGATGCCGAGCGTGTGATCGAGCAGCTGGCCGCCAGCGGCCACAAGCTGATCTTCACCACGTCCTTCGGCTTCATGAACCCGACGCTGAAGGTGGCCAAGCGCCATCCCGACGTGAAGTTCGAGCATGCCACCGGTTACAAGCGCGCCGAGAACGTCGCCACCTACTCGGGCCGCTTCTACGAGGCCCGCACGGTGGTCGGCGCCATCGCCGGCAAGATGACCAAGTCGAACATCATCGGCTATATCGGCTCCTACCCGATTCCCGAAGTGGTCAGCGGCATCAACGCCTTCACCATCGCGCTGCGCGAGCAGAACCCGAAGGCCGAAGTCCGCGTGGTCTGGGTCAACAGCTGGTACGACCCCGGCAAGGAAGCCGAGGCCGCCAAGGCTCTGGCCGATCAGGGCGCCGACATCATCGTCCAGCACACCGACAGCCCGGCGCCGATCCAGACCGCGCAGGAGCGTGGGCTGTGGTCGGTCGGCCAGTCGTCCGACATGACCCGCTTCGGTCCGAAGTCGCACCTGACCGCGATCGTCGAGGACTGGAACGGCTATTACGTCGACCGCGTCAAGGCGGTGCTGGACGGCAGCTGGAAGCCGATCGACACCTGGGGCGGCATCAAGTCCGGCATGGTCGAACTGGCCCCCTACAACCCGGCCATCCCGGCCGACGTCGTGAAGCTGGCTGACCAGATCAAGGCCGACATCGTGTCGGGCAAGCGCCACTCCTTCCAGGGCCCGGTCAAGGACCAGTCCGGCAAGGTCGTGATCCCGGAAGGCAAGCATGCCACCGACGAGCAGATCCTGAAGATGGACTGGTACGTCGAAGGCGTGCAGGGCAAGGTTCCGAAGTAAGCGCTGCGATCCCGCGCGGCGGGCTGGGGGAGAGTGCCTCCGGTCCGCCCGTGCGGATCGGCGATGTGTGGGGAGGTGGGCGATGGACGGAAGCAGCCTCTACGACCGCGATTTCTACGCCTGGGCGAACGAACAGGCCGCCCTTCTGCGGGCCGGCAAGCTCGACGCGGCGGACATCGAGCACATCGCCGAGGAGATCGAGAGCATGGGGCGCCGGGAGCGGCGGGAACTACTCAACCATCTCCGAGTACTACTTCGGCACCTGCTGGTTTGGACGCGCTTGACGTCCGGGCGGTGCGGTTCATGGCAATCTGCCATCACCGGTAATCGCAAAGAGATAGAGTATTTTTTGCGTGACAGCCCGAGCTTGGTGGACAGGTTGAATGACTTGGTCGCCGAAGCATACTTGCGGGCACGGCTCGATGCCGTCATCAGGACAGGCTTGGATGAAGCGACCTTTCCGGCGGAATGCCCCTGGAGCTTCCCCCAGATCATGGACGAGGGGTTCTGGCCGGAAGGCTGACGAGTTCCGGCCATCCCGCGCTACAGATATTCGCCCAGCAGCCGCAGAAACGGACGCGCTTCCTGCAGGACCAGGATGGTCTGGTGGAACAGGTCCTCGGGCGAGGCGTGGTGTTCCAGGCGGATTTCCGAGAACAGGATGATCTTCTGCCCGCCCTGGACGATGAAGCGGACATGGGGCAGCCCCTCGATCCCGCGCAGGACGGCCAGCAGGGCGCGGCGGCGCTCCGGGGCCTGGGCGGTGTAGGGCACATGGCCGACATCGGCCCAAATCTGGCAGATCGACCCTCCGCCCTCTTCCGCGCTTTCATGCCGGACGGCGACGTTGAAGGGCAGGCCGTCGGCCATGAAGGTCAGCTTGCAGGGGCGGGGCGGCTTGGCGATGCCCAGCACGCCTTCCGGCGTCACCTCGATCGAACCGGGGTTGATGGGCAGGGCGCCGTCCGGCACTTCGGCCAGCGATTGAATGGTCTTCAGATCGGGAACGGACAAGGCGGCACGCTCGGCTTCAGGGGCGACGGAAACGACAGCATGGGCTCTGGCCGCTAAAATTCTGTAAAGGCTCGGAACGCACAGCTAGAATGGCTGTTCGCTGTGGTCTGAAAATACGAAGAAAGCAGGCGATGTCCGCCATCGATACCGTCGTCGTCCCCATCCACCGTGCCGGCTGGCCCTTCATCGCCGGATTCGCCGTGGTTTCCCTGATCCTCGGTCTCGCCATCTGGGCGCCGCTCGGCTGGATCGGTCTGGTGCTCACCCTCTGGTGCGCCTATTTCTTCCGCGATCCCGACCGGGTGACGCCGACGCGGCCCGGCCTGCTGGTCAGTCCGGCCGACGGGCGCGTCACCATGATCGTCCAGGCCGTGCCGCCGAAGGAACTGGGCATGGGCGACAAGGCGCTGACCCGGATCAGCGTCTTCCTCAACGTCTTCAACGTCCACGTCAACCGCGTGCCGGCCGACGGCACCATCGTGGCGGCGGAATACCACAAGGGTACCTTCGTCAACGCCGCGCTGGACAAGGCCAGCGACGAGAATGAGCGGATGGCCTTCCGCCATCGTCTGCCGGACGGGCGCGAGATCGCCTATGTCCAGATCGCCGGTCTGGTGGCGCGCCGTATCCTGTGGTGGGTGAAGGCCGGGCAGGAGGTGAAGGCGGGCGAGCGATTCGGCCTGATCCGCTTCGGCAGCCGCACCGACATCTACCTGCCCGACGGCGTCGCCCCGCTGGTCTGCGTCGGCCAGACCGCCATCGGTGGCGAGACGATCCTGGCCGATCTGAACGGCACCGAATCGCAGCGGCAGGGGGACGTGCGGCGATGAAGCGACCGCCCGTCTTCCGCCAGCAGATCTTCCGCCCGCACCGGGCCCGCCGTCCCGGCCGGCCGCACCCGCGGTTGAAAGGGCTGTCGATCAACCACCTGTTGCCGAACGTCCTGACGGTGCTGGCGCTCTGCTCCGGCCTGACGGCGATCCGATTCGCCATGCAGGGGCGGTGGGAGCCGGCGGTCATCGCCATCGTCATCGCCGCGATCCTGGACGCGCTAGACGGACGCATCGCCCGTCTGCTGAACGGGCAGAGCAAGTTCGGGGCGGAGTTGGACAGCCTGTCCGACGCCATCAGCTTCGGCGTCGCCCCGGCCTTCATGATGTATCTGTGGGGGCTGAACGGCGCCGGCAGCCTGGGCTGGATCGCCGCCATGGCCTATGCCGTGTGCTGTGCGCTGCGTCTGGCGCGCTTCAATTCGCGGCTCGGCGTCGTCGACCTGCCGCCCTGGGCCTACAACTACTTCACCGGCGTGCCGGCGCCGGCGGGTGCCGGCCTCGTGCTGCTGCCGATGATCCTGGGGTTCGAGATCGGACCGCAATATCCCGGCCATCCGGCGGTGATCGTGCCGTGGACGCTGCTGATCGGCGGGCTGATGGTCAGCACCCTCCCGACCTTCTCCTTCAAGGGCGCGCGGGTTCCGGCCCACTGGGTGGTGCCAGCGCTGGCCGGTGTCGGCCTGCTGGCGGCGATGATGGTCAGTCAGCCCTGGTGGACGCTGTCCATCGTCGGCATCGCCTATATGGTCAGCCTGCCATTCTCCATCGGCCAGTTCCGCAAGCTGCAACGTGCCGCGGAATTGATGCGCACGGAGATCGAGGAGACAACGCCCGAGTCGCCGGAGTCGCCGGCCGCAGAAGCCACCGCCCCCGAGGGTGAGTCCAGGAAGCCGGTCTGACCGGCTTCCCGCTTTCTCATTCCGCCGCAGCCAATTCCGCCACCAGTTCGGCCGCCGACCCGGTGGCGGCCAGTTCGGCGACGGTGACCCGCGCCACCATCGGGATCTGTCCCAGGCAGCGGCCGATATGGTCGGTCTCCGCCTGCGGCAGGTCGCCGACTTCCATGGCTATGGCGAGCGTATCGTCGGTCAGCCGGCTGTGCAGGGCCAGCGGAACCAGCCCGCGCTTGGCGACGTATTCGAGGATGCGAGGCAGGGTGCCGGGATCGGCGTCGGCGACCAGGGAAAAGGCGACGCGGCGGCCGGGCGCAGTAACGCGCGCATCCGAAGCGGACGCGGCAGCGGTGATCATGGTCTTGGACATGGCGTGATCGGGCCTTCAGGCGGTTCTGCGGAATGGACGAGCGAAATCCCCGGCTCTCAAAGGAGAACCGGGCCGCTAATTCGCAGAATGCCGTCGAAGCGATGCACGATCATGGACGGGAGCCTAAGCGCCCATTCGCCGACAGTCAACAGGGGTGAACTCGCCGAACGGTTGGACGCGTCGCGTTCGGGGAGCGCCGGAGGAGCAGGCCACCCCCTTGGTGGTGGCAAGCGGTCACGTTCGAGCCGGACAGGAACAAAGCCCGCGGGATCCCGTTCCGGTCACGCTTGTCCGTCACGAATGCTCCACCGGAAGGGAGAAGGCCATGCTCGGCACAATTCTGCTCATCATCCTGATTCTGCTGCTTCTCGGTGCCGTTCCGGCCTGGCCGCACAGCCGTGGCTGGGGCTATGGTCCCAGCGGCATCATCGGCGTGCTGGTGATCGTCCTGATCATTCTGCTGCTGATGGGCCGGATCTGATCCGCGGCCTATCGGCCTGATGCTATCTGCCCGATGCGCGGCGGGGCCGGCGGAGCGCGAACATCAGCCATCCGACCGGCCCCAGCATCAGCACCATCACCAGCCAGCCGGCGCGCGGTCCGAAGGGGCAGCGCGATCCGGCGGGCGGGCGCCAGCCACCGCCACGGCGCGACAGCGCCACATGCAGCAGCGGTAGCCCATATAGCGCGAACAGGACCAGCCAGGGGATCAGGGCCCCAGGAATCCAAGCGGAAAGATCGGCGTTCATCGACCGACGATAGCACCAATCCAGGGCCTGTTGCGACCGATCGTCACGTCATAGTGCGGGTGCATGCAGCCTCGGTTGCGTTCCGCACAGGGCAACGAGGTTGAAGCCGGCGGGGACTTTCGGCTAGGGTCGTCGGCGAGTTCGTCCGAAGGGCCTAGCCATGGCACTGGAAATCGAGCGGCGCTTTCTGGTCCGCAAGGATGTCCGGCATCTCTGCCGGGATGGCGTCCGAATCCTCCAGGGATATCTGCCGTCCGACGGCGCCAGCACGGTCCGTGTCCGCATTGCGGAGGACCGCGCCACACTGACCATCAAATCGCTGAAGCGGGGCGCTTGCCGGGACGAGGTGGAACACCCGCTGGCACTGGATTTCGCCTGTCAGCTCCTGCTCCATGGCTGCGAAGGGCGGGTGATCGAAAAGACGCGGTACCGCCACCGCCAGGACGGCCTGTGCTGGGAGATCGACGTCTTCCACGGCGAAAATGCCGGGCTGGTCATCGCGGAGGTCGAACTGAACTCTCCCGACCAGATGGTGCCGCTGCCGGACTGGATCGGCGCGGAGGTCACCACCCTGCGCGCCTACGGCAACTCCGCCCTGTCCCGCGCACCGATCCGGCGTTGGTCGGCCGCTGCGGCCTGAGCGGGCGGAGGCGAGGCGCGCGGCTTCGTCGCCGCACGCCTCCTTAAAAAATCAGGCTCGAAAGCGTCAGGCTGTCCGTACCTTGTTCAGGAAACCCTGGACCTCGCCGCGCAGGCGATCGGCCTGGGTGGCGAGCGTGCGGCTGGCGGTCAGGACCGCATCGGCGGCGCCGCCGGTCTTGGTGGCGGCGGTGGTCACCTCGGCGATGTTGCGCATGACCTGCTGGGTGCCTTCGGCCGCCTGCTGCACATTCTGGGCGATCTCGCGGGTGGCGCTGCCCTGCTGCTCCATCTCCTGGGCGATGTCGGTGACGGTGCCGCTGATGGCGGTCACGGCTTCGGAGATGGTGCGGATGGCGTCCACCGCACTGGTGGTGGCGGTCTGCATCTCCGCGACCTGGGCCGAGATCTCTTCCGTCGCCTTGGCGGTCTGGCCGGCGAGGTTCTTCACCTCGGTCGCCACCACGGCGAAACCCTTGCCGGCTTCGCCGGCGCGGGCGGCTTCGATGGTCGCGTTGAGCGCCAGCAGGTTGGTCTGCTCGGCGATCTCGCCGATCAGGCCGACGACCTGACCGATCCGCTCGGCGGCGAGCGACAGCCCTTCGACGATGCTGTTGGTCTGCACCGCCTTGTCGGCGGCACCCGAGGCGGTGGCGGAGCTGGCGTTGAGCTGGCGGGAAATCTCGGCGATGGACGCCGACAGTTCCTCCGCTGCCGCCGCGACCGTCTGCACGTTGGCGGTGGCCTGCTGCGAAGCCGTGGCGACGGCGGTGGACTTTGCGGTCGTCAGCGCCGCGTCCGACGACATTTCCTGCGCATCCCGGCCCAGCGAATTGGCCGATTCGGTCAGCGACATGACCACGCCCGACACCGCCTGTTCGAAGCCGTTGGCGAATTCGTTCATCGTGCGGCGACGGTCGGCATCGATCTGGATGCGCATCTCCTCCCGCTCGCGCTCCATCCGCCGCATCTCCAGGGCATTGTCCTTGAAGATGGTCATGGCGGCCGCCATGTTGCGCAGCTCGTCCTTGCGGTCTCCACCGGGGATATCGACCGTTAGGTCGCCTTCGGCCAACCGGCCCATGGCGCCGGTCATCGCGTGCAGCGGGTGGGTGATGGCGCGATCGATGATCCAGGCCATCAGCATGCCGAGGATCAGCGCCACGGCGGCCCCCACGGCGATCACCATCCCGGCGCTGGCGCGCCCGGCTTCGCGGTCGTCACGCTGCAGCGTGACCAGTCGGCCGACCTGCCCGCTGACCGTCGCGGACGCCTTGGCCATCGCCGCCGATGCCTCGTGCTGCTTGGCGACGGCGGACGACAGCGAGGCGAATTCCGAATCGAAAGCCCGCGCGGCCTCGGTGATGGCGGCGATCAGCGCGCGCCCTTCCTGGTCGACCAGCACGGCGCCGGCCTGTTCGGCAAGCCCCAGGATCTCCTTCACCGCGGTGTCGGCCATGGCCTTGGCGTCGGCGGTGCCCGTCAGCAGGAAATCGCGCTGGCCCAGCATCGCCGACTGCGCGCCCTGCACCAGCCGCATCGCCAGACCGCGCAGCATCACCGCCTCGTTCACCTCGCTCTGGGCGTATTTGGAGGCCTCGCTCAGGGCCTCGGTCACCATCGCTTGGTTCTGCTGCAGTTCCACTGCGCGCTCCTGCACGCCGCGCGCGGCCTCGTCCAGCCCAGTGGCGAGCCCCGCCTCGGTGAGCGCCGCGATGCCTTTGCCGCGCAGGGCCTTGACGGTGTCGCGATAGGCGCGGGCATCGCCGGCGATCCGGGCGGCGAGCTCCTCGTCATTGGTGCCGACGAGGTCCTTGGCGACGGTGTCGGTGGTCTCCACCAGTTCGTCCAGCGCCGCCACGATGCGGTCGGCCAGCGCCTCGTCGGCGTTGCGGCGGAGTTCGCTCTGCTGGCGCCGGACCTCCAGAACCCGTTCGATCACACGGTTCGCGCGCTCCGCCGTGTCCATGCTGTGGCGCAGCTCGGTATCGGCGTCGCGCTTGCTGGTCATGTTCAGGTCATAGCGTTCGGACTGCTGCTTGCCGATCTTCTCGGCGATTTCGCGCAGCGCGTGGGCGCGCGTCTCCATGCTGGCGGTGCGGGCGTGCGCCTCGCCGTCCTGCGCCACGAAATTGGCGAAGGCGGCGCGGTAACCGTCGATGCCGGAGAGAACCTCGTCCAGCAGACGCCGGCCCTCGCCCTCGGTCAGGGCGGCGCGGGTTTCCTGCGCTTCGGTCTGCAGGGCGTCCAGCATGCCCGGAACATTGGCAGCGGCCTTGGCATCGCGTTCGGTGACGAAGCGCGCTTCCTCCAGCCGGACCGACTTCAGCCGGGTGTCGAGGTCGGCGGTGTGCGACGCCAAATCGACCCGCTCGGCATAGGTGCTCAGGCTGTTCCAGCCGACGAACGCCACGCCCACGGTCAGCAGCAGCACGGCGGCGAAGCCAAGCGCGATCCGCGTTCCGATCGTCATGGATTTTGGACTCCCCGATGGCATCGCCTGTGCGGCGATACTTTTCTCCCGATCATTGGGGCGATTGAACCACAGCTCGGTTAACGTCCGGTTTGATTCAGGTCAGGAAACCCACTTATTTCAGAAGCGGTCGGGCATCCACGACGGTGCACTGCAAAATATGCGGTGCAAACGATCAATCATCTTTTCTTCACCATGAAGCAAACCGGCTCTCCACAATGAACGAGCGCTTGCATGGCCTGTGAACAGACTGGCGAAGGCGACGACGCCCAAGCGGATCGGCGGTTCATTGACTTGCTCCATTTCGGAGATGTTTCCCGTGGATTGAGCAACCTCAAGGTGATACTTCCGGCAGTTACCGTGGATTAAGTCATCTTTTATCTCAAAAGCGGTGGAATCCGACAGGCCGGCCGGATAGCCCCGCGCCTCCAGCGACAGCGCTATACTGAGAGGGCGGATCAGCCACTCCTCGCGCAGGTCGAACGTCACGCCGTCACCGGCCATCAGCGCCAGCGGGTCATCGGGGCCGCCGCGCCATGTCACCCGGTCCACCTGGGCGCGGAAACCCGCCAGCAGGGCCATGGCGGGCTCCAGCGCCTGCGGCGAGGGAAGGCAGGCATCTGCGACGGTAAGACGTCTGTCCTGCGGCGGCGTCACCGCGATATAGCCGTCGTCGTTGCGGAAGAGCTCGGCCGGTTCGCCATCGGGGCAGAGGGCGAGCGTCCACAGCGCCTCCGTCCGTTCCGGCAGACCGTTCTGCTCCTCCAGCATCGGCCGGCGGAGCATCGCCAGCGGCGCGGCATCAAGCGGATCCGCGGGCAAAAGGGAGGTTGCGGTCGCCCCGACCTTTGCGAAGGCCATCGGCGGAGCGCTCCAGCGGCAGGTGACGCCGCCGCGACCGAAGCCGAGTCGCTGGTAAAAGGGCAGGGTTGCCGGGCAGAGGACCGAAAGTGCCGCCCCGCCATCCCGTCCCTCCATCATCAAGGCCCGCATCAGGGCGCTGCCATGGCCGGCGCCGCGCAGGGCCGGGTCGACCGCCACCATGGCGATGGCCTGCACCGGAACCGGGCGTCCGCCGAACCACTGCTCCATCATCCAATGCGCGGCGCAGGCGGCCAGCGTGGTGCCGGTGGCCCGTGGAACTCTCAGAACGCGGATGCTGTCGATGCCGAACAGCCCGGCATAGCGGTCGAACAGATCGCGCGACAGCCCGAATCCGAGCCGCGCGAGGCGTGCGACGTCGCTCAGTTCGTCCGGAAGGGCCGGGCCGTACCCGTGATGTGGAGCGGGGAGGGAGACGGCCGGCCTCCACTCATTCGGCGGCGGGCGGGACCGCGGCGACGCGGGTCGGGATCAGATCGGCATTGTTCGACATGCACGCCTCCGCAGGAATGATAGCGCAACAGCGCGGGCGGCAACAAGGGAGGCGGAGAGTGCCGCCGTGCGGAGGAAACGTCACTCAAGCGTGTGAAATTGCCGCGTCGCTCAACCTCGCCGCTGCCCAGTCGGCCGCCTCGCGCACGACGTCGCTGCCGTCCTCGCGCAGAGCCTCGGCCACAGGTTTCAGCGCCGGATCGCCGCTGTTGCCGATGGCGACCAGCACGTTGCGGACGAAGCGGTCGCGGCCAATGCGCTTGATGGGGGAGCCGCTGAACACCTGCCGGAATCCGGCATCGTCCAACTGCGCCAGATCGGCCAGCCGCGGTGCGGTCAACTCGGCGCGCGGAAGGAAGGCGGGTTCACTGGTCGCGCGGGCGAACTTGTTCCAGGGGCAGGCGGCGAGGCAATCGTCGCAGCCATAGATGCGGTTGCCCATCAGCGGCTTGAGGTCGTCGGGGATCGGCCCCTTGTGCTCGATGGTCAGATAGCTGATGCAGCGCCGGGCGTCGATCTGGTAGGGCGCCGGGAAGGCTGCGGTCGGGCAGGCAACCTGACAGCGGTTACAGGAGCCGCAGCGGTCGCGGGCTGGCGGGTCGGGCGGCAGTTCCAGCGTCGTGTAGATCTCGCCCAGGAACAGCCAGGAGCCATGGTCGCGCGACACCAGATTGGTGTGCTTACCCTGCCAGCCCAGCCCAGCCTGCGCCGCCAGCGGCTTTTCCATCACGGGGGCGGTGTCGACGAACACCTTCACCCCCGCCTTGGTCTGGTGGGCCAGCCACTGGGCCAGCGTCTTCAGCCGCCCCTTGATCAGGTCGTGATAGTCGCGGTTGCGGGCATAGACGGAAACGATGCCGCGGTCGGGATGCTCCGCCAGCCGGCGCGGGTCGTCGTGGGGGGCGTAGCTGGTGCCGAGCGCGATGACCGTGCGCGCCTCCTCCCACAGGAATTGCGGATGGCTGCGCTGGTCGCTGCGCTCGGCCATCCATCCCATGTCGCCGTGCCGCCCCTCGGCGACGAAGCGGGCGAGGCGTTCGCGCGCCTCCGGTCCCAATGCCGCCGGGGCGAAGCCCACCGCATCGAATCCCGCCGCCAGGGCGCGGTCGCGGATGGCGTCCCGCAGCCGCGCCGGATCGGCGGAGGACAGCGGGCCGGGCTTAGCCGCGGCCACGGTAGTTCGGAACGTCCTGCGACGGGATCCAGACGCCCTTCGGCGGCTCGCCGGTCTGGAAGAAGACGTCGATGGGAATGCCGCCGCGCGGATACCAATAGCCGCCGATGCGCAGCCACACCGGCGACAGCTCGTCCACCAGACGCTTGCCGATGCCGACCGTGCAGGCCTCGTGGAAGGCGCCGTGGTTGCGGAAGCTGGTCAGGAACAGCTTCAGCGACTTCGATTCCACCAGCCAGTCGCCGGGCAAATAGTCGATGACCAGATGGGCGAAATCGGGCTGGCCGGTGATCGGGCAGAGCGAGGTGAACTCCGGCGCGGTGAAGCGCACGCAGTAGGGATCGCCGGGGTTCGGGTTCGGCACCCGCTCCAGCATCGCTTCTTCCGGCGTCTTGGGCTGGACGGTGGAGCCGCCGAGCTGGGTCAGGCCGGCATAGATGTTCTCAGTCATCGGTCTTTTCCTCCGCCACCCGCTCTACCTTCGGTGGATCGCTGTCTTTGCCCGACTTCGGCGGACGGCCTTGCTTCGGCGGCTTGCCGGGCTTGGCGATGGGGTCCACGGTCGCCTCGATGTCGCCCTCGTTCAAGCGGGCTTCCATCGCGCCGGCGACCTCTTCGAAATTGCCGTCCTGGATGGCCTGCCGCATCATCCGCATCACGTCCTGATAGTAATGCAGGTTGTGCCAGGTCAGCAGCATCGGCCCCAGCATCTCGTCCGCCTTGAACAGATGATGCAGATAGCCCCGGCTGTAGCTGCGGCAAGCGGGGCAGGTGCAGTCCGCGTCGAGCGGGCGCTCGTCATGGGCATGGCGGGCGTTGCGGATGTTGATGGTTCCGCGGCGGACGAAGGCCTGTCCCGTGCGGCCGGAGCGGGTCGGCATCACGCAGTCGAACATGTCGACGCCTCGCCGCACCGCGCCGATCAGGTCGCTCGGCCGGCCGACGCCCATCAGGTAGCGCGGGCGGTCCTTGACCATCAGCGGCTCGGTGAAGTCCAGCACGCGGAACATCGTCTCCTGCCCCTCGCCGACTGCCAGCCCGCCGATGGCGTAGCCGTCGAAGCAGATGTCGCTCAGGGCGGCGACGCTCTCCGCCCGCAACTCCGGATAGACGCTGCCCTGGACGATGCCGAACAGGCCGTAGCCGGGCCGCTCGACGAAGGCATCCTTGCTGCGCCGCGCCCAGCGCATCGACAGGCGCATGGAGGATTCCGCCTGCGCTTCCGTCGCCGGGAAGGGCGTGCATTCGTCCAGGCACATGGTGATGTTGCTGTCCAGCATGTGCTGGATCTGGATGGAGCGTTCCGGCGTCAGGTGATGGCGGCTGCCGTCCAGGTGCGATTTGAAGGTGACGCCTTCCTCCGACATGGTGCGCAGGTCGGACAGGCTCATCACCTGGAACCCGCCGCTGTCGGTCAGGATCGGCTTGTCCCAGTTCATGAAGCGGTGCAGGCCGCCAAGCTGTGCCACCCGCTCCGCCGTCGGGCGCAGCATCAGGTGATAGGTGTTGCCCAGCAGGATTTCCGCACCCGTGGAGGCCACGGCATCGGTGGTCATCGCCTTCACCGTCGCCGCGGTGCCGACCGGCATGAAGGCCGGCGTCTCGATGGTGCCGTGGGCGGTGGTAACGCGGCCGCGCCGCGCCCGCCCGTCGGTCGCCAGAAGGTCAAAGCCGATGCCGGTCATGATGGGTCCGTCCTGTGCAGCAGCGAGGCGTCGCCGTAGCTGAAGAAGCGATAGTTGGTGTCGATGGCGTGCTGATAGGCCGCCCGCATGCGGTCATAGCCGGCGAAGGCGCAGACCAGCATGAACAGCGTCGATTTCGGCAGGTGGAAGTTGGTCCACAAGAGATCGACGATGCGGAAACGATAGCCCGGGGTGATGAAGATGTCGGTGTCGCCGCTGAAGGGGACCAACGTCCCGTCCGGCTGGCCCGCCGTCTCCAGGATGCGCAGCGCCGTGGTGCCGACTGAGACGATGCGGCCGCCGGCCTTGCGCGTCTCGTTCACCGCCGCGGCGGTCTCCGCTGAGATCTCGCCCCATTCGCTGTGCATCTTGTGGTCGGCGATATCGTCCACCTTCACCGGCAGGAAGGTGCCAGCGCCGACATGCAGCGTCACCGGAACCCGCCGCACGCCACGCGCATCAAGCGCCGCCAGCAGTTCCGGCGTGAAGTGCAGCCCGGCGGTGGGGGCGGCGACGGCGCCCTCGCGGGCGGCGAAGACGGTTTGGTAATCGGCGTTGTCGCCCTCGTCGGCCTTGCGGCGGATGTAAGGCGGCAGTGGCATCCGGCCATGCCGGTGCAGCGCCTCCATCAGCTCTGCCCCGCCGGCGGAGAAGCGCAGCCGCACCTCCATCCCGTCCTTGGCGATCACCTCGGCGCTGAAATTATTTGCGATGACGATGGTGTCGCCGGGCTTCAGCCGCTTGCCGGGCTTCGAGAAGGTCGCCCAGTCCCGCTCGCCCAGCCGCTTGTGCAGTGTGATCTCCACCGCCACCTCGCCGCGCCGGCCGTCGAGCCGGGCGGGGATGACGCGGGTGTCGTTGACGACCATCAGGTCGCCCGGCTGCAGCAGCGTCGGCAGGTCCCGCACGATGAAGTCGCGCAAGGTCGAGCCCACCTCCAGCAGGCGGGCGGCGTCACGCGGCCGGACGGGATGCTCGGCGATCCGGTCTGGCGGCAGGTCGAAGTCGAAATCGGCGGTCTTCATGGGAGGGGCAAGCTATAGACTGAACTGAGGGCAGATGGGAAGGGTTTGGGGGCAAGTCATTTATTGGATCGCAGCCTTTTTGCCCCCAATCCTCTCACTCCGCCTGCGGCAACCCCTGCGCCGCGAGCGCAGCACTCTGCCGTGCCGCCAGTTCGTTCACGTCGAAGTCGCGGATCAGCCCCTGGAACATCTGGTACCAGTTCAGCTCCGCCTTCAGATGCAGGAACACCGAGCCCAGCCCCACCGCGGCGCGGTCCATGAACACGAACTCGCGCGGTATCTCCACGCCGCCGACGCGGCGCAGCTCGGCATGGACCTTGCCTGCGGTCTCGCGCCCGTAATGGCCGCCGTTGGTCTCCTCAATCTTGCGCTGGCGGTCTTCCATGATCGGGGCATAGACGAAGCGCGCCCAGATGTTCAGCACGTCGACCAGCTCGTTCGACGGGTTGACGAAGCCCCAGGTGCGGTAGGCCTCCACCGCCTGCTCGCGGTTCTCGGTGCGCAGCGCGTTGTAGAGGTCGATCACGCCCTTGACGAAGCTGGGCTTGAAGACGCGGATGCAGCCGAAATCCAGCAGGTTGATCGAGCGGTCGGGCCGGACCGTGTAGTTGCCCAGATGCGGGTCGCCGTGGATGACGCCGTAATTGTAGAAGGGCACGTACCAGGCGCGGAACATGTTCATCGCCAACTCGTCGCGTGCCTCCGGATGCTCGGCGACGAAGTCCAGGATCTTGCGGCCATGCACCCAGCCCATGGTCAGCAGCCGTTTGCTCGACAGCTCCGGCACCACGTCCGGCACATGGACACCGGGCGTGCCGGCCAGCATGGTCTGATACAGACGGGTGTGCCTGGCCTCGCGTTCGTAATCCAGTTCCTCGCGCAGGCGGGCGCCGATCTCCTTCTGGATCTGGCGGGTGGAGATGGCGCTGTCGGTGCGCTCGAAGATCGCGAAGATCAGGCCGAGCTGCCGCAGGTCGGCCTCCACCGCCGAGGCCATGTCGGGATATTGCAGCTTGCAGGCCAGCTCCCGCCCATCCAGGCCGATGGCTTTGTGGACCTGCCCCAGCGACGCGGCGGCGGCGGCCGTGTGCTCGAAGCTGCGGAACCGCGACTGCCAGTTGGGACCAAGCTCGCTCGCCATCCGCCGCTTGACGAAGGGCCAGCCCATCGACGGCGCGTCGGCCTGAAGCTGCGCCA
Organism: uncultured Azospirillum sp.; assembly: GCA_965650625.1. GTDB lineage: Bacteria > Pseudomonadota > Alphaproteobacteria > Azospirillales > Azospirillaceae > Azospirillum. The sequence goes on along the minus strand of CBFGPE010000056.1, from coordinate 9,772 downwards.
GCTCCTGGGTGTATTCCTTTGGCAGGGCGTCGGGGATGGTGGACAGGATCTGCGCCACCTTCATCAGCGGGCCTTTCAGTCCGCCGAGCGCCGCCCGCAGTTCGGCCGCGTGGCGTTCCCGCTCAACGCGGATTCCCAGCACGCGCTCGCCCGCCAGCCGCGCGGCCAGCCCGCCAACGGCGGTACCGACCCGCGCATACCGCGCGACCCGCCCGCCCCATGTGTTCTCATCGTGTTCCGGCATGCCCCACAAGGTGGGTTCGGCCCCTGCAAAAGGCCAGCCCTCCCCCAATTGGACAGGCGATCGAACCCCCCGGAACAACGCTGCGACGCAGCATGCGATTTTCTTGACAGCTCTGTGAAAGGGGAGCAGGCTCTGTCTTACAGTAATCGACATCGAGGTGAAGTGAGCGAGCATCGGAAACGCCTTACCGTTCAAGCAGATGGCTTGAGCGGAACAGTAGAGACCGATACCAGGGAGGGTGAGTAAGATCATGACTCCACCGGCGCTTACGTGATATTGCCGAACCATTCGGCCGAAATCGCTCAGTTTTATTTCGCCTGATTGGCGACACCATTTGGGCCGTTGATGCCCGATGCGAAAGCCCTCGCCCGACTTCGGAGCGAGGGCTTTTGTTTTGCGCGGAACCTTCAGATCAATAGGTTTCAGACGATACTGTTTGCGTATGAAATTAAATCCCGCTATCCACGGGGATGAACGGTGCGGCAGGGCGTCGCAGGCTGACGCGCACCCGCCACACAAGACCAAGGATGGGGAGGATTGCATGGGTCGGTTGCTGAAGCCCTTTGCGTTGGCGACGTTGCTTGCGACCACGGCGTTGTCTGCTGTGGCGCTTTCCGCGCAGGCGCAGACCGCCCAACCGGTGCGCATCGGCGTGCTGGCGGACGAGGCCGGCTTCGCATCGGACATCGGCGGCAAGGGCGCGGTGCTCGCCACCCGGATGGCGGTGGAGGATTTCGGCGGCAGCGTGCTCGGCCGGCCGGTGGAGGTGCTGTCCGCCGACATGCAGAACAAGCCGGACGTGGCGTCCAACATCGTGCGCAGCTGGTTCGACCGTGAAGGCGTCGACATGGTGACCGACATTCCGGTCTCCTCCGTCGCGCTGGCGGTGCAGGCGGTCGCGCGCGAGAAGAAGAAGGTGCTGATGATCAGCGCCGCGACGACGACCGAGCTGACCAACGCCCAATGCTCGCCCTACAGCATCCATTGGGCCGACGACACCGCGTCGCTGGCGGTCGGCACGACCAAGGCGGTGGTGCAGTCGGGCGGCACCAGCTGGTACTTCATCACCGCCGACTTCGCCTTCGGCTCGGCGATGGAGAAGGCGGCGACCGAGGCGATCAAGCAGGCCGGCGGCACCGTGGTCGGCGGCGTGCGCCACCCGATGGGCACCAGCGATTTCGGCTCTTACCTGCTCAGCGCCCAGGGCAGCGGCGCCAAGGTGGTGGCGCTCGCCAATGTCGGCGCGGAGACCATCGGCACCATCAAGCAGGCGGGCGAGTTCGGCCTGACCGAATCGGGCCAGCGGCTGGTCGGCTACATCGTGTTCATCACCGACATCCACTCGCTGGGTCTCGACCTCGCCAAGGGGCTGTATGTCACCAGCGGCTTCTATTGGGACAAGAACGACCAGACCCGGGCCTGGGCCAAGCGCTTCTTCGACCGTCACGGCAAGATGCCGACCAAGGAACAGGCCAATACCTACCTCGCCACCCTGCATTGGCTGAAGGGCGTCAAGGCGGCGGGCACCACCGATGCCGAGGCGGTCACCGCCGCGATGAAGGCGATACCGACCGACTATTTCGGCACCCCCGGCAGCATCCGCAAGGACGGCCGCGTGTTGTACGACCTCGAGCTGTATCAGGTGAAGACCCCGGCGGAGAGCAAGGCGCCGTGGGACTATTACAAGCAGGTCCGCAGCATCCCGGCATCGGAGGCCTTCCTGCCGATCGAGTCCAGCACCTGTCCGTTCGTGAAGGCCAAGTGAGGTTTGTGGCCAAGTGAGTTTTGTGAAAGCCAAGTGATTGGCGCAGATGTGACCTGCGGGTCGCCGCCGGCGGAAACCGAGTCGAGAAGGGTTCCCGCCGGACTGCGATCCGGGTTACACTCCGCTCTTTAGTCACAGCGGGGACGGTACGTGGATCTACAGGTGCAAAGCGAGCGGCAGAACGACACCGGACGGTTGCGTTCGTCGGCGCTGGTGCGCCCGGTCTTCGCCGCGCTGGACCTTGGCACCAACAATTGCCGCCTGCTGATCGCCAAATCGGCGCCGGGCGGCTTTCGCGTCATCGACGCCTTTTCCCGCATCGTCCGCTTGGGCGAGGGGCTGAGCCGCAACGACCATCTGTCCGAACCCGCGATGGAACGCACCATCGCGGCGCTTCGCGTTTGCGGCTCCAAGATCGAACGTCGCGGCTGCACCGCCGTGCGCGCCGTCGGGACGGAGGCCTGCCGCCGCGCCGCCAACGGCGTCGCTTTCGTCGAGGCGGTGGAGCGCGAGACCGGCATCCCGCTCGAGATCATCTCCAGCCAGGAGGAAGGGCGTCTGGCGCTGGCCGGCTGCGCCGCGCTGCTGGAGCCGACCCATCCCTATGCCATCGTCTTCGACATCGGCGGCGGCTCCACCGAGCTGATGTGGCTGCAGGTGGAGAAGGGCAGGGCGCCGCGCCTGCTCGACCAGACCTCGATCCGCTGCGGCGTCATCGGCCTGACCGAGGAATATGGCGGCCCCAACGTCACCCGTGCCAACTACACCCAGATGGTGGAGGCGGTGGCCGATGCCATCGCCCCGTTCGAGGCGCGCAACCGCATCCAGAGCCGCGTCGCCGCCGGCAAGGTGCAGATGCTCGGCACCTCCGGCACCGTGACGACACTGGCCGGAGTCCATCTGGGGCTGTGCCGTTACGACCGGCGGGCGGTGGACGGCAGCTATCTGCGGGTGGACCATGCCCGCGCGGTGATCGACCATCTGGTCGCCCAGGATTTCGACGGCCGCGCCCGCCATCCCTGCATCGGCCAGGACCGCGCCGATCTGGTGGTCGCCGGCTGCGCCGTATTGGATGCGTTGTGCGACGTCTGGCCGGTGGAGCGGCTGCGCATCGCCGACCGGGGCTTGCGCGAAGGAATTCTGGTGGACCTGATCGGGGCCGCCGGCGAATAAACCGGTAGAAAGCGGGGGAAGGGCTGCCCGCCTGCGCCGGATGACCGAGGAACTGCAGCGATCATGACCGAAAAGACTCCGTCGACGCGCCCGGGCGGGCGCCGTGCCACGGTCCGTGTGAAGACCGCCGGCAAGCGCACGGAATCCTCCAAGCGCTGGCTGGAGCGCCACCTGAACGACCCCTATGTGGCCGAGGCGACCAAGCGCGGCTATCGTTCGCGCGCGGCCTTCAAGCTGCTGCAGCTGGACGAGAAGTTCCGCCTGCTCGGCCCCGGCAAGCGCGTGGTCGATCTGGGCGCCGCCCCCGGCGGCTGGACGCAAATCGCGGTGGAGCGGGTGCAAACCGCCAAGGACGGCTGGAAGGTCGTCGGGCTGGACATCCTGCCGATGGACCCGGTCCCCGGCGCCACCACAATGCAGGCCGACTTCCTGGAGGAAGGCGCCGCCGAGGCATTGAAGGAAGCGCTGGGCGGCCCGGCCGATCTGGTGCTGAGCGACATGGCCGCCCCCACCACCGGCCACCAGCAGACCGACCATCTGCGCATCATGGGGCTGGCCGAGGCTGCTTACGATTTCGCGGAGGAGGTGCTGGCCCCCGGTGGCGCCTTCGTCGCCAAGCTGTTCCAGGGCGGGGCGGAGCGCTCGCTGCTCGACCGGCTGCGGCGCGACTTCGCCGTGGTCAAGCACGCCAAGCCGCCGGCCAGCCGCGCCGAATCGTCGGAGACCTACGTCGTCGCCACCGGGTTCCGCGGCGGCAACGTCAGCGACTGAGTACGCCGTTTTTCGCACTTGCATAACAGATGCTGTGTGCGCACGGGTTCACAAGCCCATGGTCTTGTGTATAAGTGCGCCACGTTTATCTTCCGGGAGATTCACACATGGCGCGCGACACCAAAATCCGCGAAGCCCTGACCTTCGACGACGTGCTGCTGGTTCCGGCCGAAAGCTCGGTCCTGCCGAACGACGTGGACACCCGGACAAGATTGACGAAGTCCATCGAGCTGGGCATCCCGCTGATGTCCTCGGCGATGGACACGGTGACCGAGAGCCGTCTTGCCATTGCCATGGCCCAGGCCGGCGGCATCGGCGTCGTCCACCGCAACCTGACCATCGAGCAGCAGGCCGAAGAGGTCCGCAAGGTCAAGCGGTTCGAGTCGGGCATGGTCGTCAACCCGATCACCATCACGCCGAACGCCACGCTGGCCGACGCGCTGCAACTGATGGCCGACTACCGCATCTCCGGCATTCCGGTGGTGGAAAGCCGCGATCAGCTCGGCAGCGGCAAGCTGGTCGGCATGCTGACCAACCGCGACGTCCGCTTCGCCACCGATCCCAAGCAGCCGGTCAGCGAGCTGATGACCAAGGAGCTGGTGACCGTCCGCGAGGGCGTCAGCCAGGAGGAAGGCAAGCGCCTGCTCCACCAGCACCGCATCGAGAAGCTGCTGGTCGTCGACGAGGATTACCGCTGCATCGGTCTCGTCACCGTCAAGGACATCGAGAAGGCGCAGGCCTATCCGAACGCCTGCAAGGACGGCAAGGGCCGCCTGCGTGTCGCCGCCGCCACCGGCACCGGCAATGACGGTCTGGCCCGTGCGGAGGCTCTGTTCGACGCCGGCGTCGACGTGCTGGTGGTCGACACTGCGCATGGCCACTCCGCCAAGGTGCTGGAGCAGGTCCGCGCCGCCCGTGCCATGTCCAGCTACACCCAGGTGATCGCCGGCAACGTCGCCACTGCGGAAGCGGCCAAGGCGCTGATCGACGCCGGTGTGGACGCCGTCAAGGTCGGCATCGGCCCCGGCTCCATCTGCACCACCCGCATCATCGCCGGCGTCGGCGTGCCGCAGCTGACTGCGGTGATGGATGTGGTGGACGAGTGCGAGAAGCACGGCATCCCGGTGATCGCCGACGGCGGCATCAAGTATTCGGGCGATCTGGCCAAGGCCATCGCCGGCGGCGCCAGCGTCGCCATGCTGGGCAGCCTGTTCGCCGGCACCGACGAGAGCCCGGGCGAGGTCATCCTGTTCCAGGGCCGCTCCTACAAGAGCTATCGCGGCATGGGCTCGGTCGGCGCGATGGCGCGCGGCTCGGCGGATCGTTACTTCCAGCAGGAGGTTTCGACCATGAAGCTGGTGCCGGAGGGCGTCGAAGGCCGCGTTCCCTACAAGGGTCCGGTGTCGGCGGTCATCCACCAGCTGGTCGGCGGCCTGCGCGCGGCCATGGGCTACACCGGCAGCGCCTCCATCGCCGAGATGCGCGAGAAGTGTCAGTTCGTCCGCATCACCAACGCGGGCCTGCGCGAAAGCCACGTCCACGACATCACCATCACCAACGAGTCGCCGAATTATCGGCAGGGGTAATGGTATTTCTGGAAGCGTCGTCGCCGGACGTTACCCGGCGACGACACCCCCCTCCGCCACCAGCTTCCAGGGCTGCCAGCCGCCCAGCCGCACGCCGACGGCGAGGCTGGTGAAGGGAATCCGCAGTTCGATATCCCGCGGCTGGAAGAAGGTCAGCCGTTCCGGCTCGCCCCGCTCATCGAACTCCAGACGGGCGCCTTTCGGTTCGGGCGCGTATTCGTCGCTCATCACCTGCCAAATTTCCAGATCGGTACCGTGATTGGTGATTTTGTACTGGCCGCAGCGCCAAGTCGCCGATTCGCCGACGCTCCCCTCCACCACCTTCTTGTCGCCCTCCATCCGCACGTCGCCGATCCCGGCGGCTTCGCCCTTCATTGAAGGCCCCTGCCGCTCGGCGCGGAAGCCCAGCCGCAGCCATGCAGACCGGCTGTGCGGGATCAGCCGACGCACGGTGCGCGCGTCCTCGGCCGCGAAATGGTCGGGGTCGTCGTAGAGGATGCGGTCCAGCGCGGCGGCGACGATCATGCGGTCGTCGATGCGCAGGTCCGGTAGGTAGGCTTTGCTCATCAGGCCAGCGGACTCCGAAGGGTGTGCCCGTCAGTATATAGGGACTTGCCCCGGCCGTCGCCGAGATGCGCCCCCCGACAGACTCCCGAAACCGGTTCTCAGGCGCTATCCTGCGCGGCCGCTTCATCCGAAGCTCCCGATTCGTCACGAGACGCGCCATGCAGGACCTGTTCGACACGCCGCCCGATCCCCGCAGCATCGCCGTCGATGCTCTGACGCCGGAGCAGGCGGCGGCGGAACTGGCGGCGCTGGCCGCCGAGATCGCCCATCATGACCGGCTCTATCACCAGCAGGACCAGCCGGAGATCTCCGACGCCGAGTATGACGCGCTGGTCCGCCGCAACCTCACCATCGAGGCGCGTTTTCCCGAGCTGCGCCGCGCCGATTCGCCCAGCCTGCGTGTTGGCGCCGCCCCGGCCGCCGGCTTCGGCAAGGTCCGTCACGCGGTCCCGATGCTGTCGCTCGGCAACGCCTTCGCGCCCGAGGACGTGGCGGAGTTCGACGCCCGTGTCCGCCGCTTCCTCGGCCTGTCCGACGACGCCCCGCTGACCTTCGTGGCGGAGCCGAAGATCGACGGCTTGTCCTGTTCCTTGCGCTACGAGAAGGGCGAACTCGTGCTGGCCGCCACCCGCGGCGACGGTGCGGAGGGCGAGAACGTCACCGCCAACGTCCGCACCATCCGCGACGTGCCGCACCGCCTGCCGGCGCCTTTCCCCGATGTGCTGGAGGTCCGCGGCGAGGTCTATATGAGCCGCGACGATTTCCTGGCGATGAACGCTGCCCGCACGGAAAAGGGCGAGCAGCTGTTCGCCAACCCCCGCAACGCGGCGGCTGGCAGCCTGCGCCAGCTCGACCCGTCCATCACCGCGTCCCGGCCGCTCTGCTTCTTCGGCTATGCGCTGGGCGAGGTGTCGGAGCCGATCGCCGAGACTCAATGGGGCATCCGCGAGCGGCTGAAGGGCTGGGGCTTCCAGCTGAACCGCCCGGCGGAGCTGTGCGACGGCAAGGACAAGCTGCTGGCCTATTACGAGGGGATCGGCCGGCGGCGCGCCGGCCTTCCCTTCGACATCGACGGCGTCGTCTACAAGGTCGACAGCCTGGAACTTCAGCAGCGGCTGGGCTTCGTCAGCCGGGCGCCGCGCTGGGCCATCGCCCACAAATTCCCGGCCGAACAGGCGCAGACCCGGTTGAAGGCCATCACCATCCAGGTCGGCCGCACCGGCGCGCTGACACCGGTCGCCGAGCTGGAGGACATCACCGTCGGCGGCGTGGTCGTCAGCCGCGCCACGCTGCACAACGAGGATGAGATCGCCCGCAAGGACATCCGCGTCGGCGACCTCGTGGTCGTCCAGCGGGCCGGCGACGTCATTCCGCAGGTGGTGGAGGTGGTGCTATCGCAGCGCCCCGCCGACTCCGTCCCCTATGTCGCGCCGGAAACCTGCCCGGTCTGCGGCAGCCTTGCCATCCGCGAGGCGGGCGAGGTGGTGCGCCGCTGTACCGGCGGCCTGATCTGTGCCGCCCAGGCCAAGGAGCGGCTGCGCCACTTCGTCTCGCGCGACGCCTTCGACATCGAAGGGTTGGGCGAGAAGATCATCGAGGAGTTCTGGGACGAGGGCTTCATCAAGTCGCCGGTCGACATCTTCACCCTGGAGGGCCGCGTCGAACTGATCGGCCGGCCGGGCTGGAAGGAGAAGTCGGTCCAGAACCTGTTCAAGGCCATCGAGCAGCGCCGCGACGGCATCGACCTGCACCGGGTGATCTACGCGCTCGGCATCCGCCATGTCGGGGAGGTAACGGCCAAGTCGCTGGCCCGCCAGTACAAGACGATGGGAGCTTGGGTCGACGGCATGCTGGCGGCGGCACAGGCGATGCCCGGCCAGGACTGGCGCGACCTGCATGAACTGAAGGGCGTCGGCCGCGCCACCGCCGACGCCATCGTCGGCTGGTTCGCCGATCCGGAGTGCGGGGCGAAGCTGGACTTCTATGCTGGCAAAGATGGGGCCGGCAACGACGCGCTGCGGCTGGAAACCATCATCGCTTCGCTGGGGATCAAGGGGGTCAAGAAGCCGGCGGCACAGGCGCTGGCCGAACGCTACGGCAGCTTGGCCGAGTGGCGGGCGGCGATGGAGCGGGCCGCCGGTCAGGCGCCGGGTCAGCCCTGGCTCGATCTGGTCGCCACCCCCGATGTCGGCGAGGTCGCAGCGGAGGAACTGGCCGGCTTCTTCGCCGAAGAGCGCAACCTCGCCATCGTCCACGGCCTGATGGAGCGGCTGACCGTGCTGGAGGCCGAGGTGCCGAAGGCCAGCAACTCTCCCATCGCCGGCAAGACCGTGGTGTTCACCGGGACGCTGGAGCGGATGACCCGGTCGGAGGCGAAGGCGCGCGCCGAGTCGCTGGGCGCCAAGGTGGCGGGCTCCGTCTCCGGCAAGACCGACTACCTGGTCGCCGGGGCCGACGCCGGCAGCAAGGCGGCCAAGGCCAAGGATCTGGGCGTCGAAATCCTGACCGAGGATGAATGGCTTGCCAGGATCGGCGGCTGACCTGAGACGCGGAACCCGCGTTCGCCAAAATGTCGCATCTCCGTTCGGTCGGATTGACGGACGGGGACGGGGAGAGTGAAATCAGACAACGCTTATAGGAAAAGCGAAACCATGCCGGGCAGGCGGCTCGCCCCTCCAGCGGGGGGCGGTGCCGACGGGCGGTCAACGCCCGCACCCGCCCACCCGGTGCCAATCAGTCGGGGGACGAAGGAAACGCCATGGAGCCAATTCAGTGGTCGCGCTGGATGAGCGTGGGCAACGACGCGTTGGACGAGGATCACCGCGTCCTGATCGCCATCGTCAACAAGCTGTATGACGAGGCCAACCGGCAGGACCCCGCCCTCATCGAAGCCATCCTCAACGAACTGATCGCCTACACCCGCCATCATTTTGCGGAGGAGGAGGTGCAGATGGAGCGGCTGAACTATCCGACCTTCGCCGCGCACAAGGCCCTGCACGACCGGCTGACCCAACAGGTCGAAAGCTATCGCGACGACTTCCGTGCCAATGGTGGCCGGATCAGCGGCGAAGAGGTGTTCCTGTTCTGCTCCGACTGGCTGGGCAAGCACATTCTGAAGGAAGACACCCGCTTCGGCGAGTATGCCGGCAACGGTGCGGAACTGGCGGTGGCGGAGTAGGGGAGAGCGGTGCCTCCCTCTTCCTCCTGGGGTCTTGCATAAAGAAAATTACCTAAAACACTGAAATGCCTAGGAAAACAGAAATCCACCCCGAATTGCGCACAGCGTCCACCTCGAGAGGGGAGGGCGCTTTTCTTTTGCGTGATCCGGTGTGTCGGCAGGGGAGGGGAGTGCGCGCAAAGAAAATGCCCTCCCCAGGTAGGGGAGGGCAGGGGCAGACCCAATCGAAAACCGGCCCGATCGAAAACCAGCGGAGATCAGGCGACCGCCAGCTGCTCCAGGCCGCGGCGCGCGACCGGCAGCGACACCGCCGTCTCGTAGCGCCAGGCGCTACGGTCGGCGAACAGGGCGCGCAGCAGCTGGTTGTTCAGCGCGTGGCCGGACCGCACGCCGTGGAAATGACCGACGATCGGCGCGCCGGCCAGATACAGGTCCCCGACGGCATCCAGGATCTTGTGGCGCACGAACTCGTCCTTGAAGCGCAGGCC
>CBFGPE010000055.1:0-40725 GCA_965650625.1 uncultured Azospirillum sp. | reverse complement strand
GACCGGCAGCAAGCGCCACACCGTGACGATGACGGCGGCCCAGGCCAACGGCTTCACCAGCGTCACCGGGGCCGTGACCGGCGATGCCTTTGCCATCGCCGGGGCGTCGCTGTCCGGCAGCGTCGGGTCGGGCACCGGCAGCACGCTGCAGGCCGGGCAGGTCCAGGCGGAGACGGTGAACGGCGTCACCCTGGTGCATTTCGGGCTGGATTCGACCGCCGGCGCCGACATGACCCTGCGCATCGCCGGCAGCTTCGCCGCGTCGGACATCAGCCTGTCGGGCAACACCATCACGCTGGGGCAGGCCGGCACCGGCGGCTCCACCGGCGGCGGCGATACCGGGGGCGGCACCGGCGGCAACACGGGTGGCGGCACGGGGGGAACGGCCGGGCTGACCCTGACCGGCACCGACGCCCGCGACTATCTGGCCGGCGGCAGCGGCAACGACACCATCATCAGCAACGCCGGCAACGACTATATGGTCGGCGGCGCCGGCAGCGACAGCTTCGTCTTCAAGCCGGGTGACGGCTGGGATTACATCGGCGATTTTCAGGCCGGCAGCGGCGGCGACGTGCTGAATGTCGCCGGCTGGAGCGGGCTGAAGGACTTCGCCTCGGTCATGGCCGTCACCGTTCAGGACGGCGCCAACACCGTCGTCCGGTTCGACAACGGCAACAGCGCCATCCTGGCCAACGTCACCCGCAGCAGCCTGACCGCCGCCAACTTCTCGTTCGCAACGGTCGGCGGTTCGACGGGCGGCGGCACCGGCGGGTCGACTGGCGGCCCCACCGGCCAGACCATCACCGGCACCTCGGCCGGGGAGTTCCTGGCCGGCGGCAGCGGCAACGACACCATCACCGGCAATGGCGGCAACGACTACATAGTCGGCGGCGCCGGACGGGACACCTTCGTCCAGAATGCCGGTGACGGCTGGGACTGCATCGGCGACTTCCAGGCCGGTACCGGCGGCGACGTCGTCGACCTGCGCAGCATCTCCGGCTTCTCCAGCCTGAACGACGTGCTGACCCACTCGGCGCAGAACGGCGCCGACATGTCGATCGACCTGGGAGCCTTCAACTCCATCAAGATGATGGGCGTCGACCGCAACAGCCTGACGGCGGAGAACTTCCTGTTCGCCAACCCGGTGGGCTGAGCTTTTTCCCTCTCCCGTCCCGGGAGAGGGAAGGGGCCCAAGCGGAGCTTGGGAAGGGTGAGGGGTGATCCAAGGAGCCCGAACCGCATGGTTCCTTGGAATACCCCTCACCCTCCCCACTTCGTGGGTCCCCTCCCTCTCCCGGGGCGGGAGAGGGCGTTACGCTTACCGCTTCACCGCTCCACCGCCACCGGAACGTTCAGGGCGTTGCGCTTCGACACCGCCTCGTAGACCGGCGGGAAGGCGGGGCGGTTGACGTAGCGGCCGGCGCCGCGCACGGCACGACTCTCGCCCAGCGCATGGACGATGCGGCCCTGGCTCAGCGTGTAGGCCGGGGTACCGGTGACGGTCATGCCTTCGAAGATGTTCAGGCCGACCTTCTGCATCTGGGTTTTGGCCGAGATGGTCTTGGTCGCCTTCGGATCCCACACCACCAGATCGGCATCGGCCCCGACGCTGACCGAGCCCTTGCGCGGGTAGAGGTTGAAGATCTTCGCCGCGTTGGCGGAGGTCACGGCGACGAACTCGTTCATCGTCAGCCGGCCGGTGTTGACGCCGTGGGTCCACAGCGCGGTCATGCGGTCCTCGATGCCCGCCGTGCCGTTGGGGATCTTGGTGAAGTCGTTGCGGCCCATCGCCTTCTGCTCGGAGCAGAAGCAGCAATGGTCGGTGGCAGTGGTGTGCAGGTGCCCCGCCTGAAGGCCACGCCAAAGCGCGTCCTGATGCTCCTTCGGGCGGAAGGGCGGGCTCATGACATGGCCGGCGGCGAAGTCCCAGTCGGGGTTGCGGTAAACGCTGTCATCGATCAGCAGATGGCCGGCCAGCACCTCGCCGAACACGCGCTGACCGTCGTTCTGGCCGCGCTCGATGGCGGCGAGCGCCTCCTTTGCAGAAACGTGGACGATGTAGACCGGCACGCCGAATACCTTGGCGACCTGGATGGCGCGGTTGGCGGCCTCGCCCTCCACCTCCGGCGGGCGGGAGAGGGGATGGGCCTCGGGACCGGTCAGGCCCTGCGCCAGCAGCTTCTTCTGCAGCTGGAAGACCAGTTCGCCGTTCTCGGCGTGGACGGTGGGAATCGCGCCGAGTTCCAGGCAGCGCTGGAAGCTGTTCACCAGCGTCTCGTCGTCGGCCATGATGGCGTTCTTGTAGGCCATGAAGTGCTTGAAGCTGTTCACGCCATGGTCGGCGACCAGCGTGCCCATGTCCTGACTCACGCTCTCGTCCCACCAGGTCACGGCGACGTGGAAGCTGTAGTCGCCGGCCGCCTTCTCCGCCCAGCCGCGCCAGGTGTGGTAGGCCTCCATCAGGCTCTGCTTCGGGTTGGGGATGACGAAGTCGATGATCATCGTCGTCCCCCCGGCGAAGCCGGCGGCGGTGCCGCTGAAGAAGTCCTCGGTCGTCACCGTGCCCATGAAGGGCAGTTCCATGTGGGTGTGCGGGTCGATGCCGCCGGGCATGACGTAGCAGCCGCCGGCATCCACCACCTCGGCCCCTGCCGGCACGTCGAGAGTGTCGCCCACCGCGGTGATGATGCCGTCCTGGCAGAGGACGTCGGCGCGGCGGGTGTGCTCGGCGGTGACGACGGTGCCGCCGCGGATCAGGATGGTGGACATGCTCGGGCGCTCCCTCAGAGGTTCGATGGGACGGAGTCGGTGGGCGTTATGAAGGTTTCTGGTTCAGGCAGCCCGGCGGCGCGCAGGACCATGCGCAGCACCTCCGCCGTCATGGTGGCGAAGTCCTGGCGGGTCAGGGTGCGGCGGCCCAGCACCTTGCGGATCTGGACGTCGAAGTCGGCGTAATGCTGGGTCACCGCCCAGATCATGAACAGGAACTGGCGGGCGTCCACCGGGGACATGCGGCCGGCGGCGACCCAGCCGTCGATGACCGCCGCCTTGGCGTCGACCAGTGACTTCAGGTCCTCGGCCAGGAAGGTTTCGACCTGGGTGCCGCCATGCAGGATCTCGTTGGCGAAGACCTTGGAGGCATGGGGACGGGTGCGCGACGCCTCCATCTTGGCGGTGACATAGGCGGTCAGCGTCGCCGCCGGATCGGCATCCGGGGTGAAGGAGGCGATCGGCGCCAGCCACATCCGCAGGATGTTGTCGAGCACCGCGCGGTAAAGGTCCTCCTTGGTGCCGAAATAGTAATGCAGGTTGGCCTTGGGCAGACCGGCCCGCTCGGCGATGTCGGCCATGGTGGCGCCGGCACAGCCGGCTTCGGCGAAGACGCGCTCGGCCGCCTTCAGGATGCGCTCGACGTTCTCACGCCGGATGCGGCCCTGGGGCTGGCCCTGGGGCTGGGTGGTGTCCGTGGTGTCGGCAGCCGTTCGCGCCATCGCTTTTGCCATTGCTGTTGCTGATGCCTTCTCAGCGGGAGCGTATCACTCCGCGGGCGCTTTCACCTGCTCGGCCATGGCGTTGGCGCGGTCCAGCACGGCGTGCAGCAGCACCTCGCAGCCGGCGGTCGACCATTCCGGGGTCGTCTCCTCGACCTCGTTGTGGCTGATGCCGTCGATGCAGGGGATGAAGACCATGGCGGTCGGCGCCACCTTCGACAGGTAACAGGCGTCGTGGCCGGCGCCCGAGACGATGTCGCGGAAGCTGTGGCCGGTGCGCTCCACCCCCTTGCGGACGGCGGCGACGCAGGTCTCGTCGAACTTGATCGGGGCGTAGTACCAGATCTGCTGGAAATCGGTCTCCAGCCCGATCTCGCCGGCGATGCGCTCCACCTCGGCGCGCAGTTCGCCGTCCATGGCGGCGAGGATGGCGTCGTCGGGATGGCGGAAGTCGACGGTGAAAAAGACGCGGCCGGGAATGACGTTGCGGCTGTTGGGGTGGATCTGCATCAGGCCCACCGTGGCGCAGGCCAGCGGGCCGTACTTCATGCCGATCCGGTTGACCGCGTCGACCACGCGCGCGGCGCCCAACAGGGCGTCCTTGCGGCGGACCATCGGGGTCGGGCCGGCATGGGCCTCCTGGCCGGTGAAGGTGATCTCGTACCAGCGTTGGCCCTGGCAGTCGGTGACGACGCCGATGGTCTTGCCCTCGATCTCCAGGATCGGACCCTGTTCGATGTGGGCCTCGAAATAGGCGCCGACCTTGCGGCCCCCGACCTCCTGGTCGCCGGCATAGCCGATGCGGGCCAGCTCCTCGCCCATCGTCTTGCCGTCGAGATCGGCGCGCGACAGGCCGTAGTCGAGGTCGAACACCCCGGCGAAGACGCCGGACGACACCATGGCCGGGGCGAAGCGCGACCCCTCCTCGTTGGTCCAGACCGCGACCTCCACCGGGGCCTCGGTGACGTAGTTCATGTCGTTCAGGCTGCGCACCACCTCCAGCCCGGCGAGCACGCCATAAACGCCGTCATACTTGCCGCCGGTCGGCTGGCTGTCGAGATGACTGCCCATGATGACCGGGGGCAGGCTGTCGTCGCGGCCGGGGCGGCGGGCGAAGATATTGCCCATCTTGTCGACCGACACGGTGCAGCCGGCCTCCTCGCACCAGCGCACGAACAGGTCGCGGCCCTGTTTGTCGAGGTCGGTCAACGCCAGCCGGCACACGCCGCCCTTGGGCGTGGCGCCGATCTGCGCCATGTCCATCAGGCTCTGCCACAGGCGCGAGCCGTTCACGGCGACATTCTGCGGGGTGGACATGTTGCTCTCTCCTGAAGGTCGTTCTTATTCGGCGGCTGATTATTCGGCGGCTTCTGGGACGCGCATCGGGTTGCGGGCGTCGTTGGGCCAGGTGACGTAGGGCAGGTCGGTCTGCTCCGGCACCATGGTGATGCAGTCCGGCACCGGGCAGACATGGTTGCACAGGTTGCAGCCCACGCACTCCTCGTTGACCACGGTGAAGACGCGGCGGCCTTCTCCTGCGTCGATGCGGATCGCCTGGTGCGAGGTGTCCTCGCAGACGATGTGGCAGCGGCCGCAATCGATGCACAAGGCGGGGTCGATCACCGCCTTGGTCGAGAAGTTCATGTTCAGGTCGTTCCAGTTGACGACGTTGCGCACCGCGCGGCCGCTCAACTCGTCGAGGGTGCGGTAGCCCTTCTCGTCCATCCAGTTGGACAGGCCGTCGATCATGTCCTCGACGATCTTGAAGCCGTAGGTCATGGCGGCGGTGCAGACCTGGACGTTGGTGGCGCCCAGCGCCAGGAACTCCGCCGCGTCGCGCCATGTCGTGATGCCGCCGATGCCGCTGACCGGCAGGCCGCGGGTATCGGGGATGCGGGCGATCTCCGCCACCATGTTCAGCGCGATCGGCTTCACCGCCGGGCCGCAATAGCCGCCATGGCTGCCCTTGCCGTCGACCACCGGGGTCGGCGCCATGGCGTCGAGATCGACCGCGACGATCGAGTTCACCGTGTTGATCAGCGAGATCGCGTCGGCGCCGCCGCGCTTGGCCGCTTCGGCCGACCACAGGATGTTGGTGATGTTGGGGGTCAGCTTGACGATCACCGGCAGGTTGACGGCGTTCTTCACCCAGCGGGTGACCTGCTCCACCATCTCCGGCACCTGCCCGATGGCGGAGCCCATGCCGCGCTCGCACATGCCGTGCGGGCAGCCGAGGTTGAGTTCCAGGCCGTCGGCGGCTCCGGTCTCGGCGATGCGGCGGGCAAGGCCGGCCCAGGCGGTTTCCGTCATGGTCGCCATCAGCGAGACGACCATGGCGCGGTCGGGCCAGTCGCGCTTGACCTGGATGATCTCCTGCAGATTGACGTCGAGCGGCCGGTCGGAGATCAGCTCGATGTTGTTGAAGCCGATCATCCGGCGGTCGGTGTCGAGATGGGCGCCGTAGCGGCTGGAGACGTTGACCACCGGCGGGTCCTCGCCCAGCGTCTTCCACACCACGCCGCCCCAGCCCGCCTTGAAAGCGCGGACGACGTTGTAGGCCTTGTCGGTCGGCGGGGCGGAGGCCAGCCAGAAGGGGTTGGGGGAGCGGATGCCGGCGATGGTGCTGCGAAGATCGGCCATGATGTGGCTCCCTTTCCTCAGGCGGTCAGGTGGCTGTGGATGGCAAGGGCGGCGAGCTTGCCGTCCTGCACCGACTGGACCGTCAGATCCTCGCCCGTGGCGACGCAATCACCGCCGGCCCAGACCTTGGACAGCGTGGTGCGGTAGGCGTCGTCGATGGCGATCTTGCCGCCGGTGACCTGCAGCCCGTCGAGCGCGTCGGCCGACAGTTTCTGGCCGACCGCCTTCAGCACCATGTCGGCCTGGAGGGTGAAGGTCTCGCCAGTGCCGGCCAGCTTGCCGTCGGTCAGGCGGGTGCGTTCGAAGGTGATGGTGGTTTCGCCGATTTCCTT
Organism: uncultured Azospirillum sp.; assembly: GCA_965650625.1. Lineage (GTDB taxonomy): Bacteria > Pseudomonadota > Alphaproteobacteria > Azospirillales > Azospirillaceae > Azospirillum. The sequence goes on along the minus strand of CBFGPE010000055.1, from coordinate 34,262 downwards.
GGGCGCGGCGAAGGTCTTGAGGACGACGCCTTCGGTCTGGGCCAACTCCTGCTCCCAGGCGGTGGCGCCCATCTGGGCCCGGCCGCGGCGGTAGACCAGGGTGACGTCCTCCGCACCCAGGCGCTTCGCCTGGATGGCGGCATCGATCGCGGTGTTGCCGCCGCCGATCACCACGACGCTGCGGCCCACCGCGGGCGGCTGGCCGGGGGGAGCCTGACGGACACGCTCGATGAAGGCGGTGGCGTCCTCGACGCCCGCACGCTCCTCGCCGGGGATGGCGAGGCGGTTGTTGGAGCCGAGGCCGACGCCGAGGAAAACGGCGTCGAAATCGGCGCGCAGGCTGTCGAGCGACAGGTCGGCGCCGAGCTTGCGGCCATGCTCCACCGTGATGCCGCCGATGCCGAGGATGAAGGCGACCTCGCGCTGGGCGAAATCGTCGGCCATCTTGTAGGGGGCGAGGCCGTATTCGTTGAGGCCGCCGGACTTCGCCTTCGCCTCGAACACCGTCACCTCATGGCCGAGCGTGGCGAGGCGATGGGCGCAGGACAGGCCGGCCGGGCCGGCACCGACCACGGCAACGCGCTTGCCGGTGGCGGCGGCGCGCGGGAAGGGATGGGCGGGCTCGCCCCCAGATTCTTTGGCGATCAGGCGGTCCGTGGCGTGGCGTTGCAGCCGGCCGATGGCGACGGGGCGGTCCTCTGCCCGGTTGCGGACGCAGGACTGTTCGCACAGAGTCTCGGTCGGGCAGACGCGGCCGCAGGTGCCGCCCATGATGTTCTCCGACAGGATCGTCGTCGCGGCACCCTTCAGGTTGCCGGTGGCGATCGAGCGGATGAAGGCCGGAATGTCGATCCCGGTCGGGCAGGCCTTTATGCAGGGCGCATCGTAGCAGAACAGGCAGCGGTTGCTCTCGGCCAGCGCCTGCACCGGCGTCATCGCCGGGCTCAGGTCGGCGTAGGGCGAGGCGCGGCCGTCTTCGGCAGGATCTTCGGCGGTGGAAAGCGTAGCGATCAGGGTCATGGCGGATGGCTTCCCTTCGGTCGCAGAGCGGCGTGTCTACCGAAGCGTCAGCAACCCGCGTGCCAAGAAAACCAACCAGTACTGCCAACGAAGACGGGCGGCGGAAAAGCTGACTGTTCGGTCAAGAACTGACGGTATGGACAGGCATGGTCCGATCATGCCAGCCATGCGGATTGCACGCAACTCAGCCTTTTGGCGCCTCTTTTGGCGGCGATACGCAAGAAACGCATGGGAATGTGCGGATACGGAAACCGGAAATTTCGCCGTATCAAAGGGTTGCATCGGAAAGGCGCTGCCTTCAATTTCGGCAGCGCGCCTATGCAACAGGGATCGGGGTGCCGCCATGTCCGCTGCGTCCAGCCTGCTGATCGACCGCACCGCCACGCCCATCGGCGAGCTGATCGTGGTCGCCGACACCGACGGCGCTCTGCGCGCGATCGACTGGACCGACCATGAGGACCGGCTGCACCGGCTGCTGCGCCTGCACCATCCCGGCGGTTACGAACTGCGGCCGTCCGCCGATCCGGGCGGGCTGACGCGGGCCATGGATGCCTATTTCGCGGGCGAGCTTGCGGTGATCGACCGGCTCCCGGTGCGCACCGGCGGGACGCCGTTCCAGCGCGCGGTGTGGGCGGCGCTGCGCGGCATTCGCTGCGGCGGCACCATTTCCTATCGCGAACTGGCGGCGCTGGCCGGGCGCCCGGCGGCGGTACGGGCGGCGGGGCATGCCAACGGCGCCAACCCGATCAGCATCGTGGTGCCCTGCCATCGGGTGATCGGCTCCGGCGGGGCGCTGACCGGCTATGGCGGCGGGATGGAGCGCAAGCGCTGGCTGCTGGCCCATGAAGGCGTGGCCGTACGGTAGGCGCGCGCCTACCGCTTTTGCGCAGCGCACTTTGCGGCTCCGCTTCGGTTGTTGAAGGGAGAGGCGACGCAGCCGGTCAGCCGGCCGGCGCCGTCACCACGCCAACGAAAGGGAGCGCCATGAGCGACAAGAACGACAAGAGCCGGACCGCAGGCGACAACGAGCGCATGAAGGGCGTGATCGACCAGGCCAAGGATCGGGCCGCCGGCGACCTGTCCGGCCACGAGCAGGACGGGCGCAAGGGCGGCGAGCAGACCAGGCGCGCCGTCGACGCCATGTCCACCGGCAACACGCCGCGGAGCGGCGACGACCCGCAGCACATCACCGGCGACACCATGCGCACGCCGATGCCGGACGAGACCGGCGGTGAAGGCGCCAAGCGGCGGGGCAAGGACAAGTAGGAACGCAGAAGGGGGGACGATCGCCGTCCCCCCTTTTTCGGTGGAGAACGGCCGTCGTCAGGCGCCGAAGCCGCCGTCGATGGTCTGGAACGAGCCGGTGATCATCGCGGCATGCGGGCCGGCGACATAGGCGGTCAGTTCAGCGACCTCGTCGGCATGGATGTGGCGCTTGATGGCCATGAACTCGCGCATGGCGGGCGCCATTGGCCCGTCGGCTGGATTCATGTCGCTGTCGGTCGGACCGGGCTGGATGGCGTTCACGGTGATGCCGCGGTGGCCGAAATCGCGGGCGAGGCCGCGCACCATGCTCTGGACCGCCGACTTGGTCATGCCATAGGCGGCGCCACCGGCGAAGGGCACGCGGTCGCCGTTGACCGACCCGATCACGATGATGCGCCCGCCATCGTTCATGCGCCGGGCCGCTTCGACCGACGCGTGGTAGGGCGCGCGCACGTTGATGTCGATCATGCGGTCGACGGCGTCGGGATCGAAGGTCAGCGGATCGCCGATGATCGCGGTGCCGGCATTGACGACCAGCACGTCCAGCGCGCCGCGGTCGGCGACGGTGGCGATCAGGGCGTCGCGGTCGGCGCTGTCGGTCTGGATGGCCTCCGCGCCGGTTTCGGCGGCAAGCGCCTCGGCGGCATCCTTCGACCCGGCATAGGTGAAGGCGACGGTGCCGCCGGCCTTGGCGAAGCGGCGGACGATGGCCTTGCCGATGCCGCGGCTGCCGCCGAGGACCAGGATCTTGCGGCCGGTGAACTCACCCATGATGTGCTCCTTGAGAAAATGTAGTGACCGCTATATAAATTCGGGCAGGGGGTTTGTGCAAGGAGAAAATATAGTGGTCGCTACAGAATCATCCCCAAAAGACTCATCCGGGCCGCGCGGGCGGCGGCGATCCTTCGATGTGGACGAGGCGGTCGAGACCGCGATGAGGCTTTTCCATGCGCGCGGCTACGACGCCGTCGGCGTCGCCGAACTGGGGTCGGAACTGGGGATCAAGCCGCCGAGCTTCTATGCGGCCTTCGGCAGCAAGGCCGGGCTGTTCGAGCGGGCGTTGCGGCGCTATGCGGCGGGGGAGGCGAACATCTTCGCCCGTGCGAAGGTGGACGGCGGCAGCGTGGCCGAGGTCGTCGAGCGCACGCTGCTGCTGGCGGCGCGGCTCTATCCGGAGCGGAACGGGGTGGCGGGCTGCCTCGTGCTCGACGGCGCGCGCAACAGCGCCGACCCGGAGGCCTGCGCGCTGGCCGAGGCGATGAGGAAAGCCGGTGTGGCGGCGCTCCGCGACTTCATCGCCGGGGAGGCGCCGGAGCGGGCCGACGCGTTGGCCGACTTCGTGACGATTGCGATGCGGGGAATGTCGGCGGCGGCGCGCGACGGCGCCGACGAGGCGACGCTCACCACCTTCGCGGAGATGGCGAGCCGCGCCTTCCGCCGCGAACTGGCGGCGGAAGGGTGACAACCTGTTCAGGCCGGCATTGCCTCGCGCGGGATGATGGCGCCGCGGTGCTGGATGACGGCGGCGGCCAGCCTGTGGGCGGCGCGGGCGGCGTCGGCCGGACCCTCGCCGCGCAGCCGGGCGGCGAGATAGCCGGCGCTGAAGCTGTCGCCGGCCGCCGTGGTGTCCACCACCGTGGCGACCTTCAGCGCGGGAACCTCGACGGCCTCGCCATTCTCGATCACCACGCAGCCGGGCTGTTCCAACTTCAGCACGATCTCGGAGACGCCGGCGTCCCGCACGCGTGCCAGCACGGCGTCGGCATCGGCGTCGCCATAGAGGTCGCGCAGGTCGGTGACGCCGGGCAGCGCGATGTCGGTCAGCCGCAGCATGCGGTCGAAGGCGACGCGGGCGGTCTCGATGTCCGGCCACAGGCGCGGGCGCCAGTTGGTGTCGAAGGCGACCTTGCCGCCGCGTGCCCGGACCCGCTGCAGCACCTCGAACAGCCGCTCGCGGCCCTGCTCGCCCAGGATGGCGATGCTGATGCCGGAGAGATAGACGATGCCGTAGCCCTCCAGCGCCTTGGACAGCTCCGGCGTCTGGGGCAGGGCGAACAGTTCGCGCGCCGGCGCGCGGTCGCGCCAGTAGAGGAAGCGGCGCTCGCCGCTGGCGTCCGTCTCGATCAGGTAGAGGCCGGGCAGGCGGTTCGGCACGCGCAGCACATGGCCGGTGCCCACCCCTTCGGCGGCCCAGGCGGCGATCATGTCCTCGCTGATGGTGTCGTCGCCGAGAGCGGTGACATAGTCGACCGGCGTGCCCAGACGCGCCAGATAGACCGCGGTGTTCAGCGTGTCACCACCGAAGCCCATGGTCAGCGACCCGTCCGGCCGCCGGAACATCTCGATCATGCATTCGCCGAGCGCGGCGACGCGGTTGGGCGTGTCGGTCATGCTTGTTCTCCGCAAGCCGGGAATGCCCCGGCAAATCCTTATTATTTCATGCCACCGCAGCGCGGCGTTCCCGTGCCCGCATCCGTTCGCGGTGCGCGGTGTAGAGGCCGCTGGCGATGATCACGCCGGTGCCGACGAAGGTCCAATGGTCGGGCACCGCGCCGAAGACGAGGAACCCCAGCGCCGTGGACCAGATCAGCTGCACATAGGTGAAGGGCGCCAGCACCGATGCCTCGCCCTGGCGGTAGGCCAGGATCAGCAGCCATTGCGATGCCGTGTAGACCAGCCCGATGAAGACCCCCAGCAGCATCTCCCACGGCGTCGGCCAAGCGGCGTGCAGGGGAAGCAGCGCGGACAGAGCGATCAGGCCGGTCAGCGCGCTCCACACCATGGTGGTCAGCGGGTTCTCCTGCACCGTCATCTTGCGCGTCGCCACAAGGCCGAGCGCCCAGCTGAAGGCGGTCAGAATCGGCAGCAGCGAAGCCGGCTGGAAGCCCTCCGCGCCCGGCCGGATGACGATGATGACGCCAGCCAGCCCGACCAGCAGCGCCGCCCAGCGGCGGATGCCGACCTTCTCGCTCAGCAGCAGGATCGACAGCACGGTGACGAAGACGGGGGAGACGAAGCTGATCGCCGCGGCCTCGGCCAGCGGCAGATGCTGCATCGCCATGATGAAGAACAGCGCCGAGCCCAGCATGCCCAGGCCGCGCAGGACCTGAAGCCCCGGCCGCGTCGTCTTCAGCACGTGCAGCGAGCCGCCGCGCAGCGCCAGCGGCATCACCAGCGCGGTGAAGACGACATAGCGCATCCAGGCGATCTCGGCCGGCGGCAGGGTCCGGCCGAGATATTTCGCCGTGGCGTCGGAGCAGGACAGGCAGGCCACCGCCAGCACCACCAGCAGGATCGCCCGCATCGGCTCCGTGCCCTTGGACACCGATCCAGTGGGCTGGATCGGGGTCTGCGGCGCGTTGACCGGCTGGGGGCCGGGATCGCGGTGGGGGCCAGAGAGAGGGGTGGAACTGTCAGGCATGGTGCCGGCTCTTCAACGGTTTCCGATAAGGGGGCGGACCCCTCACATAACCGCTCCCATCTGCCAAGGAGCAAATTCATCGGCGCCGACGCCGAGTTCCTCGCTCTTGGTCTTGCGGCCCGACGCGGTGTCGAGCACCAGCTCGAAGATTGCGCGGCCGACCTCCTCGATCGAGGCGTCGCCGGTGGCGATGGCGCCGCAATCAATGTCCATGTCGTCCGGCATCCGGCGGAACAAAGTGCTGTTGGTCGCCAGCTTCAGGCTGGGCGTCGGCTTGCAGCCGAACACCGAGCCGCGGCCGGTGGTGAAGCACAGCACGTTGGCGCCGCCCGCCACCTGCCCGGTCGCCGACACCGGGTCGTAGCCGGGGGTGTCCATGAAGACGAAGCCCTTCTCGGTGATCGGCTCGGCATAGCGGTAGACGGCGGTCATCGGGGTGGTGCCGCCCTTGGCGACCGCGCCCAGCGACTTTTCCAGGATGGTGGTCAGGCCGCCCTTCTTGTTGCCGGGCGACGGGTTGTTGTTCATCTCGCCGCCGGTGCGGCTGGTGTACTCCTCCCACCAGCCGATGCGCTCGACCAGCGCCTCGCCCACCTCGCGGCGGACGGCGCGGCGGGTCAGCAGATGCTCGGCGCCATAGACCTCCGGCGTCTCGCTCAGCACGGCGGTGCCGCCGTTGCGGACCAGCAGGTCGACGGCGTAGCCCAGCGCCGGGTTGGCGGTGATGCCCGAATAACCGTCGGAGCCGCCGCACTGCAGAGCCAGCGTCAGGTGGCTGGCGGGCAGGGTCTGGCGGGTGACGTCGTTGATCTCCGGCAGCAGCGCCTCGATCCGGCGGATGCCCTCGCGGGCCGCGGCGGCGGTGCCGCCCATGTCCTGGATGCCGATGGGGATGACGCGGGCGCCGGCCTCAAGGCCGGTGGCCTCCATCAGCTTGTCGATCTGGTTCACCTCGCAGCCGAGACCCAGCAGGATCACCGCGGCGAAGTTGGGGTGGCGGGCGTAGCCGGCGATGGTCCGGCGCAGCGTGTCCATCACCTCGCCGCTGCCGGCCATGCCGCAGCCGTAGCCGTGGGTCAGGGCGACGACGCCGTCGATGTTGGGATAGGCGGCCAGGGCCGACCCGCGGAAATGATCGGCGATCATCCGCGCCGCCGTGGCGGAGCAGTTCACCGAGGTCAGCACGCCGATGTAGTTGCGGGTGGCGACGCGGCCGTCCGGGCGAACGATGCCCTGGAAAGTGGCGCGCTCGGCCTCCGGGATCGGTTCCACCGGGTGGACGTCGGCGCCGAAGGCGTAGTCGCGCTCGAAATCGCTGCCCATGCCCATGTTATGGACATGGACATGGTCGCCCGGCTGGATCGCCGCGGTGGCGAAGCCGATGACCTGATTGTACTTGCGCACCGGTTCGCCCGGCGCGATGGCGCGCACCGCGACCTTGTGCCCGGCCGGCACCGGTCCGGTGGTCGCGACGCCGGTGTCCTCAGTGGGGCCGGGCAGGGCGGTGCCGGGCTCCAGGTCGGCGCCGGCGACGACGACGTTGTCGGCGGGGTGCAGGCGGATGGTCAGCGATGCCATGGGAAGATGTCCTTGAGAAGACGTGATGTCCGCTCTCCCCCGCCTGAGCGGGGGAGAGGGAGGTTCAGCCGATCACAGCTTGTAGGCGTTCTTGGCGAGGCGGTAGGCGAGGTCGACGGCCAGTTCCGCGGCTTCGTCCTCGGCCAGCCGGTGTTCGGCGACCAGACGGGCGAGGAAGCTGCAATCGACGCGGCGCGACACATCGTGGCGGGCCGGGATCGAGCAGAAGGCGCGGGTGTCGTCGTTGAAGCCCACCGTGTTGTAGAAGCCGGCGGTTTCCGTGATCATCTCGCGGTAGCGGCGCATGCCCTCGGGGCTGTCGTGGAACCACCAGGCCGGGCCGACGCGCAGCGCCGGATAGTGGCCGGCCAGCGGCGCCAGCTCGCGGGCGTAGCTGTCCTCATCCAGGGTGAACAGGATGATGGTCAGGTCACGCTCGTTGCCGAAGCGGTCGAGCAGCGGCTTCAGCGCCCGCACATACTCGGTGCCGCTCGGGATGTCGGCGCCCTTGTCGCGGCCGAAGCGCTGGAACACGAGGTCGTTGTGGTTGCGGAAAGACCCGGGATGGATCTGCATGACCAGACCGTCCTCCAGGCTCATCCGCGCCATTTCGGTCAGCATCTGGGCGCGGAACAGCTCGGCTTCCTCGGCCGTGGCGCCGCCGCGACGCACGATGTCGAACAGCTTCTCGGCTTCCCCGCGGGCCAGATCGGCGGTCGCCGCCGTCGGGTGGCCATGGTCGGTCGAGGTGGCGCCATAGCTCTTGAAATACTGGCGACGGTCGGCGAGCGCGGCGAGATAGCCGTCCCAGGTCGCGGTGTCCTTGCCGGTGATGCGGCCCAGCTCGGCGAGGTTCTCGCGGAAGCCCTCGAATTCCGGATCGACAACCGGGTCGGGACGGAAGGCGGTGATGACCCGGCCCTTCCAGCCGCTCTCGCGGATCGCCTTGTGGTGCACCAGCGGGTCGAGCGGCGATTCGGTGGTCGCCAGCACTTCGAGGTTGAAGCGCTCGAACAGGGCGCGCGGGCGGAACTCCGGCTTGCGCAGGCAGTCCTCGATCTGGTCATAGATGCGGTCGGCGCTGGCAGCGCTCAGACGCTCGGTGACGCCGAAGACCGTCTCGAAGGCGTGGGTCAGCCACATCGAGGTCGGCGTGCCACGGAACAGGTGCCAGTTGCTGGCCAGCAGGCGCCAGATCGCGCGCGAATCGGACGAGGTCTCGCCACCGTCGCGGCGCGGAACACCCAGCTGCTCCAGCGGAATTCCCTGGCTGTAGAGCATGCGGAATGCATAATGGTCGGGCTTGACGAACAGGCTGGCCGGGTCGGGGAAAGCCTCGTCCTTCGCGAACCAGGACGGATCGGTGTGGCCGTGCGGGCTGACGATCGGCAGGGCGGCGACTTCGCCATACAGGCGGCGCGCGATGTCGCGTTGCGTCGGGTCGCTCGGGAAAAGACGGTCGGGGTGAAGCATCGGAAGCCTCTACGCTGCAAGAGAAGGACAAAAGCAGGGTGGGGAAAAGGCGGGGTCCGTGCGGGGGACCGTCCCTACCGGCTGGCTGTATAATATTAATATATCAGATTAGATTGCAAGCCCAATCGTTCCCGTTCCGCGGCATCGGCGCCGGTGCGGCCTGCGCCCAGTCGCCGCACCCGATCCTTTTGAGAGGACGGCGATGGATTTGACCTTGGTGAAGGGGGACGGGTAGATTGTCGGGTATGACGAACATCCCACGGGCGGCGCAGTGCTGCCCGGTTACATGCCTGCCGGAATGGAGCCATCGGTGAAGAAGGTCGCGACGACAGAGGATGAAGGCGGCCTGGTCTCCGCAACCGTGCGCCGCGCGGCAGCCCCGGCCGCGGCGGTCCGTCCGCCGCGCCGCGCCGCGACTGTGGCGTCGCGCATCTACCGCGATCTGCGGGCGGAGATCGTCTCGCTGAAGCGTAAGCCCGGGGACGCCATTGCCGAGAAGCAGATCGCCGAGGCCTATGGTGTCAGCCGCACGCCGGTGCGCGAAGCGGTGCTGAAGCTGGCCGACGAGGGACTGATCGAGATTTTCCCGCAGTCTGGCACCTTCGTGTCGCGCATCCCGCTGGACGCCCTGCCGGAGGCCTTCGCCATCCGCAAGGCGCTGGAGGAGGCGACGGTGCGCTATGCGGCGGCGCGGGCCAGCCGCAGCCAGATCGCGGCGCTCCGCGCCAATCTGGAATTGCAGCGGGAGATGCAGGAAACCGCCAACTATGAAGGTTTCCATCAGGCCGACGAGGCGTTCCACGCGCTGATCGCCGACATCGCCGGCTATCCCGGATTCTGGACGCTGATCCAGCAGACCAAGGTGCAGATCGACCGTTACCGCCTGCTGACCCTGCCGGTGCGCGGCCGCATCGCCGAGGTGATCGCGGAGCATGCCGCCATCGTCGAGGCGGTGGCGGCCAACGATCCCGCGGCCGCCATCAAGGCGCTGGACGACCATCTGGACGACCTGCAGATCTCGATCGCCGACATCCGCCGCGATTATCCGCGCTATTTCACCGCGCCGGGAGATCCGGCTTAAAGGGCCGGTCTAAACGGAGTTCGGGGGCTTACTTCGCGTCGGCTGCCGCGGCGTAGGCCACCGGCTCGCCCAGGAAGTCCTCGCGGATCGGCGTGAAGATGTCGAGCAGCACGCCCGGCTCCAGCGCCACCACGCCATGCAGCACGTTGGACGGCACCATATAGCCGTCGCCGGCGTTCAGGCGCTGGGTACGGCCGTCGATGGTGACGTCGAAGGAGCCCTTCTCCACCACGGCGCACTGCACATGGGGATGGCGATGCTGCGCGCCGATGGCGCCGGCCTCGAACTCCACCCGCACCATCATCATCGTGTCGTTGTAGCCGAGAATCTTGCGGCGCACGCCGTCGCCCAGATCCTGCCACGGAATGTCGCCCGCGGTGACGAACACGTCGGTGGTCATCCCTTGATTTCCTCCCCCAATGGAAAGCCCTCCTCCGCCCGTGAGGGGCGGGGAGGGCCGTTATCGTCAGCGCGCCAGCCAGCCGCCGTCGACGGGCAGGATGGTGCCGTGGATGTAGTCCGCGGCTTCCGACGCCAGGAACACCGCCGGGCCGCCGATGTCGGACGGCACGCTCCAGCGGCCGGCCGGGATGCGGCCGAGGATCTCGGCGCTGCGGCTCTCGTCGGCGCGCAGAGCCGCGGTGTTGTTGGTGGCGACATAGCCCGGCGCGATGGCATTCACGTTGATGCCCTTGCCGGCCCATTCGCAGGCCAGAAGCTTGGTGATGCCGGCGACGCCGCTCTTGGACGCGGTGTAGGACGGAACGCGGATGCCGCCCTGGAAGGACAGCATGGACGCGATGTTGATGATCTTGCCCTTGCGGCCTTCATTGATGGCGTAGCGGCCGAAGGCTTGGCAGAGGAAGAACACCGTCTTAATGTTGATGTTCATCACGAGGTCCCAGTCGGCCTCGCTGAAGTCGACAGCATCGGCGCGGCGGATCAGCCCGGCGTTGTTGACCAGGATGTCCAGCTTGCCGAACGTGCCGACCGTCTCCTCCACCAGCCCCTGGACCGGGGCGATGGAGGTCAGGTCGGCATGGATGCCGTGGAACTTGCGGCCCGCCGCCTCGACCAGACCCTTGGTCTCGTCCAGCGACACCACGTCGACGGCGGCGATGTCGGCGCCGGCCTGGGCCAGCGCCACGGCGATGCCCTGGCCGATGCCGGTGTTGGCGCCGGTGACCAGCGCCACCTTGCCGGTCAGGTCGAACGAAATGCTCATGGTCGGTTTCCGTTCTTATAGGTTCGTTTGCTCTCGGTGGCGCGTCAGCGCAGGCGGTCCATGGCGACGAAGTCCATGTCCGTGAAGTCCTGGTTGTCGCCGCCCATCGCCCAGATGAAGGTGTAGTTGCGGGTGCCGACGCCGGAATGGATCGACCAGGGCGGGGAGATCACCGCCTGCTCGTTGGCGACCACGAGGTGGCGGGTCTGCTCCGGCTCGCCCATCAGGTGGATGACGCGGGCGTCATCGGGCAGGTCGAAGTAGAAATAGACCTCGCAGCGCCGGTCATGGGTGTGGCACGGCATCGTGTTCCACATGTTGTTCGGCTTCAGCACCGTCATGCCCAGAACCAGCTGCGCGGTGCGGACCACGTCCGGGTGGATCATCTGGTAGATGGTGCGCTCGTTCGACTGGGCCGGGTCGCCGAGATGCACGGCCTTGGCCTGACCGATCGAGATCTTCATCGTCTCGAACCGGGCATGGGCGGGGGTGCTGTTCAGGTAGAACTTGGCCGGCTCGCGGCGGTCCAGGCTCTCGAACGTGACGTCCTTGCTGCCCATCGCGACATAGAGCGCATCGCGCGGCGCCAGTTCATACACGGCACCGTCGACGGTGACGCGGCCGGCGCCGCCGACATTGACCACGCCCAGCTCGCGCCGGTCGAGGAAGTTGGGCGAGCCGATTTCCTTGGACGATTCCAGCTTCACCGGGCCGGCGACCGGCATGGCGCCGCCGACCACGAAACGGTCGATGTGGCTGTAGGTGAAGACGGTCTCGTCGGCCTCGAACAGGGTCGGGACCAGGAAATGGTCGCGCAGCGTCTTGGTGTCGAAAGCGCGGACGGCATTGGGGTGGGAGGCGTGCCGGACGGAGATTTTCATGGGGTGGTCCTTTCAAATCTGTGCAGCCGGCTGTCCGGCAGGTCTGGCGCCATCATACTAATATACTAGTAAGCAGGGCAAGGGTTAATGATGGAAATCCGGACATTTCATCAAGCGGAGGGTGCGACAAAGTTGCTTTGAGAGGGCGAACCGAGGCGGGGTGGGGGACCCGCGTTGCGCTGGCGGGCGACCTAATATATTAGTGGACGGTCCTCGTCCGGAGTGTCCATTCATGTCCACCGAGCAATCTGGCCGGCAATCTGGCCAGCAGCCCCGCAAGCGCATCGCCCTCGTCGCCCATGACGCCCGCAAGGCGGACCTCATCGCCTGGATCGGCGCCAACATCGCGGCGCTGGACGGCCACGCCTTCTGGGCGACCGGCACCACCGGCCAGAAGGTGCGCGACGCCCATCCCGGCCTGGACGTGACCCCGCTGAAAAGCGGTCCGCTGGGCGGCGACCAGCAGATCGGCGCAATGATCGCGGAGGGGCGGATCGACCTGCTGGTCTTCTTCGTCGACCCAATGACCGCCCAGCCGCACGACGTGGATGTGAAGGCGCTGACCCGGCTGGCGACGCTCTACAACATCCCGATGGCCTGCAACGAGGCGACGGCCGACATGATCGTCTCCTCCGCCCATTTCGCCAGCGGCTACGCCCCGCGCGCCGCCAGCTTCACGGCATACGAGACGCGCAAGGTGTGAGCGCGTCCCGCCATCGTCAGGCGGTGAAATACATCAGGCGGTGAAATACTGCGGATAGGTCTTCTGGACGTCGGCGATGCCCAGCTGCAGGTCGGTCAGGTGGTGGCGCAGTTCACCCACCGCGCGGTCGGGGTCGCGGTCGGCGACCGCCTCGACGATGGCGCTGTGTTCGCCCAGCGCCTTGTCCATCCTGCCGGCCGCCGGCAGGGTCAGGTGGCGGTAGCGGTCGATCTGCCGCTTCACCTGCTGGGTCACCGCCCAGAAGCCGGGATAGCCGGAGATCTCTGCCAGCAGCGCGTGGAACGCCTCGTCGGCATCGTGGAAGCCGTCGAGATTGCCGGCCTCCTTCATCTCGCGCTGCAGTTCCAGGTTGGCGCGCAGCCGCGCGATCTGGCTGCCGGTCGCCTGTTCGGCGGCGTAGCGCACCGTCGCCTCCTCCAGCGCGCGGCGGATGGCGATGGCCTCCGGCAGGGCGCTGATCGGGATACGGGCGACGAAGGTGCCGGACTGCGGGAACACCTCCACCAGACCTTCGTCGGCAAGCTTCAGCATCGCCTCGCGCACCGGCGTGCGGCTGACGCCGTAGGCCTCCGCCACCTCCTTCTCGATCACCGGCTCGCCCGGCTTGCGGCGCAGCGAGACGATGTCGTCGCGCAGGTCGCGATAGATGGTGCCCGACACGGTGGCGCCGCGATGGGCAGGTCTCGCGGTGGCGCTGGCGGGCCGGCGGCGGCGGCGGCGCGCCGGTGCGGCCACGGCCACCAAATTCGAATCGCCCGCATTGGAATCCATGGTCGTCCCGATCCTGTCCTTCGGCCTGATGCCGCAGTTACTAATATATATCGCTGCGCTTCCATGGGCGAAAAGCCTTTTGCCGCCGGAAATTCATGGCCGCCCGGTAACAGGTCCTGTGACAGCTTGGGACAGGCGGTTCAGCAGGGTTGCATCGGCCCCGCTGCTTGTTTCACTCTCCACAACCTACCCATTCGTATACCCACCTTTACACCGCCCATTGCGAGCCCGATCCGCATGACCGCTGCGCCGACCACCCCCTCGCCAGCGGAAAGACTGTTCCGCAAGGCGGCGCTCGACCGCCTGTCGTCGCCGGAGGAGCTGGACCGGCTGGTCACGCTGACCACGCCGCGGGGCTGGCTGGCTTTGACCGCGCTGCTGGGGCTGCTGGGGCTGGCGCTGGTGTGGGCGGTGGTGGGGACCATCCCGACGCGGGTGACCGGCTCCGGCCTGCTGGTCAGCAGCGGCGGCCGGGTGTTCGACGCGGTCGCCAGCGCGTCCGGCGCGCTGGTCGCGCCGCTGGTGAAGCCAGGCGACACGGTCACCGCCGGCCAGTTGCTGGCCCGCGTCGACAAGGCGGAGCTTGAACAGACGCTCGACCACGCGCGGGCGGTGGTGAGGGAGCGGGAGCAGGATCTGGCGCGCCGCACCACCCAGCTGGAGCGTGAGGCGCAGGCCCGTCGCGCCAATTTCGCCGCCCGCCGCGCCGCCCTGCGGCAGGTCGTGGCCGCCGCCGAGACGCGCGTGCAGTTCCTCGACACCCTGCTGCGCGGGCAGGAGGACATCGCCAGCCGCGGCTTCACCACCCGCCAGCGGGTGGAGGACACGCGCCAGGAGCTGGCCGCCGCCCGCCAGAAGGTCAGCGACGCCAAGAGCCAGCTTCTGCAGATCGACACCGAGGAGCTGGACATGGCCAGCCGGGCCGAGCAGACGCTGACCGAGGGGCGCGACCGCGTCGCCGATGCCCGCCGGCGGGTGGACGAGCTTGCCCTGCAGCTGGAGCAGGACACGCAGATCCTCAGCCCGACCGACGGGCGCGTCACCGAATGGAAGGTGGCGGAGGGCGCCCGCGTCGCCGCCGGCACCCCGGTGGTCAGCATCGAAAGCGGATCGCGCGGCCTGCAGCTGGTGCTCTATGTCCCGCCGGAGCATGGCAAGAAGCTGAAGCCCGGCATGGATGTCCGCATCGCGCCGTCGACGGTGCGCAAGGAGGAATACGGCACGCTGGTCGGCCGGGTCGCCGAGGTTTCGGACTTCCCCTCCACCCCGCAGGGCATGCAGGCGGTGTTGCAGAACGACCGGCTGGTGACGCAGTTCTCCGCCAAGGGACCGCCCTTCGCCGTGCGCGTCGATCTGGTGCCGGAGGCCGGCACGCCGTCCGGCTACCGCTGGTCGTCCGGTGCCGGTCCGGCGATGACCATCACCAGCGGCACCCTGGCCGAAGGCGAGGTGACGGTGCGCGAACAGCCGCCGATGGCCTTCGTCATCCCGGCCCTGCGCAAGGCGACCGGCCTGTGAGCGCAAAGCCGCCGGTTCGCAAACCGACCCGCGTGCGCACGCCCACCCTGCTGCAGATGGAGGCGGTGGAGTGCGGCGCCGCCTCGCTCGGCATCGTCCTGGCTTATTTCGGCCGCTGGGTGCCGCTGGAGGAGCTGCGCGTCGCCTGTGGCGTGTCGCGTGACGGCAGCAAGGCCAGCAACCTGCTGCGCGCGGCGCGGCGCTACGGCCTGACCGCCAAGGGCTTCAAGAAGGAGCCCGACGCGCTGGCCGACATGCCCTGGCCGCTGATCGTCCATTGGAACTTCAACCATTATCTGGTCTTCGAAGGCTTCAAGGGCGATCACGCCTATCTGAACGATCCGGTCACCGGCCCGCGCCGCGTCACCCGCGCGGAGTTCTCCGAGGCCTTCACCGGCGTGGCCCTGGCCTTCGAGACGGGGCCGGAGTTCGTCGCCGGCTCGAAGCCGCCGAGCCTTGCCGGCATGCTCGGGCGGCAGTTGACGCGGTCGCGTGCCGCGGTGGGCTTTGCACTGGCGGCCAGTCTGGCGCTGGTGCTGCCGGGCATCGCCCTGCCGGCCTTCACCAAGGCCTTCGTCGACGAGGTTCTGATCGGCGGGCAGCGCAGCTGGCTGGTCCCGCTTCTGCTGGGCATGGGCGCCACGGCGCTGCTGCGGGCGGCGCTGACGGCATTGCAGCAGTCGGCCCTGCTGAAGCTGGAGACCAAATTCGCCATGGTGATGGCCAGCCGCTATGTCTGGCGGCTGCTGCAACTGCCGGTGCCCTTCTTCGGGCAGCGCCATCCCGGCGACATCGCCGGCCGCGTCGCCGCGAATGACCGGGTGGCGCGGCTCTTGTCGGGAGAGATGGCGACGGCGGCGATGAGCCTGCTGACGGTGGTCTTCTTCGGGCTGGTCATGCTGACCTACGACGTGGCGTTGGCGGCGGTGACCATCCTGCTGGTGCTTGGCAACGTGCTGTTCCTGCGCGGCGCCTCGCGCGGGCGGGAGGATGCCGGGCGGCGCCTGCTGTCGGAACAGGCCAAGCTGGGCGCCGTCACCATCGGCAGCATCCAGGCGATCGAGACGCTGAAGTCGGCCGGGCTGGAGGGGCAGGCGTTCGAGCGCTGGGCCGGCTATCAGGCGCGGCTGTTGTCGGTGCGCCAGACTCTGGGGGTGCATTCGGCGATGCTGGCGGTGGCGCCGGCCTTCCTCAACGCGCTGGGCACGGCGGCGATCCTGGGGCTGGGCGCGGTGCGGGTGATGGACGGCGCGCTGACCGTCGGCGCGCTGGTGGCGTTCCAGAGCCTGGCCGCCAGCTTCTCCGAGCCGGTCGCCAGGCTGGTCGGCATGGGTGGGACGCTGCAGCGGGTGAAGGCCGACCTGCAGCGGCTGAACGACACGCTGGACCATGCGCCCGACCCGCAGTCCGGCCTTGCCGCCGAGGGGGCGGAGGTTGCAGACGGGCCGGCGCGGCTGAGCGGGGCGGTGGAACTGGTGGATGTGTCCTTCGGCTTCAGCGTGCTCGACCCGCCGCTGATCGAGGGACTGTCGCTGGCGCTGGCGCCGGGGATGCGGGTGGCGCTGGTCGGCGGATCGGGCAGCGGGAAATCCACCGTCGGCCGGCTGATCTGCGGCCTTGTCCAGCCCTGGTCGGGGCAAATCCTGTTCGACGGACGGGCGCCGGCGGAGATCCCGGTGGGGCTGCGCGCCGCCTCCATCGCCTATGTCGACCAGGACGTCTTCCTGTTCGACGGGTCGGTGCGTGACAACCTGACCCTGTGGGACCGCACGGTGCCGGAAGCGGCGCTGACCCGCGCGCTGGAGGATGCTGCCATCCTGGGCGAGGTCGCCGGGCGCCAGGGCCAGCTCGACGCGCCGGTCGCCGAGGGGGGCGTGAATTTCAGCGGCGGCCAGCGCCAGCGGCTGGAGATCGCCCGCGCGCTGACCGGCAACCCGTCGATCCTGGTGCTGGACGAGGCGACGGCGGCGCTGGACGTCGCGACCGAAAAACTGATCGACGACAATTTGCGGCGGCGCGGCTGCACCTGCATCATCATCGCCCACCGGCTGAGCACGATCCGCGATTGCGACGAGATCATCGTGCTGAACCAGGGCCGGGTGGTGGAGCGCGGCAGCCACGAGGATCTTCTGGCGCGCGGCGGCGAGTATGCCTCGCTGATCGCGGCGGGGTGAGGCGATGGACGTTCTGGAAAGCCCCGCGACCCTGCAGGCCGCCATTCTGGTGGAGGGCGGCAACCACCGGCCGCTGACGCTGGACGACCCGCGGCTGGGCTGGCGGGTGGAGGACGGCTATGTCGACCTGTTCCACCTTGCGAGTAACAGCGGGCGGCGGCGCCACCTGTTCCGGGCGGAAACCGGGGCGCTGCTGTTCGGGGTCGGCAAGCAGGAGGACGCGACGCTGGTGGCGGTCGGCTCCATCGGCTCGCGCCTCAGCGGGGTGGAACGGGAGGCACTGGCCGGGGCGGAGGATTTCCTGCCCCATGCCGAGGCCTGGATCCTGCGCCTGACCGATGCCGCGACCGGTGGCGAGGCGGTCTGGCCCGACCGGGTGGCGGAACCGGGCGAGCGCTCGCTCGGTCCCGGCGAAAGGCTGTATGCCGATCCACGCCGGCCGCTGTGGCTGACGGTGACGGAGGGGGAGGCCGCTTGGCTGGGCAGTCCGGCGACGGCGGCCGGCGAGCCGCCGCTGCCGATGGCCGACCGCGCCTGGATTGAAAGCGCTGGTGGGGCAGCTGTTTCGGTCACCGAGGCCTGGCCCGATGCCGCCGCGCTGTGGCCGGCCTTCGACCGCTTCCATGCGCTGGTGCTGGACCGCATCGGCGGGCGCATCGCCGCCCAAGCCGAGAGCGAGGCGAGGCGCGCCCTGCGCAGCCGGGATTCGGCACGGGAGTCGCTGGCCCAGGCGCTGGGCGGCCTGTCCGACCTCGTCGACGGGCGGGCGAACACGGCCGTTCCAGTCCTTGGCGACCCGCTGTCGGGTGCGCTGTCCGCGCTGATGGCTCAGATGGGGCTGGAGGAGCCGCTTCCCCGCATCGATGCCGCCGGCAAGCCGGCCAATGAAATGCTGGACCTGATGCTGGCCGCCGCGCGCCTGCGCGGTCGCAAGGTGATCCTGCGCGACGGCTGGTGGCGGAGCGAAGGGGCGCCGATGCTCGGCTGGCTGGAGGAGGGCAGGGTGCCGGTGGCGCTGCTGCCCACCCCGGCCGGCTTCGACATGCTGCATGCCGGCGGCCGGCGTCGTGTGACGCAGGATCTCGCCGACGGCATGGCGGCGGAGGCGCTGCATCTCTACCGCCCGCTGCCGGCCCGCGCGCTGGGTGCGGCGGAGGCGATCCGCTTTCCCCTGCGCGGTCTTGGTGGCGACGGGATGCGGCTGGGGCTGAGCGGGCTGGCGGCGGCGGTGCTCGGGCTGCTGGTGCCGGTCGCCACCGGCTTCCTGTTCGACAGCGCCATCCCGCGCGCCGACACCGGGCAGCTGGTCTTCATCATCGCCGGACTGGTCGCCGCCGCCATCGGCGGAGCGGCCTTCGACATTGTCAAGGTGATGGCGGTGCTGCGGCTGGAAAGCCGGATCGACGGGGTGATGCAGGCGGCCTTCATCGACCGGCTGTTCGCCCTGCCGGTCGGCTTCTTCCGCCGCTACACCGCCGGCGACCTCGCCGACCGGGCGCTGGGGTTGCAGACCGTGCGCGAGATTCTGGCGGCCAGCACGGTGACCGGTCTGCTGGGCGCGCTGTTCGGGTCGATCAGCCTGGGGCTGCTGGCGGTTTATGACTGGCGCCTCGCCCTGATCGCGACCGCGCTGGCGCTGCTTTCGGCGCTGGTGACCGGGGCGCTGTCCTATGGCCAGCTGCGGCACGAGCGGGAGCATATCCGCCGTCAGGGCCGGCTGGACGGGCTGGTGCTGCAACTGATCGTCGGCATCGGCAAGCTGCGCGTCGCCGGGGCGGAGCCGCGGGCGATGGCGGAATGGGCGCGCGGATTCTCGGCGCAGAAGTCCCGCGCGGTGGCCGCCCAGCGCTACGGCAATGCGCTGGAGACCTTCCACGCCGCCTTCCCGACCCTGGCGACCATCGCGGTGTTCCTGGCGGTGGCGCTGCTGATGGAATCGGACGCCAAGCAGCAGGCGCTCCAGGCGCTCGCCGCCACGCCGGGGCAAGAGGCGCCGGCCGCCTTCTCCACCGGCAGCTTCCTCGCCTTCATCACCGCCTTCGGCCAACTGCTGGCGGCGCTGACCGAGATGGCGCACGCCCTGACCAAGAGCCTGACCGTCCTGCCGCTGCTGGAGCGTGCCCGCCCGATCCTGGAGACCGCGCCCGAGGTTCTGGCCGGCCGCGACGCGCCGGGCGAATTGCAGGGCGGCATCACCTTGAGCCGTGTCAGCTTCCGCTACGCCCCCGATGCGCCGCCGGTGCTGCACGACCTCAGCCTGTCGATCGAACCGGGGGAGTTCGTCGCCATCGTCGGTGCGTCGGGCAGCGGCAAATCCACGGTGATGCGCCTGTTGCTGGGCTTCGAACGGCCGGACCAGGGGGAGGTGTTCTTCGACGGACGCGCCGCCGAACGGCTCGACCTTGCCGCCGTGCGCCGGCAGATCGGCGTGGTGCTGCAGAACGGGCGGATCACCTCGGGCAGCCTGTTCCAGAACATCGTCGGCACCGCCCCGCTCGGGCTGGACGATGCGTGGCACGCGGCCCGGTTGGTCGGGCTGGACCGCGACATCGAACAGATGCCGATGGGCATGCACACGGTGCTGATGGATGGCGGCGGCACCCTGTCGGGCGGGCAGCGCCAGCGGCTGATGATCGCCCGCGCCCTGGTCCATCGCCCGCGCGTCCTGCTGCTGGACGAGGCGACCAGCGCGCTCGACAACCGCACCCAGGCGGTGGTGACGGCGTCGCTCGCCAAGCTCAGCGTCACCCGCGTGGTGATCGCCCACCGCCTCAGCACCATCCGCGACGTCGACCGCATCCTGGTGCTGGAGGCCGGGCGGCTGGTGCAGGCGGGGCGGTACGAGGATCTGATGGCGGTGGACGGACCGTTCCGGACGCTGGCCAGCCGGCAGTTGCTTTAGGGGGAACGATGCGCAAGGTCCTGTATATTCTGGGAAATCTCAGCGACGAGGACATCGAGTGGATGGCCCGCGCCGGCCGGCGGCTCGATCTGGCCGGCGGGCAGGTGCTGGTGCGCCAGGGGGAGGCCTCGGACTCGCTCTACATCGTGCTGGAGGGTCATGCCACCGTCGATGTCGCCGGGGTCGGCACGGTGGCGCGGCTGGGCAGCGGCGAGGTGGTCGGCGAGGTGTCCTTCGTCGACTCGGCCCCGCCCTCGGCCACCGTGTCGGCGGACGGGCGCTGCATCGTTCTGGCGCTGGCGAAGCGGGAGATCGAGGCGCGGCTGCGCAGCGACGGCGGCTTCGCCGGGCGCTTCTACAAGGCCCTGGCGATCTTCCTGGCCGACCGCCTGCGCGGCACGGTCGACCGGCTGAAATTCGGCAAGGGCCAGTCGATGGACGGCGGCCGGATCATGGAGGACGAGCTGGACGAGGGGCTGCTCGATCAGGTCTCGCTCGCCGGCGCGCGGTTCGAGCGGATGCTGCGAACGCTGATGGCGGCGCGGGGGTAGGGGGCGCGGGAAGCGCCCCCATCCTGCTGCTTACAGCTTGGCCGCCGCGTCGAACACCGCGTGGCTGTAGGCGCCTTCCGGCTTCTTCGAGATGACCGGGGTGGAGGCGCCCGACATCAGGATGTCGACCGTGCGGTCGAAGTCGGCCGGGTCGAGATAGCCGGTGCCCTTGGCGCCGCCGTCGATCAGCTTGGCGACCTCCTGCATCATGGTGGTCTGGTGTTCCTCGGTCTGGGCGCCGGTGGTGTCGTTCTCCAGCACGATCTTCACCGCCTCGGCCTGGTTCTTGGCAGCGTATTCCCAGCCCTTGGCCGAGGCCTTCACGAACTTCGCCAGCTTCTCGACCGTCTTCGGATCGGACAGCGCCTTTTCCGTGGCGTAGAGGCCGTCCTCCAGGGTGGCGACGCCCTGGTCCTGATACTTGAAGACGGTCAGCTCGTCGGCCTTCATGCCGGCTTCGATCAACTGCCAATATTCGTTGTAGGTCATGGTGGAGATGCAGGAGGCCTGCTTCTGCAGCAGCGGATCGACGTTGAAGCCCTGCTTCAGCACCTTGACGTCCGGGCTGGAGCCGGAGGTAGAGTAGCCCAGCTTGCTCATCCAGGACAGGAAGGGATATTCGTTGCCGGAGAACCAGACGCCCAGCGTGTGACCCTTGAAGTCCTTCGGGTCCTTGATGTTGGCGTCCTTGCGGCAGGTCAGCATCATGCCGGACTTCTGGAACATCTGGGCGATGTTGACCAGCGGCACGCCCTTTTCCCGGCTGGCGAGCGCCGACGGCATCCAGTCGACGATCACGTCGGCGCCGCCGGCGGCGATAACCTGGGTCGGGTTGATGTCGGGGCCGCCGGCCTTGATGGTGACGTCCAGCCCGGCGTCCTTGTAGAAGCCCTTGGCCGCCGCGACGTAATAGCCGGCGAACTGGGCCTGGGTGACCCATTTCAGCTGGAGCGTCAGCGGATCGGCGGCGGCGGCCGGCGCACCCCAGCCGGCGAGGCCGGTGAGCGCAGTGGCGGCGAGCAGGACGGCGGAGGCAAGGGTCTTCATCGCGTTCGATCCTCTTCTGGCTGGAGCTTGTTTTGGCGTGAGGCGGTCAGCGTTTGCGGAAAGACGGGTGCCAGGCGGTGACATGCCGCTCCGCCAGTGCAAGCGCACCGTAGAGCAGCGATCCGGTCAGGGCGGCGACGGCGATGGTCGCCCACACGATGTCCAGATTCATCCGGGCAACCTGGGTGGAGATGCGGAAGCCCATCCCCACCACCGGCGTCCCGAAGAACTCGGCGACGATGGCCCCGATCAGGGCCAAGGTCGAGTTGATCTTCAGTCCGTTGAACAAAAAGGGCAAGGCGCAGGGAAGCCGAAGCATCGCCAGCGTGCGCCAGTAGCCGGCACCGTAGGAGCGCATCAGGTCGAGCTGGATGCGCTCGGCGGATTGGAGACCGGCCAAGGTGTTGATCAGCATGGGGAAGAAGGTCATCACCACGATGACGGCGGCCTTCGATTGCCAGTCGAAGCCGAACCACATCACCATGATCGGCGCGATTCCCACCACCGGCACGGCGCTGGCGAGGTTGCCGAGCGGCAGCAGCCCGCGCGCCAGGAAGGGCACCCGGTCGGCCAGGATCGCCACGAGGAAGCCGGCGCCGCAGCCGATCAGATAGCCGCGCAGGACGGAGATCAGCACGGTCTGGCGGAAATCATCCCACAGGTCGGCGGTGTTGGCGGCGAAGGCGGTCAGCACGAGACTCGGCGGCGGCAGCAGGATCGTCGGCACCTGGAAGCCGCGGGTCAGGATCTCCCACAGCATGACCAGCGCCAGCCCGAACAGGGCGGGACCGGCCAACCGCGCCGGACCGCTCACCCCCGCCAGCAAGGCCAGCACCCGCCACAGCAGCAGCGTCGCGCCGGCCACATAGAGCCAAAGCCCACCGGCGTGGGCGAGCGCGTAGCCCTGGTTCAGCAGCACCAGCGGTGCGGCATAGGCGGCGGCGATACCGGCGAGCAGGAGCAGGGCCTCGCCCAGGGCGGAAGCGGGCAGGCGCCTCGCCAGAATGGTCGCGACGGTCAGCGCGAAGAGGGCAAGGGCCACCGGGATCTGCGGCAGATACAGGGCGGTGCCGTCGAGCGTGGCGAAGGGCAGCAGCGGGGCGGCCAGCATCACCAGCGGCCAAGGGGACATGGTGGGGCGCGCCTTGGTGGGACGGCTCATCGCGCACCTCCCCGGCCGCCCGGCACCAGCGCCCGTTCGGCGAGGCCGACGGCGGCGACCAGGGTGACGCTGAGCAATGCCGCCATCACCAGCGCGCTCCAGATCTGCACGGTCTGGCCGTAATAGGAGCCGGACAGCAAGCGTGCGCCCAATCCCGCCTGACCGCCGGTCGGCAGCTCCGCGACGATGGCACCGACGACGCTGGCGGCGACCGCGATCTTCAGGCTGGTGAACAGATAGGGCAGGGAGGCCGGCAGGCGCAGCAACCGGAAGGTCTGGGCGGTGCCGGCGCTGTAGGTGCGCATCAGGTCCAGCGTCAGCGGATCGGCGGAGCGCAGCCCCTTCACCATGCCGATGGTGATCGGGAAGAAGCACAGGTACATGGCGATGATCGCCTTGGGCAGCAGGCCGGTGAAGCCCAGATTGCCGAGGATCACCACGATCATCGGCGCAATCGCCAGGATCGGCACGGTCTGCGAGGCGATGACCCAGGGCAGCAGGCTCGATTCCAGCGTGCGCGCCTGGACGATCCCCGCCGCCAGCGCCACCCCAAGAACCACGCCCATGCCGAAGCCGGCCAGCGCCGCCCCGGCGGTGACGCCGGTGTGGTAGAGCAGATTGCGGATGCTGGTCACCGGATAGCCGGTCAGGGAGTTGTAGAGGTCCAGCGCCACCTGATCCGGCGTCGGCAGGATCGGGCGCTTCATCGCCAGCGTGGCGCGGATCAGGTCGGCGGTGGTCCAGTCATGGCCCGCGCGGTTCAGCGCATCGGTTGCCGTCGGCGCGTTCAGCCAGACCGCGCCCGCGTACCACAACACCAGCACCGCCAGCGCCATCACGACGACGGGGAGCGTGCTTTTAGTCGTCATAGCTGTGGCCCTCCATCAACCCTTCGCGGACGCGGTGGGCGATGCGCTGGAACTCCGGGCTTTCGCGGATGTCGAGTGTGCGCTCGCGCGGCAGGTCGCGGTCGCAGTCGATGACGTCGAGGATGCGGCCGGGGCGCGGGCTCATCACCACGATGCGGGTGGAGAGGAACACCGCCTCGGCGATGGAGTGGGTGACGAAGATGCAGGTCTTGCGGGTGCTCAGCCACAGGCGGGTGAGCTGCAAATTCAGGTGGTCGCGGGTGATCTCGTCGAGCGCGCCGAACGGCTCGTCCATCAACAGCAGGTCCGGATTGAAGGCGAGCGCGCGGGCGATGGACACCCGCTGCTGCATGCCGCCGGACAGCTGCCAGGGGAATTTGCGCTCGAAGCCCGACAGGCCGACGAGGTCCAACTGCTCGCGGGCGAGGGCCTGACGTTCGGCCTTGGGCAGCCCCATGATCTCCAGCGGCAGCATGACGTTGCGCTCCACCGTCCGCCACGGATAGAGCGCCGGGGCCTGGAAGACATAGCCATAGGCGCGCTTCAGCCGTGCCTGTTCCGGCGTCATGCCGTTGACCGTCACCTCGCCGGAGGTCGGCTGTTCGAGGTCGGCGACGACGCGCATCAGCGTGGTCTTGCCGCAGCCGCTGGGGCCGATCAGCGAGATGAAATCGCCCTTGGCAATCGACAGGCTGACGTCGCTCAGCGCGTAGACCGGATGATCGGCGGCCTGATAGGTCAGGGTCAGGTTGCGGATGTCGACGATGGTGCGCGGCGCATGATCTGCACCCGGCGGAACCAGAGTGAGCGGTGCGGGCTGGGCGGCTGGCACGGCGGTCGTCCCTTCGCGTTGTCGTCTGTTGCGGAGGACGGGAGCAAGAAGCGAGCCAGATCGTGCAGCGGTGGGGAAGTTGGCTGGTAGTAGATTGATTTTACGAAGAGAAAACTTGTCCATTGGGACAGGAACTGACGGGACGGACAGTGGTCCGGCGGGTGTGCTTTGCGAGGAGCGCACAATTTTCGGGCTGAGGCTGTATCGGTGGTGAATTTTCGGGCAAGGAGCCATTCCCATTCCCACCCCTTGCCAGTCCTGCCCAGTCCCCGCTAACTGTTCGGACAGCCGACAAACGCACGGGTCCCATGTTCGACAGTTTCCTGCTCGCCTTCACCGCCCTGTTCTCCATCGTCAATCCGCTGGCGATGGCGCTGATCTTCAGTCAGGTGACGGCGGACAGCAGTCCGCGCGACCGGGCGCGGCTGGCCGGGCTGGTCAGCATCTATTCGGCCATCGTCATGCTGACCGCGCTGTGGGCGGGTGCCTATGTGCTGAACTTCTTCGGCGTGTCGATGGCGGCGCTGCGGATCGCCGGCGGCTTCGTGGTGGCCGAACGGGCCTGGGCGCTGCTGTCGGCGCCGGAACGGCACGAGGCGCGCAAGCAGGAACAGGCCGCCCCGACCGGCGACAACGACCAGCTGGCGGAATCGGCCTTCTTCCCGATGACGATACCCTTCACCACCGGGCCGGGCACCATTTCGGTCGCCATCGCGCTGGGATCCACCCGCCCGACGCGCGGGGCCGGCGGGCTGATGGAGTTCTTCCTGGGCATGTCGGGGGCGGCGCTGGCGATCGCCGCCCTGGTCTGGCTGTCCTACCGCTCCGCCGACCGCATCGTCGCCTTCCTGGGTCCGACGCGGGTGCGGGTGCTGACGCGGCTGTTCGCCTTCCTGCTGTTCTGCGTCGGCGTCCAGATCCTGCTGACCGGTGTTCTGGACGCCTTCCCGCTGCTGTCGCAGAAGGGCTGAGGGCGAAGGGCTGACCTCAAGCCTTCGGGCGCAGGTCCTGCACGCGCTTGGCCTTGCCGATGGAGCGGGCGATGCCGCCGGGCTCGACCACCTCGACGCGGGTGCTGATGCCGATCAGCGACTTGATCGAGTGCTGCAGGTGCTTGGCGTGGCCGTCCCATTCCGACGGGTGGATGTCCTCGTGCATCTCCACCCGGACGGCGAGGTTGTCCATGTGGCCGTCGCGGCTGACCACCAGCTCATAGTGCGGGGCGAGCGCCGGGATCTTGCAGATCAGCTCCTCGACCTGGGTCGGGAAGACGTTCACGCCGCGGATGATGAGCATGTCGTCCGACCGGCCGGTGATCTTGTCCATCCGCCGCATGCCGCGCGCCGTCGGCGGCAGCAGACGGGTCAGGTCGCGGGTGCGGTAGCGGATGACCGGCATGCCCTGCTTGGTCAGGGTGGTGAAGACCAGCTCTCCATAGGAGCCGTCGGGCAGCACCTCGCCTGAGTCGGGGTCGATGATCTCGGGATAGAAATGGTCCTCCCAGATCACCGGGCCGTCCTTGGTCTCGACGCATTCCGACGCCACGCCCGGACCCATCACCTCCGACAGGCCGTAGATGTCCACCGCGTGGATGTTGAAGGTGCGCTCGATCTCCTCGCGCAGAGCGCCGGTCCAGGGCTCGGCGCCGAAGATGCCGACGCGCAGGCTGGTGCTGCGCGGGTCGATGCCCTGGCGGCGCATCTCGTCGGCGATGTTCAGCATGTAGGACGGCGTGACCATGATGATGGTCGGCTTGAAGTCCTGGATCAGCTGGACCTGCTTCTCGGTCTGGCCGCCCGACATCGGGATGACGGTGCAGCCCAGCCGCTCCGCCCCGTAATGGGCGCCGAGGCCGCCGGTGAACAGGCCGTAGCCGTAGGCGATGTGCACCCGGTCGCCGCGCGTGCCGCCGGCGGCGCGGATGGAGCGGGCAACGACCTCCGCCCACACGTCGATGTCGCCCTTGGTGTAGCCGACCACCGTCGGCCGCCCGGTGGTGCCGCTGGAGGCATGGACGCGCACGATGTCCTCCATCGGCACGGCGAACATGCCGAAGGGATAGGCCTGGCGCAGATCGTCCTTCACGGTGAAGGGGAACAGCGCAAGATCCTTCAGTTCCTTGAAGTCGTCGGGATGAACGCCCTTCGCCTCGCACTTGGCGCGGAAGGAGGCGACGTTGGCGTAGGAGTGGCGAAGCGACCATGCCAGCCGCTCCGTCTGCATCGCGACGATCTCGTCGCGGCTGGCGAACTCGTAGCGGTCCATGCCGGGTTTGGTGCCCTCGCTGACGCCGGTATCGGTCATGATGGACATGGTGCGTTTCTCCCTTCGTACTGATGCCCGGCGCTTGACGGCCGGTGTTGCCGATTTTCGTTCAGACCCGCTCCACCATCATGGCGATGCCCTGGCCGACGCCGATGCACATGGTGCAGAGCGCGCGGGTCGCCTTGCGGTCCTCCAACTCCATCACCGCGCTGGCGACCAGACGGGTGCCGCTGGCGCCCAGCGGATGGCCGAGCGCGATGGCGCCGCCATTGGGGTTCACATGCTCGGCATCGTCGGGCAGGCCCAGCATGCGCAGCACGGCGAGGCCCTGCGCGGCAAAGGCCTCGTTCAACTCGATCACGTCGACATCGCCGATGGAGAGGCCGAGGCGGGCCAGCAGCTTCTGCGTCGCCGGGGCCGGGCCGATGCCCATCACGCGCGGGGCGACGCCGGCCACCGCAGTGCCGACGACGCGCGCCCGTGGGGTCAGGCCGTAGCGCTTCACGGCTTCGGCCGAGGCGACGATCACCGCGGCGGCGCCGTCATTGACGCCCGATGCGTTGCCGGCGGTGACGCTGCCGCCTTCCTTGCGGAAGGGGGTGGAGAGCTTGGCCAGCGCTTCCAGCGTGGTGTCGGGGCGCAGATGCTCGTCGGCGGCGACGATGGTCGGCTCGCCCTTGCGGCGGGGGATGGAGACCGGGACGATCTCGCGGGCCAGACGCCCCGACTCCTGGGCGCGGCCGGCGCGCTGCTGGCTGCGCACCGCGAAAGCGTCCTGGTCGGCGCGGGAGATGTTGTGGTCGGCGGCGACGTTTTCCGCCGTCTCCGGCATGCTGTCGATGCCGAACTTCGCCTTCATCAGCGGATTGACGAAGCGCCAGCCGATGGTGGTGTCGAAGATCTCCGCCTGACGGGAGAAGGCGCTGTCGGACTTGCCCATGACGAAGGGGGCGCGGGTCATGCTCTCCACGCCGCCAGCGACGATCAGTTCGGCCTCGCCCGCCTTGATGGCGCGGGCGGCCATGCCGATGCTGTCCATGCCGGAGCCGCAGAGGCGGTTGACCGTGGTGCCGGGCACCGTCTCGGGCAACCCCGCCAGAAGGGCGGCCATGCGGGCGACGTTGCGGTTGTCCTCGCCGGCCTGGTTGGCGCAGCCAAGGATCACGTCGTCGACGGCGGACCACTCGACGCCGGGATTGCGCTCCATCAGGGCCTTCAGCGGCACCGCGGCGAGGTCGTCCGGGCGCACCGGGGCCAGCCCGCCGCCGTAACGGCCGAAGGGGGTGCGGACGGCATCGCAGATGTAGGCTTCACGCATGGTTCGCTCCAGAAACTATCAGATGGGGATCGTGACCGTGGCCGCCAGGGGGCGGCGCCTTTGATGGCTTCAGGCCACCGGAATCACGGTCCCCGCGATGCGCGCCGACTGGCCGCGGAACAGGCCGACCACCGTGCCGTCCTGGTTGGTGACGGTGACGTCGTAGACGCCGGAGCGGCCGCGCTTGTGCACCTCTCGGCATTCGGCGGTCAGCACATCGCCCAGCTTGGCCGGAGCCGGGAAGGTGATGGAGCAGCCCGCCGCCACCGTCACCTCGTTCGCCGCGTTGCAGGCATAGGCGAAGGCGGTGTCGGCCAGCGTGAAGGTCATGCCGCCATGGCCGATGTCGTGGCCGTTCACCATGTCCTTGCGCACGGTCATCGCCATGCGGGCATAGCCGGGGGCGATTTCCAGCAGTTCGATGCCGTGGGCCTGGGCGCAATGGTCGCGCTCGTACATGCCGCGGCCGACCGCTTCGGCGAGGCTTTGGGGGTCGGTGTGGGTCTCAGCCATGGAAGCGGTTTCCTCCAGAAATCTTGCGGCGCAGCAGGGCCGAGGCGCGGTAGCGGTCCTCGCCATAGGTGCGGGCCAGCGCGTCGAGCACGGCCAGCACATGGGGCAGGCCGATGCGGTCGGCCCAGGCGAGCGGACCCAGCGGGTAGTTCACGCCCTTGGTCATCGCGATGTCGATGTCGGCTGCGCTGGCGACGCCCTGCATCGCCGCGTCGGCCGCCTCGTTGGCGAGCATGGCGACGGTGCGCATCACCACCAGACCGGGGGCGTCGTCGATCACCGACACCGCCTTGCCCAGCACCTGGAACAGCCCGGCGGCGACGGCGACCGCCTCGGACGGCGTGCCGTCGGCGGGGGCCAGAGCCATGCGGGTGGCCTTGGCGTAGTCCAGCGCGAGGTCGAACAGCACCAGCGGGGCAATGCCGTCCTCCGCCGCACGGGCGGTGGCGGTGCGGCCATCGGTGAGGACCAGGGTGACACCGTCCACCACGAGCGTGCCGGGACCGGCGGTCTCCTCGACGGCGATACCGGCCTCGCGCAGCAGCCCGACCAGGGACGCGGCGGGGCCGAGGTTGCCCTGTACGGTGACACGCTGCGGCTTGACGGCCGGCTCGGCGCTGCGCGGCGTCGGCTTGGCGCCGCCGGGGCTGTGGTCGTAGAAGCCGCGGCCGGTTTTGCGGCCGAGGCGCCCGGCCTCGACCAGTTCCTGCTGGATCAGCGAGGGCTGGAAGCGCGGGTCGCCGAAATAGGCGGCATGGACGGAGCGGGTGACGGCGAAGTTCACGTCATGGCCGATCAGGTCCATCAGCTCGAACGGCCCCATGCGGAAGCCGCCGGCCTCGCGGGCGACGGCGTCGATGGTGGCGGGATCGGCCGCCTGTTCCTGCACCAGCCGCAGCCCTTCGGCGTAGAAGGGGCGGGCGACCCGGTTGACGATGAAGCCGGGGGTGGAGCGGCAGCGCACCGGGCTCTTGCCCCAGGCCTTGGCCGTGTCGAACAGCGTGTCGAGCACCGCCGGATCGGTGGCGAGGCCGCTGACGATCTCCACCAGCGCCATCAGCGGCGCCGGATTGAAGAAATGCAGGCCGGCCAGCCGTTCCGGCCGCTGTACCCCGGCACCGATGGCGGTGACCGACAGCGACGAGGTGTTGGTGGCGAGGATCGCATCCGGCCCGACGATGCCCTCAAGCTCGGCGAACAGGCGGCGCTTGACGTCGAGGTCCTCGACGATGGCCTCCACCACCAGCCCGGCGGGGGCGAGGTCGGACAGGCCGTTCACCGCGCGCAGACGGTCGACGGTGGCGTCGCGTTCCGCCGCCGTGCGCTTGCCCTTTTCGACCAGGGCGGTCAGGGCCTTGGCGATGGACTCGACGGCGGCCTGGGCGGCGCCGGGGCGGGTGTCGACCAGCAGGACCGGGTGGCCGGCCTGGGCCGCGACCTGGGCGATGCCCTGGCCCATGGCGCCGGCTCCGACCACCGCGACGGTGATGGAGGGATCGAGCACCGCCATCACCGCCCCTCGAACTTCGGCGAGCGCTTCTCGACGAAGGCGGCGACGCCCTCGCGATAGTCGTGCGTGCGGCCGGCCTCGCGCTGGAGATCGCGTTCCAGGTCGAGCTGGGTGTCGAGGTCGTTGGCGGAGGAGGCGTTGAGCGCCTGCTTGATGAGGGCCAGACCGCGCGTCGGCTGGGTGGCGAGCTGGCGGGCGAGCGCGCCGGCCTCCGCCATCAGCGTGTCGTCGTCCACCGCCTTCCAGATCATGCCCCAGGCTTCCGCCTGCTCGGCCGAGACCTTGTCGCCCAGCATGGCGAGGCCCATGGCGCGGGCATGACCGACCAGACGCGGCAGGGTCCAGGTGCCGCCGCTGTCGGGGATCAGCCCGATCTTGCAGAAGGCCTGGATGAAGCTGGCCGACCGCGCCGCCAGCACGATGTCGCAGGCCAGCGCGATGTTGGCGCCCGCCCCGGCGGCGACGCCGTTCACCGCGCAGACCACCGGCATCGGCAGGGCGCGCAAGGACCGGACCAGCGGGTTGTAGTTGGTCTCGATCGACACGCCGAGGTCGGGGCCCTGGGCGCCCGGCGCGACGGCGCGGTCGGACAGATCCTGCCCGGCGCAGAAGCCGCGCCCGGCGCCGGTCAGCAGCAGGCAGCGCACGGCCTTGTCGTCGCGCACCTCGCCGACGGCCTCGCGCAGCTCCTCATGCATCGCCGCGGTGAAGCTGTTCAGCCGGTCGGGCCGGTTCAGCGTGATGGTGGCGACGCCGTCGGCGATGTCGAGGAGGATGGTCTTGTCGGTGGTCTGCCGGTCGCTCATTGGGCGGCCTCCAGAACCGGAACGCGGCTCTGCACCACGCGGAAGCGGTTGGCGACGAAGGCGAGGTCGCACAGCGCCGCATTGGCCGCCGGGTTGGCGCCGGTGCCGTGGAAGTCGCTGAAGGCCGCCGACTGGTTGACGAAGACGCCGCCGGTCAGATTGACTGACAGGGCGACGCCGGCCTCGACGAACAGGTCGGTCGCCTGCTCAATCACCTGCGGGTCGGTGCTGTAGAGGCCGGTGGTCAGGGCGCCCTTGGTGCGGGTCAGGCGGGCGGCGCGCTCCAGGCTGTCGGCGGTGCTGTCGGTCTTCACGATGATGGAAATCGGGCCGAACAGTTCATGGCCGTACTTGTCCTCGTCGGCCGCATCCATGGTCAGGATCAGCGGCGTGCGGATGCGGGCGTCCGGGAACTTCGGATGGGTGATGGCGCGAGACGGCAGCACGACGGTGCCGAGCTTGGCAGCCTCGTCGATGCGGGCGAGCGTGGCGTCGGACTGGATGGCGCCCAGCACCTCCACCGCGCGTTCCGGGTCGGACAGGAACTTGTCGACGCCGCCGGCCAGCGCCGAGACGACCTGATCGAAGCTCATGCGGTCAGCGCCGGCCTGGATGCCGTCCTTGGGCACGAAGATGACCTGGGTCGTCGTGCACATCTGGCCGGAATAGAGGCTGAGCGTGAAGGCGAGGTTGCGCACCATCCCCTTGGGATCGTCGGTGCCGTCGATCACCACCGTGTTGACGCCGGCCTTCTCGGTATAGACCTGGGCCTGACGGGCGTTCTGCTCCAGCCAGTCGCCGAAGCCGGTGGAACCGGTGTAGTCGATCACCGCCACTTCCGGACGCAGCGCCAGATCCTTGGCGACGGTGTCGCCGATCGCCAGCGTGACGAGGTTGGGGTCGAGCCCGCACTCTGCCAGCACCTCGCGCGCGATCTTCACGGTGATGGCGAGCGGCAGGATGGCGGTCGGGCCGGGCTTCACGATCACCGCATTGCCGGTGACGAGGCTGGCGAACAGGCCGGGATAGCCGTTCCAGGTCGGGAAGGTGGCGCAGCCGATGACCAGCCCGACGCCGCGGCCGACCACCTCGAAGCGCTTGTCCATCACCAGCGGCGGGTTCTTGCCCTGCGGCTTCTCCCAGCGCGCCGCCGGGGTCTGGTCGGTCATCGCCTTCCAGCCATAGGCGACCGCCTCAAGCCCACGGTCCTGGGCGTGCGGGGCGCCGGCCTGGAAGGCCATCATGAAGGCCTGCCCTGTGGTGTGCATCACCGCGTTGGCGATCTCGAAGGACCGCGCGTTCAGACGCTTGAGGATTTCCAGGCAGACGCCGGCGCGGCCGTTCGGCCCGGCCTTGCGCCAGCCCGGCATCGCCGCCTTGGCCGCCTTCACCAGCGCATCGACGTCCGACACCGGATAGGTGATGCCGAGGTCGAAGCCGAAGGGCGAGCGCTCGCCACCCACCGTGCCCCCCTTGGTGCCGGTGACGCCCGGCTGGTCCAGCTCGAAGGGCTTGTCGCGGTAAGCCGCGAAGGCCGCCTCGCCATCCGCCGCCGCCGTCTCGCCATAGGCGCGCGGGCTCGGCATTTCGGGGAAGGCCGACCAGTAGGCGCGGCTGCGGCAGGCTTCGACGGCCTTCTGCAGCGTCGCCTCGTGCGTCTCGAACAGGCTCTGCGGGGTGGTGGTCATGGCGGGGCGTTTCCTTTTTCTCGTTGATTTAGGCGGCGTCGAAATCGATGACGACCCGTTCGGTCAGCGGGCGCGACTGGCAGGTCAGGACATAGCCGGCCTCGACCTCCCACGGCTCCAGCGAGTAGTTCTCGGCCATCTCGACCTTGCCTTCGCGCACCTTGGCGCGGCAGGTGCAGCAGACGCCGGACTTGCAGGAATAGGGCAGGTCGGCGCCGTGCCGGTGGGCGGCGTCGAGGATGCTGTCGCCGTCATAGGGCAGCGTGAACTCCTTGCGCTTGCCGTCCTGCAGGATGGCGATGGTCGCGGCGTCGGTGGGGGTGTCGGTCGCCACCTTCCTGACCGTGGGCCGCGCGGCGGTCGTGGTGCCGAACAGCTCGACATGGATGTTGGCAGGCGGCGTGCCGCAGGCGGCCAGGGCGTCGCGCACCTCCTCCACCATCGGCTGGGGACCGCAGAGGAAGGCGGCGTCGATGTCCTCGGCCTTCAAGGGACCGGCGCAGAGTTCGCGCACCAGACCGGCGCCGATGCGGCCGCCGAGCAGCCCGGCCTCTTCCGGCTCGCGGCTCAGCACATGGTGGATGACCAGCCGGCCGATATAGCGGTTCTTCAGGTCCTCCAGCTCTTCGCGGAATATGATGGAGGAGACGGTGCGGTTGCCGTAGACCAGGACGAAGCGGCTCTTCGGCTCCTGCGCCAGCACGGTCTTCAGGATCGACATCACCGGCGTGATGCCGCTGCCGGCGGCGAAGGCGACGTAGGTGCGGGCGGCATTGGGGTCGATGGGGGTGTGGAAGCGCCCCATCGGCGTCATCACCTCCAGCACCGCGCCGGGGGCCAGCGACTGGTTGGCGTGGGTGGAGAACAGGCCGCCATCGACCTTCTTCACCGCCACGCGCAGTTCGCCCTCATCCACGCCGGAGCAGATGGAATAGGAGCGCCGCACCTCCTCGTCCCCGATGTGGGTCTTGAGGGTCAGGTACTGGCCCTGGACGAAGCGGAAGCGGTCGGCGAGATCGGCCGGCACGTCGAAGGCGATCGACACGGTGTCCGCGGTCTCCCGGCGGCACTCGCGGATGGTCAGCGGGTGGAAGCTGGGGGTGGTCATTGGGTGGTCCTTGGTCGGGCCGGTTGAGTGGTCGCGGCGGGCGCCCCACTCATCAATGGCATTTGAACACGTCGAACGGTTCGAGGCAGGCGTTGCAGGCGTGCAGCGCCTTGCAGGCGGTGGAGCCGAAGCGGCTGATCTGCCGGGTGTCCTGCGATCCGCAGCGCGGACAGGCGATCACCTCGTCCGGGGCGGTCAGCGACCGCTTGCCCGATGCCGGCGGCGGGACGATGCCGACCTCGGCCAGCTTTTCGCGGCCGGTGTCGCTGATCCAGTCGGTCGTCCAGGGCGGGGCGATCACCACCGAGACGCGGGCGTCGAGTTTGGCGCGGGCCAGCGCGGTTTCCGCCTCCAGCACGATCACGTTGGTGGCGGGGCAGCCGGAATATGTCGGCGTCAGGGCCACCGACAGCCGTCCGTCCGCGTCGGCGGACACCGCGCGGACGATGCCGAGATCGACGATGCTCAGCACCGGGATCTCCGGATCCATCACCCCGGCCAGCGCGTCCCAGGCGGCCTTCACGACCGCATCGGCGTCCGGCTCCGGTCCCCAGCAGCC
>CBFGPE010000054.1:0-41404 GCA_965650625.1 uncultured Azospirillum sp. | reverse complement strand
GTTCGCCCCGGCTGAATTCTGTTCCCAGCCGCAGCGGCTTTATCCCACCCCGGCGCTTGCACATTATCCCTCTTGCCGCATTGCAGGAGGGGCGCCAGGGCGCCGGATCGGGATGGAACGTTCACGCACGTCGCTGAAAGTGGAGGGTCGCGAGGTTCCGCTGTGCCTGTATCGGCCGGCGCTTTCCGGAGCGCTGCCGGGCGTGCTGTATTTCCACGGCGGCGGATTCACCTCCGGGTCGGTCGAGGATGTCGAGGTGCCGGCAATGGCGCTGGCGGAGAGCATTCCGGCGCTGGTGGTGGCGGTCGGCTATGCGCTGGCCCCCGCCCATCCCTTTCCCGCCGCCATCGAGGATGCCCATGCCGCAGCCCTCTGGCTGGCGGAGCGGGCCGGGCCGCTGGGCGTCGCCGGGCATGATGCCGGCGGGCATGTCGCGGTGTCGCTCACCCTGCTCGCCCGCGACCGCGGCGGGCCGGAGATCGCGGCGCAGGCGCTGCTCGGGCCGATGCTCGACCCCAGCCTGACGCGCGTCGGCGACGGAGAGGGCAGCGTGACGGACTGTGCGCGCTGTTACCGCGCCTATCTGCCGGAGGCGGCGCTGCGGCTGCATCCCTATGCCGCTCCCCTGGAATCGCGCCGGCTCGGCCGGCTGCCGCCGATCATGATCGCCACAGCGCAGAACGACGTGCTGCGGCCGGAGGCGGAAAGCTATGCCGCCCGGCTGATCGACGCCGGGGTGCCGACCGAGGTCACCCGCTTCACCGGCGTCACCCATGCCGGGCTCGCCCAACACGCGCCGGCGCTGGCCGCCGCCGCCGACTTCTTCCGGCGCCGCCTGACCGGCGCCCATCCCGACACTTCGAGCCACAGGTAAGCCCATGTCCCGCAAAACACTTTCCCTATTGATCGCGGCCGGCGTTTCCGTGGCGGCACTGACCGGCGCCGTCACCTTGCGCAGCCCGGCCGAGGCACAAACCGCCTCCGAATCCCCCGCCCCGCCGCCGGCCGAGGTGGATGTCGCCACCGTGCTGGCCCGACCGGTGACGGATTGGCAGTCCTATTCCGGCCGGCTGGAGGCGGTGGACCGCGTCGATATCCGGCCGCAGGTCCCCGGCACCATCGTCGCCGTGCATTTCCGCAACGGCGCTCTGGTGAAGAAGGGCGACGTGCTGTTCACCATCGACCCCCGCCCCTATGAGGCGGAGGTGGCGCGGGCCGAGGCGCAGGTCGCCGCGGCGCAGGCGCGGGTGCGGCTGACCGCGGCCGACCTCGACCGCGCGCAGAAGCTGGTGCGCGACGACACCATCTCGCGCAGCACCATGGACCAGAAGGACAATGCCGCCCGCGAGGCGACCGCCAATTTGAAGGCGGCGCAGGCGGCGCTGGAGATCGCGCGGCTCAATCTCGGCTACACGCGGGTGACGGCGCCGGTGTCGGGCCGGGTGTCGCGGGCGGAACGGACGGTCGGCAACGTGGTCGCCGCCGGTGCCGCCGCGGAGCCGCTGACCACGCTGGTGTCGGAATCGCCGATCTACGCCTCCTTCGACGTCGATGAGCAGACCTATCTGCGCCACATCGCGCCGATGCGCGATTCCGGGACGATCCCGGTCCGGCTCGGCCTTGCCAACGAGGAGGATTACTCGCGCGACGGCATGGTGGAGTATGTCGACAACCGGCTGGACAGCGTGTCCGGCACCATCCGCGTGCGCGCCCGCTTCGACAATGACGACGGCGTGCTGGTGCCGGGGCTCTATGCGCGGGTGAAGGTGGGGGGCACCAAGCCCTATGACGCGCTGCTGGTCGATGACCGCGCCATCGGCACCGACCAGGACAAGAAGTTCGTCCTGGTGGTGACGCAGGAGAACAAGGTGGAGTACCGGCCGGTGAAGCTCGGCGCGCTGCAGAACGGGCTGCGCGTGGTGACCGACGGGCTGGCGGCCGGCGAGCGCGTGGTCGTCAACGGCACCCAGCACGCCCGGCCGGGCATGGCGGTCACGCCGAAGATGGTCGCCATGGGGACCGAGAAGACCCAGACGGCGGCACGGTAAGACACGAACCCAGGAAAGACGAACAAGGGCATGCGCGTTGGCTGGCCCTCCTCGCCCGGCATTCCTTGCTGGACGCGGGGAGGGATGGGGAGCGTGCAGCCTGGGAGACCCCAGATGAACATCTCGAAATTCTTCATCGACAGGCCGATCTTTGCTGCGGTGCTGTCGGTGGCGCTGTTCCTGGCGGGGGCCATCGCGCTGTTCCGCCTGCCGATTTCCGAATATCCGGAGGTGGTGCCGCCGTCCGTCGTGGTGCGCGCGCAGTTCCCCGGCGCCAACCCCAAGGTGATCGCCGAGACCGTCGCCTCCCCGCTGGAGGAGCAGATCAACGGCGTCGAAGGCATGCTCTATATGCAGTCGCAGGCGAACAGCGACGGCAACATGGCGCTGACCGTGACCTTCAGGCTGGGCACCGATCCGGACAAGGCGCAGCAGCTGGTGCAGAACCGCGTGGCCCAGGCGATGCCGCGGCTGCCGGCCGACGTGCAGCGGCTGGGCGTCACCACGGTGAAAAGCTCGCCGACGCTGACCATGGTCGTGCATCTGCTGTCGCCCAACGACCGCTATGACATGACCTACCTGCGCAACTACGCGGTGCTGAACGTCAAGGACCGGCTGAGCCGCATCCAGGGCGTCGGCGAGGTGCAGGTGTGGGGCGCCGGCGACTATGCCATGCGGGTGTGGCTCGATCCGGGGAAGGTGGCGCAGCGCGGGCTGACCGCCACCGACGTGGTGAATGCCATCCGCGAACAGAATGTCCAGGTGGCGGCCGGCGTGATCGGCGCGTCGCCCTCGCTGCCCGACGTGCCGCTGCAGCTGTCGATCAACGCGCGCGGCCGGCTGAAGACCGCCGACGAGTTCGGCGACATCGTGCTGAAGACCGGCGAGGACGGCGGCGTCACCCGCCTGCGCGACGTGGCGCGGGTGGAGCTGGCGGCGGCGCAGTATGGTCTGCGCTCGCTGCTCGACAACAAGCCGGCGGTGGCGATGGCAATCACCCAGACGCCGGACGCCAACGCGCTCGCCATCTCCGACGAGGTGCGCAGCGTGATGGCGGAGTTGAAGGCCGACATGCCGGAAGGCGTCGATTACTCCATCGTCTACGACCCGACGCAGTTCGTCCGCTCCTCCATCGAGGCGGTGGTGCACACGCTGCTGGAGGCGGTGGCGCTGGTGGTGCTGGTGGTGATCGTCTTCCTGCAGACCTGGCGGGCGTCGATCATTCCGCTGCTGGCGGTGCCGATCTCCATCGTCGGCACCTTCTCGCTGCTGCTGGCCTTCGGCTTCTCGATCAACGCGCTGTCGCTGTTCGGCATGGTGCTGGCCATCGGCATCGTCGTCGACGACGCCATCGTCGTGGTCGAGAATGTTGAGCGCAACATCGAGTCCGGCCTGTCCGCCCGCGACGCCACCATCCGCGCCATGCAGGAGGTCAGCGGGCCGATCATCGCCATCGCGCTGACCCTGGTCGCCGTCTTCGTGCCGCTGGCGGCGATGACCGGCCTCAGCGGCGAGTTCTACAAGCAGTTCGCGATGACCATTGCGATCTCCACGGTGATTTCCGCCTTCAACTCGCTGACCCTGTCGCCGGCCTTGTCGGCGGTGCTGCTGCGCGGCCATGACCAGCCGCAGGACTGGCTGACCCGCGCGATGAACCGGGTGTTCGGCGGCTTCTTCCGGCTGTTCAACCGGGTGTTCCACAAGGCGTCGGACGGTTATGGCCGCGGCGTGGGCGGGGTGGTGCGGCGCAAGGGCGTGATGCTGGCGGTCTATGCGCTGCTGATCGGCGCCACGGTGCTGCTCGGCCGCACGGTGCCGTCGGGCTTCGTGCCGATGCAGGACAAGGAGTATCTGATCAGCTTCGCCCAGCTTCCCAACGGCGCCTCGCTCGACCGGACGGAGGCGGTGATCCGCGAGATGACCGATATCGCGCTGAAGCGCCCCGGCGTGCAGAGCGCGGTGGCCTTCCCGGGCCTGTCGGTCAACGGCTTCACCAACTCGTCCAGCGCCGGCATCGTCTTCGTCACGCTGAAGCCGTTTGCCGAACGCCATGACCCGTCGCTGTCGGCCGGCGCCATCGCCAAGGATCTGCAGCAGCGCTATGCCGGGCTGAAGGAAGCCTTCGTCGCCATCTTCCCGCCGCCGCCGGTGATGGGTCTGGGGCAGCTCGGCGGCTTCAAGATGCAGCTGGAGGATCGCGGGAATCTTGGCTACGAGGCGCTGAGCAATGCGGTGAACGCCTTCGTCAAGCGGGCGGCGCAGACGCCGGAGCTGGGGCCGACCTTCTCGTCCTACCAGATCAACGTGCCGCAGCTGGACGTCGATCTCGACCGGGTGAAGGCCAAGCAGCTGGGCGTCAATGTCGCCGACGTGTTCGACACCATGCAGATCTATCTGGGGTCACTCTACGTCAACGACTTCAACGCCTTTGGCCGTGTCTATCAGGTGCGGGTGCAGGCCGACGCGCCGTTCCGCGACCATGCCGACGACATCGGGCTGTTGAAGACCCGCAACGCGGCGGGGACCATGGTGCCGCTGTCGTCGCTGGTGACGGTGCAGCCCAGCTATGGGCCGGAAATGGTGGTGCGCTACAACGGCTTCACCGCCGCCGACGTCAATGGCGGGCCGGCGCCGGGCTATTCGTCGGGACAGGCGGAAGCAGCGGCGGAGCGCATCGCGGCGGAGGTGCTGCCGCGCGGCGTCAAGCTGGAATGGACCGACCTGACCTATCAGAAGATCCTGGTCGGCAATGCGGGCTTGTGGGTCTTCCCGATCAGCGTGCTGCTGGTGTTCCTGGTGCTGGCCGCGCAGTACGAGAGCCTGACGCTGCCGCTCGCCATCCTGCTGATCGTGCCGATGAGCGTGCTGTCGGCGCTGTTCGGGGTGTGGCTGACGGGGGGCGACAACAACATCTTCACGCAGATCGGCTTCATGGTGCTGGTCGGTCTGTCGGCGAAGAACGCCATCCTGATCGTCGAGTTCGCCCGCGAACTGGAGCAGGAGGGGCGCAGCGTGGTGCAGGCGGCGATCGAGGCGAGCCGGTTGCGGCTGCGGCCGATCCTGATGACCTCCATCGCCTTCATCATGGGCGTGGTGCCGCTGGTCACCTCCACCGGCGCCGGTGCCGAGATGCGGCACGCCATGGGTGTGGCGGTGTTCGCCGGCATGATCGGCGTGACGCTGTTCGGTCTGGTGCTGACCCCGGTGTTCTACGTGCTGCTGCGCAAGCTGGCCGGGGCGGAGCGTCGGGTGGAAGCGCCGGCGGAAGGCGGGGTGCCGCCGGCGGAGTGGAAGATGGGGTGAATGACGAGGGTTGAATGATAAGGGCGGCGCGGCCTCAACAGGGCGGCGCCGCCCTTTTTCATTCATCAGGCAGCATGTTTTTCGGCAGGTTTTCGCGGAAGATCACTTCCGCTCTCGGGCTTTCCACGCCCTGCATGGGCGGCCGGCCGGCGCGGAGATTGGTGAAGATGCCGACGCAGGCCGACAGGGTGTTGCGCGGATCCTGGGTGATGACCGCATCCAGCGTGCCGTCGATCAGCAGGCCGCGCGTCTCGTTGGTCAGGCCGTGGCCGATGAAGACCATTTCACGCTCGCGTCGCGTCTCCTTCAGGGCGCGGGCGACGCCCTCCGCACCGCCGCCGATGTTGTAGACGCCGGCAAGGTCGGGGTGCAGGCCCAGCAGCATGCGGGTCTGCCGATAGCTTTTCCCCTCGTCGTCATGGCCTTCGCGCAGGCCGACCACCTCGATGTCGGGGGCGGTTTCCTTCAGGACGTTGAAGAAACCCATCTCGCGGTCCTCATGCGCGCGGTAGCTGAGGCTGCCGGCGATCATCGCCACCTTGGCCGGGCGATGCTTCAGGAAACGCGCGATCAGATAGCCGGCGGTGCGGCCGGCCGCGCGGTTGTCCAGCCCGACATAGCCGGCGCGCCGGCAGTTCAGGATGTCGGAGATCAGCGTCACGCTCGGCACATTGCGGTCGGCCAGCGCGTCCACCGCCTCGCGCACCGCCGGATGCTCCAGCGCCATGAAGGCGACGCCGTCGGCGCGGCGGCCATGCTGGAACAGGCTGCGCGCCAGAAGTTCCGGATTGAAGCTCTTGATGAACTCCACCTGCGCCTTGACGCCGTGCGGGGCGAGGGTGGCATCGGCGCGCCGGATCATCTCCCCCAGCCCGGTCAGGAAGCGGTTGTTGCCGGCGGGCAGCAGGAAGGACAGCCGCATCGGCTTCTGCCCCGCCGCGGCATAAAGCTCGGCGTCCGGCAGATAGTCGAGGTCCGCCGCCGCCTTCAGCACGCGCTGCACGGTGGCGGCGCGCACCCCCGGCCGGTGGTTCAGCACGCGGTCGACCGTGGCGGTGGACACGCCGGCGGCCTGCGCGATGTCGGCCACCCGCGGCAGGCCGCGCGCACCCGTGCCGGTTTCCGGATCATCCTTCAGTGAAACCATCAAAAACCATCAATTTCGGCGTTTGACACCTGTCGGTGCTGGACATACCGTCCATCCAACAATCATCAATTGACATCAGATCACATCAGAAACGCAAGGCCGAAAACAGCAACGTCGGCCGGTAATCCATGGGAGGTTTGAAATGACCAGTCTGACCCGCCGCACGATGCTGAAGGCCATCGCCACCGCGCCCGCCATCGGGGCCGCCGGTGCCGTCATCGGCATGCCGCACATCGCCCGCGCCGCCGAGTATGAGCTGAAATACGGCAACAACCTGCCG
The DNA here is from genome assembly GCA_965650625.1 of uncultured Azospirillum sp. Lineage (GTDB taxonomy): Bacteria > Pseudomonadota > Alphaproteobacteria > Azospirillales > Azospirillaceae > Azospirillum. The sequence goes on along the minus strand of CBFGPE010000054.1, from coordinate 34,626 downwards.
CTGACCCATCCGCTGAACATCCGCGCCCATGAGGCGGCGGAGCGCATCGCCAAGGAGTCCAACGGCAAGATCGAGGTCAAGATCTTCCCGAACAACCAGCTGGGCGGCGACACCGACATGCTGTCCCAGGTGCGCAGCGGCGGCCTGACCTTCTTCACGCCGTCGGCGCTGGTGATCGCCACACTGGTTCCGGTCGCCGCCATCAACGCGGTCGGCTTCGCCTTCTCCGACTACGATCAGGTGTGGAAGGCGATGGACGGCAAGCTGGGGGCCCATGTCCGCAACGCCATCTCCAAGGTCGGGCTCTACGCCTTCGACAAGATGTGGGACAACGGCTTCCGCCAGATGACCAGCGGCGACAAGCCGATCAATTCCGCCGCCGACATGGACGGCCTGAAAATCCGCGTGCCGGTCAGCCCGCTCAGCATCGCCATGTTCAAGGGCCTGGGCGCGTCGCCGACCAGCCTGCAGTTCAGCGAGGTCTATTCGTCGCTGCAGACCCGGATCGTCGATGCGCAGGAAAACCCGCTGCCGATCATCCAGGTCGCCAAGCTGTTCGAGGTGCAGAAATACTGCTCGCTGTCGAACCACATCTGGGACGGCTTCTGGTTCATCGCCAACGGCCGCGCCTGGAAGGGCCTGCCGCCGGACATGCAGACCATCGTCGCCAACGCCATCAACGACGCCGGCATGGCACAGCGCGGCGACATCAAGGCGCTGAACCAGTCGGTTCGGGCCGATCTGGAATCGAAGGGTCTGACCTTCAACCAGCCGGCTCCCGACAGCTTCCGCGCCAAGCTGCGCGATAGCGGTTTCTACGGCGAATGGAAGGGCCGTTTCGGCGACGAGGCCTGGGGCCTGCTGGAGGAGGCGGTCGGCAAGCTAGCCTGATCGCCGACCCTTTCAAAACAGGTCCTGTCCGATGAAGGAACCCCCCGCCATGTCCCACATGTCCGAACCGGTCCACGGTTACGTGGACACTCCCGGCGGCGTTGCCGCCGGAGGTGCGGCTTCGCTGCTGCGCAGGATCGACCGCGGCCTGTCCGTCGGGGTCGAGACCGTGGCGGGCCTTCTGGTGCTGATCGAGATCGTCGTGCTGCTGGCCGGCGTCACCGCCCGCTATCTGTTCCACACGCCGCTGGTGTGGTCGGACGAGCTGGCCTCCATCCTGTTCCTCTGGCTGTCGATGCTGGGCGCGGTGGTGGCGCTGCGCCGGGGCGAGCATATGCGGATGACCGGTCTGGTCAGCCGCGTCGGCCCGCAGGCGCGCAGCCTGCTGGAATGCATCGCCATCACCGCCCCCATCGCCTTCCTGGCGCTGGTGCTGTACCACGCCGTCGATTACGCGATGGAGGAACAGTTCATCACCACCCCGGCGATGGAGGTTTCCAACGCCTGGCGCGCCGCGGCGCTGCCGGTCGGGCTGGGGCTGATGCTGGTGGCGGCGCTGTTCCGGCTGCTGCGGGTCGCCCGGCCGCTGACCGCGCTGGCGGCGGTGCTGGTGACCGGCGCCATCGTCGCCGGTTTCTGGGTCGCCGGGCCAGTGTTCAAGCCGCTGGGACAGTTGAACCTCGTCATCTTCTTCGTCGGGCTGGTGGCGGCCAACGTCTTCGCCGGGGTGCCCATCGCCTTTTCCTTCGCGCTCGCCACCTTCGCCTATCTGGCGCTGACCACCTCCACGCCGCTGCTGGTGATGGTCGGCCGGCTGGACGAGGGGATGAGCCACCTGATCCTGCTGGCGGTGCCGCTGTTCGTCTTCCTCGGTCTGCTGATCGAGATGACCGGCATGGCCCGCGCGATGATCCAGTTCCTGGCCAGCCTGCTGGGCCATGTGCGCGGCGGCCTGTCCTATGTGCTGATCGGCGCGATGTATCTGGTCTCCGGCATCTCCGGCTCGAAGATCGCCGACATGGCGGCCATCGCCCCGGTGCTGTTCCCGGAGATGAAGAAGCGTGGCGCCCCTCCCGGCGATCTGGTGGCGCTGCTGTCGGCGACCGGGGCGCAGACCGAGACCATTCCGCCCAGCATCGTCCTTATCACCATCGGCTCGGTCACCGGCGTGTCGATCGCAGCGCTGTTCACCGGCGGCATGCTGCCGGGCGTGGTTCTGGGCGCCTGCCTGTGCTTCGTCGTCTGGCGGCGCTACCGCCGTGAGGATCTGAGCCATGTCGAGCGCACCCCGCGGCGCGAGATCGCCCGGCTTGCCATGGTGGCGCTGCCCGCCATCCTGCTGCCCTTCGTCATCCGCGCCGCGGTGGTCGAGGGCATCGCGACGGCGACCGAGGTTTCGACAATCGGCATCGCTTACTCCACCGTGGTCGGGCTGCTGATCTACCGCCAGTTCGACTGGCGCCGGCTGAAGCCGATGCTGATCGAGACGGCGTCGCTGACCGGGGCGATCATCTTCATCGTCGGCTGCGCCACCTCGATGGCCTGGGGTCTGACCCAGTCCGGCTTCTCGTCCGATCTGGCCCGCTTCATGGCCGGCATCCCCGGCGGCGCATATGGCTTCCTCGCCATCTCCATCGTCGCCTTCATCATCCTGGGCAGCGTGTTGGAGGGCATCCCCGCCATCGTGCTGTTCGGCCCGCTGCTGTTCCCCATCGCCCGCGCCGCCGGGGTGCACGAGGTGCACTATGCGATGGTCGTCATCTTCGCCATGGGCATCGGCCTGTTCGCCCCGCCCTTCGGCGTCGGCTATTACGGCGCCTGCGCCATCAGCAAGGTCAATCCCGACGATGGCCTGAAGCATATCTGGGGCTATGTCGGCGCGCTGCTGGTCGGGCTGGTGATCGTCGCCGCCATTCCCTGGATTTCGACCGGCTTTCTGGCGCGCTGACGCCAACCGTTTTCCCTCTTATCCGGAGTTCCTTCAATGAGCCGATTCTTCGGCCAGATCCGTCAGGCTGGCTACGTCGTGCGCGACATCGAGGCCGCCATGGACTATTGGAGCCGCACGCTCGGCATCGGTCCCTGGTTCTACAACGAGCGGGTTCCGATCCGGAACTACACCTACCGCGGCGAATCCTACGAGGTTCACAATTCGGTGGCGCTGGCGAACTCCGGGCCGTTGCAGATGGAGCTGATCCAGACCCGCAACGACGCGCCGTCGATGTATCGCGACTTTCTGCAGGCGGGGAACACCGGGTTGCAGCATGTCGCCTATTGGACCGAGGATTACGACGCCGACCTGGAACGGCTGCTGGGCCAGGGCTTCAAGCCGGTGATGAGCGGCGAGGTCGGCGAGAAGGGGCGGTTCATCTATTTCGACACCGAATACCATCCAGGCACTGTGATCGAGCTGTCGGAGGTCGCCGGGCCGAAGGGCAAGATGTTCGACCTGATCCGCGAGGCGTCGATGGGGTGGGACGGGTCCGATCCGGTGCGGCCGTTTCCGGATTTGAGCAAGCTGTAAGGGGCGGCCACCATGCACGCCGACCGCATCGAAGCAACCTATCTGATCGAAACCCCCCTCGCCCCGGCCAAGGTGGCGGAGGTGATGGCGGGGGAGCAGTCCTGCGGCACCTTCACCCGCGTCCATGGCGAAACCGACGATCTGCGCGCCCGCGCCCGCGCCATCGTCGAATCCGTCGAGAAGCTGGACGTCGCCGACACCCCTGCCCTGCCGAACACATGGCTGGAGCGCCAGCGCAATCCAGGGCCCTGGCAGCGGGCGCGCGTCACCATCTCCTTCCCCACCGCCAACATCGGGGCGAACCTGCCGACGCTGGCCGCAACGGTGGCGGGCAACCTGTATGATCTGGGCGAGGTGACAGGGCTGCGGCTGGAGTCTTTGCGCATTCCGCAGGCCTACCGCACGCAGTTCGACCTGCCGCGCCACGGCGTCGCCGGCACGCGGCGGCTGACCGGGGTGGCGGACGGGCCGCTGGTCGGCTCCATCATCAAGCCGAATGTCGGGCTGTCGGCGGAGGAGACCGGCGAGCTGGTCGGCACGCTGTGCGCCGCCGGGCTGGACTTCATCAAGGACGACGAGATCTGCGCCGACCCGGCCCATGCGCCGCTGGCCCAGCGCATCCCCGCCGTGATGGACCGGGTGCGCCGCCACCAGGACCGCACCGGCAAGCCTGTGATGGTCGCCTTCAACATCACCGACGAGACCGACGCCATGCGCCGCCACGCCGATCTGGTGGAGCGCGAGGGCGGCTCCTGCATCATGGTCAGCCTGAACTGGTGCGGCTACTCGGCGGTGCAGACGCTGCGCCGGCACAGCGGGCTGGTGGTGCACGGCCACCGCAACGGCTTCGGTGCGCTGTCGCGCCATCCGCTGCTCGGCATCGGCTTCGACGCTTATCAGGCGCTGTGGCGGCTGGCGGGGGTGGACCACATGCATGTCCACGGGCTGAACGGCAAGTTCGCCCAGCCGGACGAAGAGGTGATCGAGGGGGCGCGGGCCTGTCTGGCGCCGCTGGCGGCGGATGCGACGGACGGTGCCGACGCCGTGATGCCCGCCTTCTCGTCGGGCCAGTGGGCCGGCACGGTGCCGGTCACCTGGGAGGCGGTGGGGACGGCGGACCTGATGTTCATGTCCGGCGGCGGCATCATGGCCCATCCCGACGGCCCGGCGGCCGGCGTGTTGAGCATCCGGCAGGCCTGGGATGCCGTGCGGGCCGGGCGCACGCTCGACGATGCGGCGAGGGAGCTGCCGGAGCTGCGGCGGTCGCTGGACTTCTTCGGGAAGAAGGGCTGAGGATCATGGCTCGTCCGAGGCTCGGCTGGTACGGCGACGACTTCACCGGGGCGACCGACACGCTGGCCGCCCTGGCGAAGGCCGGGCAGCGGGCACTGCTGTTCCTCGACGTGCCGGACGTCGCCCGGTTGGGGCTAGCCGGGCTGCTCGACGCCGTCGGCATCGCCGGGGCGGCGCGCAGCATGGCGCCGGACGCGATGCGGGCGGAGCTGGAACCGGTCGGCCGCTTCTTCGCCGGGCTGGGCGTGCCGGTGATGCACTATAAGTGCTGCTCCACCTTCGACAGCGCGCCCCAAGTCGGCAGCATCGGCGAGGCGGTGCGGACTCTGGCGCCGCATTTCCCCAACCGCTTCCGGCCGGTGGTGGGCGGGCAGCCGAACATCGGGCGCTATTGCCTGTTCAGCACGCTGTTCGCCGCAGCGGGCACCGGCGGCACGGTGCATCGCATCGACCGCCACCCGACGATGAGCGTCCATCCCGTCACCCCGATGGCGGAGGCCGACCTGCGCCGCCACCTCGCGGCGCAGGGGATGGAGGGGATGGCGGCGCTGCATTTTCCGGATTATGCGCTGGACGACGACGCGCTGGACTGCCGGATGGACCGGCTGCTGGCGGAGGGAGCGGCGGCGGTGCTGCTGGACGTGTCGCGCGACGAGGATCTGGCGACCGTCGGGCGGCTGATCTGGGAGCGGGCGGAGCGCGAGCCGTTGTTGGCGGTAGGGCCGAGCAGCGTGGCGCAGGCGCTGGTCGCGCATTGGAGCGTCGGCTCCGGGGCTCTGACGGAAGAGGTGCCGCTGGGTGCGGCGGACACGCCGGTGTTCGTGATGGCAGGCAGCCTGTCTCCGGTGACTCGGCGGCAGGTCGAGGCGGCGAGGTCCTACACGCGCATCCAAGCCGATGCGGCGGCGCTGTGCGCGGATGCCGGCTATGCGGAAACGCTGTTGGGAGAGGTGGCGGCGTCGCTGCGCGCCGGGCGCCACACGCTGGTCTGGACCGCGCCGGCGGACGCGGGAAAAGCGGACACCGCCCAGGCCGGGCGGGTCGCGGCGGCGACGGCGGACTTCGTCGCGGCGGTGCTGCGGAGCTTGCGGGTGCGCCGGGTCGGGATCGCGGGTGGGGATACGTCCAGCCTCGCGGTGCGGGCGCTGGGGTGCTGGGGGTTGTCCTACCGCTGCACGCTGGCGCCGGGCGTCACCGTCAGCCGCACCCATGCCGACGATCCGGCGGTCGACGGGCTGGAGCTGATGCTGAAGGGCGGGCAGATGGGCGGCGACGATCTGTTCGAGCGGTTGCTGGGGTAGGCCCCCTCCCCTTGGGGAGAGGGCGTTCCACCGTCGCGATCACACGGCCGCAGTGACGACCACTTCGATCTTGATCTCCGGGGCGCCGAGGTCGGCGACGCCGATGGTGGCGCGGGCGGGGAGGTCGTTGCCGTCCAGCCAGGACAGCCAGGCGTCGTTCATTTCGTTCTTCAGGCTCATGTCGGTGATGAACAGCTGGGCGGACAGCAGCTTGGTCTTGTCGCTGCCGGCCATCGCCAGCACCTGGTCGAGCTTGCCGCAGATCTGCGTGACCTGGCCGCCCATGCCGACGCTGACGTCGTCGGCGATGATGCCGCCGAGATAGGCCGTGCCGTTGTTGACGACGACGCGGTGCATGATCTTGGTCTTCTCGATGCGCTTGATCACGGGGAACTGCTCCTTGGTTTTTAAAAAGGAACTCAGGGGGTGATGGAGAAATCGACGTAGCGGGCGCCGATGCGGGCCAGCGTGCCGTCCTGCACGACCGCGCGGATCGCTTCGTCGAAGGACTGCTTCAGCGCGGTGTCCTCCTTGCGCAGGCCGACGCCGATGCCGGGGCCGAACACCTCGGCGTCGATCACCGGCTGGCCGACCAGCTTGACCGACTTGCCGCCGTCACCCTTCACCCAGTCCGATGCGGTGGCGCCGGTGGTGATGGCGGCGTCGAGCCGCCCGGCCTTCAGGTCGGCCAGCAGGTTGGACGCGGTGTCGTAGGTCTTCAGCGTCGCCTCGCTGCCGAGATGCTTCTCGACATAGCGGGAATGGGTGGTGGAGACCTGGGCGCCAATGGTCTTGCCGCGGAGGCTGGCCGGCGAGCCGTCGATGGCGGAGTTGGCCGGCGCGACGAAATAGGCCGGCACCACCATGTAGGGGACGGAGAAGCCGATGGCCTTCGCCCGCTCCGGCGTGATGTTCATCGTCGCCATGATGGCGTCGTACTTCTTCGCCAGCAGCCCCGGAATGATGCCGTCCCATTCCTGCGCCACGACGGTGCAGGGACGCTTCATCCGCTCACACAGCGCATTGGCGAGGTCGACCTCCAGCCCCGCCACCTTGCCGTCGGGCTGGGTGAAGTTGAAGGGCGGGTAGGCGCCCTCGGTGGCGATGCGGACGGGCTCCTGCGCTGCGGCGACGCCGCCGGACGCAAGCAAGAGGAGGGCGGCAACGCCCAAGGTGAGGCGCTTCATGGCAGGCTCCGGCAGGTGGGAAGGGGTCAGCGCGCGGCGACGACGACGATCTCGACCAGGATCGACGGGTCGGCCAAGCGGGCCTCCACCGTCGCGCAGGCCGGCGGGTTGACCTTGTCGACCCAGGCGTCCCAGGCGGCGTTCATCTCCGGGAAGGTGGCGATGTCGGCCAGATAGACGGTCGCGGTCAGGATGCCGCTCTTCGACGTGCCGGCCTCGGCCAGCAGGGCGTCGATCTGGCGCAGCACGTCGCGGGTCTGCGCCTCCACCGTGGTGGAACCATCGTCGACGATCTGGCCGGCGAGATAGACGGTGTCCTTGTGAATCACCATGTCGCAGAGGCGCGGGGTCGGGTGGAAGCGCTGGATCGTCACGGGATGATTCTCCAAAGGTCAGGCGGCGAAGCGGCCGATGCGGAAGGGGGCGATGGGCAGGTCGGTGGACCCGGCGGTGATGAGGTCGGCGGTGATGCGCCCGACGATGGGGCCGAGCTGGAAGCCGTGCGCCGAGAAGCCGAAGGAATGGTAGAGGTCCGGTTCGGTGCCGCTGGGGCCGATCACCGGGATCTGGTCCGGCATCCGCGCCTCGATCCCCGCCCAGGAGCGGACGATGGTGGCGCCGCGCATGCACGGGAACAGGTCCCACACCGTACGGGCATTGACCGATACCTGCGAGAAATCCAGCTCCGTCCGGTTCTCGTCGCGCACCGCCCGGCCGAGCAGGCCGCCGCCGATCAGCACGGTGCCGTTGGGGAACTGCTTGAAGGACAGGGTGCGTCCGGTGGCGCCCACCACCGGCTTGATGAAGGGGGCGACGCGGGCGGTGATCATCAGCATCGGCGCGATGACCTCCAAGGGCACCGGCTCCCCCACTTGGGCTGCGATGCGGTCGGCCCAGGCGCCGGCGGCGTTGACCACGATCGGCGCCTCGAAGCGGTTGCCGTCGGCGGTCTCGACGGTCCACAGGCCGCCCCGGCGGGCCAGCCGGGTGACGGCGCCGCCTTCCTGAAAGCGGGCGCCGAGCGCGATGGCCTTGCGGCGGAAGGCGAAGGTGGTGCGGAAGGGGATCGCCGCGCCGTCGCCGCGCGACACCAGGGCGCCGACGCAATGGTCGGCGATGGCCGGCACCAGCGAGCGCAGTTCCTCCTGCCCGATCACCTCCTCGTGGGTGAAGCCGAGCGCATTGAGTTCGGCGACGCGGGCGCGCACCGTCTCAAGCTCCGCCTCCGTCTCCGCCACCTTGATCTGGCCGTGGCTTTCGAAGCCGCAATCGTCGTCCACCAGATCGCGGATGCCGTGCCATAGCGCCATCGAGGCGACGGACAGCGGCACCTCCGCGACATGACGACCGAGCTGGCGCACGCCGCCCGCATTGACGCCGGAGGCGTGGCGGGCGACATGGTCCTTTTCCAGAACCAGCACGCGCACGCCGCGCATCGACAGGTGCAGCGCGGCCGAGCAGCCGTGCAGGCCGCCGCCGATGACGATGACATCCGAACGTGGAGAGGCGCTTGCGGTCATCGGGCGCCTCCGGTCAGTGCTTGAACACGGCGTCGATGTCGGCGTCGGTCTTCGGCAGGGCCGCCAACTCGGCCAGCGTGATCGGCTTCACCGGCGGGCGCAGGCGGTAGTAGCCGACCTCCGCCGGGGAGACGTTGCGCTCCGCCGCGATGACCTCGGTCACCGTCGGGCCGCAGAGCCGGCCCTGGCACGGCCCCATGCCGCAGCGCAGGAAGCTCTTGGCCTGATTGGGGCCGGAGCAGCCGAGCCGCACCGCCTCGCGCACCGCGCCGGCGGTGATCTCCTCGCAACGGCAGACGATGGTGTCGTCGGCCGGCACGCGGAAGGCTTCCGCCGGTGTGTAGAACGTGTCGAGGAAGGCGCGGCCGGTCAGCGCGCGGTCCAGCGCGGCGCGGAACGGGGCGGCGGACTGGTCGCGCTGCTCCCGCCCGATGCGGCCGAGCCGGTACAGCGCGTCAAGCGCGGTCAGACGGCCGGCCTCTTCCGCCGCGCGGGCGCCGCCGATGCCGGCGCCGTCGCCAGCCAGCGACACGCCCTCGACCGAGGTGGCGCCCCACGCGTCGGTGGTCGGGCGCCAGCAGCGCTGCTGCTCGTCCCAGCGCTGGGCGCAGCCGGTGGCGTTGGCGAGGTTCAGGTTGGGGATGACGCCGTGATGCAGCAGGAGCGTGTCGGCGGGCAGCCGGTGTTCGGTGCCGTTGCGGGTGTAGACGACGCTCTTCAGCGCGCCGTCACTGCCGATGGCGCTCTCGGCGCGCAACGCGGTGACGTTGCCGATGACGGTCAGCTTGCGCCGCACATCGAGCATCAGCTTCATGCCCTTGCCGAGATAGGGCGAGCGCAGGAAGCCCGGCAGCAGCGGCAGGGCGGCGCGCCAGTTCTCACGAGGCGTGGTGTCGAGGATGGCGTCGATGCGGGCGCCGGCTTGCAGATACTGCCAGGCGAGCAGCCAGAGCAGCGGGCCGCTGCCCGCCATCACCGTGGCGCCCGACGGCACGAGGCCGGAGGTCTTCAGCAGCACCTGCGCGGCACCGGCGCCCAGCACGCCCGGCAGGGTCCAGCCGGGGATCGGGAAGGGACGCTCCAAGGCACCGGTCGCCAGGATGACGTGGCGCACGGTCAGCATGGAGGCGGCGCCGTTGCGCGACAGCCCGATCTGGATGGGACGGGAGCCGTCGGCGGCGTCCTCGCGCGGGCGGGCGACGCTCCAGACGGTGGTGCCCGGCCAGTGGGTGGCGCCGCTGTCGCGCAGCGGACCCAGCAGTTCGGCGCCGTGCCAGTAGTCGGGACCGAGCACCTTGCGGTCGCGCACCGGGGTTTCGGTGACGGCGCGGTAGATCTGGCCGCCCGGCTCCGCCTGTTCGTCGAGCAGGACGACCGACGCGCCCTTGGACGCCGCGAGCGCAGCGGCGGCGAGGCCGGCCGGGCCGGAACCGACGACGGCGATGTCGAAGTCGAATTTGCTCATCGCTCCACCTCCCGCTTGCCGTTCTGGGTCTCCACGGCCATGCCGGGAGCCACACGCACCTGACAGCCCTGGCGGTTGCCGGTGCCGTCGATGGTGACGAGGCAGTCGAAGCAGACGCCCATCATGCAGTAGGGACCGCGCGCCGCACCGCTGACCGGCGTGTTGCGGCAGGCGGTGATGCCGTTCGCCAGCAGGGCGGCGGCGACGCTGTCGCCGGCCCGCGCGCTGGCCGGGCGGCCGTCGATGGTGAAGGAAACCGTCTGGGAAGCGGTCTCGATCTCAGGCAGCCTGCGGAACATGGAACCTCCGGGCGCTGAAGGGCTTGAAGCGGTCGCCGAGGCCGCCGGCCGCGATTAGCGGCGCCAGCGTCAGCGCATGGTTGGCGGCGAGGGTGACGCCGCTGTGGCAGGTGGCGACGAAGGCGCCGGGCGCGGTCGTCGATTCCTCGTAGATCGGGAAGCCGTCCGGCGTCAGCACGCGCAGCGCCGCCCAGCTGCGCACCACGTTCAGCTTGCCCAGCAGCGGGAAGAAGCGGATGGCGCGCTGGGCGATGGCCGACGACACGCCGGGCTGCAGCGTGGTGTCGAAGCCGGCCTCCTCGAAGCTGTCGCCGATCATCACCCCGCCCTCGTCGGTCTGGCGGACATAGACGGTGGGGTGGTGCAGGAAGGGCGTCGTCTTCTCGGTGACGATGACATGGCCGCGCTGGGGACGCACGGGAGCCGACAGCCCGACCATCGGCGCCAGCCGGGCGCTGTCGTGGCCGGCGGCCAGCACGATTTTGCCGGCGCGCACCTCGCCGTTCGCCGTGGTCATGCGGAAGCCGCCGTCGCGATGCTCGATGCTCTCCACCCGGTGGTTGGGGCGGTAATCGACGCCGAGCAGGCCGATGCCCTTGTGCAGGGTGCGCAGCAGCCGCAGCGAATTGCAGTGGCCGTCAAGCGGGCAATAGGTGCCGCCGACCACGTCGGGACCGATGAAAGGCAGCTCCTTGCGCAGGGTCTCGCGGTCCATCACCTCGTAGGGGTATGGGATCATGTCGGGCTGGTTGTGCAGCCGCATCATGGTGTTGGCGCGGGCCTGCAGATCCTCTTCCGACAGCATCGGCATGAAGCCGCCGGGGCGCCGGTAGGCGACGTCGAGACCGGTCTGCTGGTACAGCAGGTCGGCGAAGCCGCCCCAGTCGTCGGAGGACTGCTTGGTCCAGCCGGCATATTCCGCCATGCCGAGACCCTTGCCCTGCACCCAGACCAGGGCGAAGTTGCCGCGCGACGGGCGGACGGCGATGTCGCCCTCGTCCAGCATCGCAACCTTCTGGCCCGACCGGGCGAGGCCCCAGGCCAGCGCCGATCCGACCAGCCCGCCGCCGATCACGGCGACGTCGTACTCTCCGCCCCGACTGGGCTGCGTCATCGTCTCCACTCCCGCCGCCGGCGCCACACCATTTTTCGTGCGCACCGGCCGCCGCCGTTATCGTTTGGCGCGCATCTTAGAATTTGGCACATCCAATCGGTGCCGAATACTTATGAATGTCGCGCATATCATTTCAGGCACGCCGGATCCGCCGGCGTTACACATGGATGGATTGCGAAGTGCAGGGTTTTCTTTGGCGGAGCGCCGCGGGATGCTGCCCGGCGACGCTCCGCCGCTCCTCGATCCTTGCGACAGCATCGGCAGCCAACCTATAACTGTCAAATCAGATCGAAGGGGTGTTTCATGACCGAATGTTATGTTGCCGCCGGGACCATCGGACGGGCGCCATGATCAATCCGCGCCAGATCGAGGCCTTCCGCGCCGTGATGCTGACCGGCGGCATCACCGCGGCGGCGGAACTGCTGAACATTTCGCAGCCCGCGGTCAGCCGGCTGATCGGCGACCTGCAATATGCGCTGAAGCTGACGCTGTTCGAACGGCGCGGCCCCCGCATCGCCCCGACCAGCGAGGCGATCTCGCTCTATCAGGTGGTGGACCGCGCCTTCGTCGGGCTGGAACTGATCGAACAGACGGCGCGCGACCTGACGGCCCGGCGCAGCGGGGCCTTGCGGGTGGCGGCGATGCCGGCGCTGGGCGTTGGGTTCCTGCCGCGCTACGTCGCGCGCTTCCTCGCCGAGCGGCCGCGGGTGGACATCGCGCTGCGCGGCAGCACCTCGCCCATCATCCTGGACTGGGTGGCGACCGGACAGTGCGAGTTGGGCTTCGCCCACACGCCGATCGACCACGCGGCGGTGGTGACCGAGAAGATCCATGGCATACCGGCCGTCGCCATCCTGCCGCCCGGCCACCCGCTGGCCGCAAAGGAGGTGCTGGTGCCGAAGGATTTCGAGGGCGAGAGCTTCATTTCCACCACCCCGCCGGCCCTGCTGCGCTCCCGCATCGACACCGCCTTCGCCGACCATGACGTGGCGCGGGTGATGCGGGTGGAAGCCCAGTTGACCATGAATGCCTGCGCCATGGTGGCGGCCGGCTATGGCGTGTCCATCGTCGATCCCTTCACCGCCCAGGATTACGTCCCGCACGGGCTGGTCGTCCGCGCCTTCGAACCGCGCATCGGCTTCGACATCGCCATCCTGCGCTCCGCCCAGGTGCCGCTGTCGATGATCGCCGAGGACTTCCTGGCCGGCTTCATGGAGGAGGCGACGCGCTTCCGCGACGATTTTCTCGGCATCGGCGGCACCGGAAACGACCGCCAACTCGTTCGCGGCACGGAATTATAACATTAGTGGATGAATGATGGCGGGAATTCGATTTGACGGTTATGTGACTGGACCATCACCCTTGGCCCAAGTCCTGGCCGCGACCGTCCCGCAAATCAGCCCGCGAAGAAGCGCACGGCAAGACGAAGGAGGGTAAAAGCGGCGATCCGGACCGGCAGTGCGACCGGATCTGAAGATCAGGCCCAGGGGTCCCCCAGGATCGTGAACAGGACCGCAAACAGGGAAACAGGCTCTAGAGGAGAATGACGATGCGCTCCGTGATGTGCGGGTTGATGGCGACGGCGGCCCTGTGGTGCGGCATGGCCGCGGTCCAGACGGCACAGGCCGAGGACAAGACGCTCTATGTCGCCGCCTATGGCGGTTCCTATGAGCAGACCATGCGCAAGGACATCATCCCGGCCTTCGAGAAGGCGACGGGCGTGAAGGTCGAGTATGTCGCCGGCAACTCCACCGACAACCTCGCCAAGCTGCAGGCCCAGAAGGGCAACCAGCAGATCGACGTCGTCATCCTGGACGACGGCCCGATGTATCAGGCGGTGTCGCTGAATTTCTGCGCCGATCTGGCGAAGGCGCCGGTCTACGACCAGCTCTATGATCTGGCGAAGATGCCGTCGGGCAAGGCGATCAGCATCGGCGTGGTCGGCACCGGCCTCGTCTACAACAAGGCGTATTTCGACGAGAACAAGATCCCGGCCCCGACCTCGTGGAAGGACATCGAGGACCCGCGCTTCAAGAAGAAGCTGGTGGTTCCGCCGATCAACAACACCTACGGCCTGCACGCCCTGGTGATGATGGCCCGCCTGAACGGCGGCGGCGAGACCAACATCGAGCCGGGCTTCAAGGAGTTCAAGGACAAGGTCAACCCCAACGTGCTGGCCTATGAGCCGTCGCCGGGCAAGATGACCGAGCTGTTCCAGAGCAACCAGGCCGTCATCGCCGTGTGGGGTTCGGGCCGGGCCAAGGCGCTGGCCGACACCGGCTTCCCCGCCACCTTCACCTATCCCAAGGAAGGCGGCGTCGCGCTCGGCTCCGCCGCCTGTCAGGTCGCCGGCAGCGACAAGGCCGCCGAGGCGCAGAAGTTCATCCAGCACATGCTGGGGGCGGAGGCTCAGACCGCGCTGGCGCTCAACGCCGGTTTCGGCCCGGTCAACAAGACGGTGGAACTGCCCGCCGACAAGCAGGCCGGCATCCCCTATGGCCCGGAACAGGTCGGCAAGCTGCTGGTGATGGATTGGGACACCATCAACAAGAACCGCGAGCAGTGGAACCGTCGCTGGACCCGCGAGATCGAGCGCTGAGGTAAGGCTCCCTCTCCCGCCCCGGGAGAGGGAAGGGGCCCGCCGCGCAGCGGTGGGAAGGGTGAGGGGTCGGGCACAGGGCCATGCGCTTCCGGTTCCTTGGACCACCCCTCACCCTCCCCACTTCGTGGGTCCCCTCCCTCTCCCGGGGCGGGAGAGGGCAGTAAGGAAAGGGAGACGACGGCATGGCTTATCTGGTTCTCGACCAACTGACCAAGCGCTTCGGAAACTGGACGGCGGTCGATCGCGTCTCGCTGACGGTGGAGAAGGGCGAGCTGATTTCGCTGCTGGGGCCGTCGGGCTGCGGCAAGACCACCACCTTGCAGATGATCGCCGGCTTCCTCGACGCCGATGGCGGGCGGGTGACGCTGGATGGCCAGGATCTGCTGGCGAAGAAGCCGAACGAGCGCGGGCTGGGCATCGTCTTCCAGAGCTACGCCCTGTTCCCGCACATGACCGCGGCGGAGAATGTCGCCTTCGGGCTGGAGATGCGGAAGATCAATCGCGCCGACCGCGAGCGCATGGTCGCCGAGGCCCTGAAGCTGGTCGGGCTGGAGCAGTATGGCGACCGCCATCCCCGCCGCATGTCGGGCGGCCAGCAGCAGCGCGTGGCGCTGGCGCGCGCCCTGGTCATCAAGCCGAGCCTGCTTCTGCTGGACGAGCCGCTGTCGAACCTGGACGCCAAGATGCGCGAGGAGATGCAGATCGAGCTGCGCCGCATCCAGCGCACCGTCGGCACCACCATGATCCTGGTCACCCACGACCAGTCGGAGGCGATGGCGCTGTCCGACCGCGTGGTGGTGCTGAACAAGGGCCGCGTCCAGCAGGTCGCCACCCCGCAGGACGCCTACGACCGGCCGGCCAACGCCTTCGTCGCCAACTTCCTGGGCCGCACCAACCTGCTGCCCGGCATGGTCGGCGCCGGTGCGGGCGGCGGCACGGTCATCACGGTGGCGGACAGCGTCTGGCCGGTGGCGCAGCCGGTGCCGGCGGGTCCGGGGGCGCTGGCGGTGCGGCCGGAGAAGATCGGCTTCGTCGATGCCGGCGGGCTCAGCGGCACGGTGCTGGCCCGCGTCTTCCAGGGCACGCAATGGCTGTTCGAGATCGAGACCGCCGCCGGGCGCCTGATGGTGATCCGCCAGCATGACGGCTCTCCCCTGCCCGCCGAGCGCGAGCGGGTGATGGTCGGCTGGCGCCCGCAGGACATGGCGGTGATGCCCGCCGATCCCGATGCGGCATCCGGCGTGCGGGAGGCGGCATGAGCATGGCGGCCTCCACCGAAACCCAGGTTTCCGGCGCCCAGGCGTCCGCGCCTCCGCCGCCGCGCCGCCGGCGCCGCTGGCCGCTGGCGCCCTATCTGCTGAGCGCGCCGGGGCTGGCGCTGTGCGCGGTGCTGCTGCTGGTGCCGCTGGTGATGACCTTCCTGTTGTCGCTCAACAGCTTCAGCTTCTATGGCGGCATCCAGAATGTCTGGCAGCTCGGCAACTATGCCGACATCATCGCCGACGACTATTTCCACGAGGTGTTCCTGCGCACCTTCCGCATCGCGGCCCTGGTGACGCTGCTGTGCGCGGTGTTCGGCACGCCGGAGGCCTACATCCTGCGCCGGATGAAATCGCCGTGGCGCGGGCTTTGCCTGCTGATCGTGCTGGGGCCGCTGCTGATCTCGGTGGTATCGCGCACGCTGGGCTGGGCGCTGCTGTTCGGCTCCACCGGGCTGGTCAACCAGGGGCTGATGGGGCTGGGGCTGATCGCGACGCCGATCGAGTTCATGTACACGGAAACCGGCGTCGTCATCGCGCTGACCCATGTGCTGGTGCCCTTCATGGTGCTGTCGGTGTGGGCCTCGCTCCAGCGGCTCGACCCGCAGGTGGAGAATGCGGCGCTGTCGCTGGGCGCCGGACCGCTGACGGTGATGCGCCGGGTGGTCCTGCCGCAGATCGTGCCGGGCATCCTGTCGGGCTCCATCATCGTCTTCGCGCTGGCGGCCAGCGCCTTCGCCACCCCGGCGATCATCGGCGGACGGCGGCTGAAGGTGGCGGCGACGCTCGCCTATGACGAATTCCTGAACACGCTGAACTGGCCGTTGGGCGCCACGGTGGCGGTGCTGCTGCTGATCGCCAACATCGTCATCATCGTCGGCTGCAACCGGCTGGTCGAACGTCGCTACAAACAGGTGTTCGAATGAACCGCAACGGCCCGATCGCGCTGATCTTCCACGTCCTGTTCCTGGGCTTCCTGCTGGCGCCGATCCTGATCGTCTGCGCGGTGGCCTTCACCTCGCAAGGCTATCTGTCGCTGCCGACCGACGGGCTGTCGCTGCGCTGGTTCCGCGCCATCGGCGACAATCCGGAGTTCATCCGCGCCTTCAAGGACAGCCTGCTGCTGGGCGCGGTGTCGTCGACCCTGGCGATCCTGGTGGCGGTGCCGGCGGCGCTGGCCATCGCGCGGCACCAGTTCTTCGGGCGCGAGGCGATCCAGGCGCTGTTCCTGTCGCCGCTGATGGTGCCGCACATCGTGCTCGGCATCGCCTTCCTGCGCTTCTTCACCATGATCGGGCTGGGCGGCACCTTCGCCGGGCTGGTGCTGAGCCATGTCATCATCATCCTGCCCTTCGCGCTGCGGCTGATCCTGGCGGCATCGACTGGCATGGACCGGGCGGTGGAGAATGCGGCGGCGTCGCTGGGCGCGTCATCCTGGACCTGCTTCCGCCGGGTGACGCTGCCGCTGATCCTGCCGGGCGTGGCGAGCGGCTGGGTGCTGGCCTTCATCAACAGCTTCGACGAGGTGACGATGACGGTCTTCATCGCCTCGCCGGAGACGACCACCCTGCCCGTCCGCCTGTTCCTCTACATCCAGGACAACATCGATCCGCTGGTCGCGGCGGTGTCGGCGGTGCTGATCTTCCTGACCGTGGCGGCCATGCTGGTGCTCGACCGCGTCTATGGGCTGGAGCGGCTGCTGGTCGGCAAGGGCCGCGACTGAGGCCGGTTTTCGCTACAGGGTTTCCTCCCCAGACTGAGCGCCCCGCACGTCCGCGTGCGGGGCGTTTTTCTTTTCGGTGAATGATTCTGTCTTCTGGGAAAGACTTCGTGACAGATGAGGTCGTGTAACGGCGCATTGTCCTGAGCAATCAACCGGTATCGGGAGAGTTACCCCTACACCAATCGTGGGAGCAGCTGCCGCTTATGCTGGGTAACCAGTTTCATATATTGCCCAGTGATCGCAGGAAAGTAACAGGATTTACCCCCTATTCGTTGAATCCCGGAAAAATGCCTCACCAATGCCCCAGCCGTCTGGCCATGGTGGCGCCGCATCGCAACCGCCAAGGATACGGACCAATGGCCACGACCTCCGGGAACTCGACCATCACCGTGAACGCGAAGGGGACCCTCGACGCGCACTTCAACCTGCTGGTCGACGGCAAGCAGATCGGTGAGGGCACCACGGGTGCCACGGCCAAGGACTTCGTCTTCAAGACGGACATCGCCGAGAACCAGGATCACAAGATCCAGGTCCAGTACGACAATGACGGCATCTTCCACGGCACCGACCGCAACCTGATCGTCAACGAGATCACCATCAACGGCAAGTCGGTCCTACCGACCGCCGACCATGTCACCTACGACAAGGGCGCGCTCGACGGCCACGACGTCGCCGACGGGCAGGCCGGCATGTGGTGGAACGGCGCGCTCGTCGTCGATGCCGACAAGAGCTATTTCACCGCGGACGGCGTGACGACTCCCACCACGCCGGCCCCGACCACGCCGACGCCCATTCCGCCGGTCAGCGAGGCGCCCGATCCCACGCCGAGCACCCCCACCCCGAGCGTGCCGCAGCCGAGCGGTCCCGGCTTCTACGTCGCCACCAACGGCAACGACAGCTGGTCGGGCAAGCTGGCCGCCCCGAACGCCGATGGCACCGACGGTCCCTTCGCCTCGCTGCAGAAGGCCCAGACAGCCATGCGGTCGAGCGACATCGACACCACCTATGTCCGCGGCGGCGATTACCACCTGAACAACCCGGTCTGGCTGACCGGCCAGGATTCCGGCGTCACCTTCACCGGCTACGGCAACGAGAAGGCGGTGATCCATGGCGGGTCGCAGGCCTCCGTGTCGTTCGGCGTAAGCGGCGCCCAGCATGTCACCATCGAAGGGCTGACCTTCACCGACGGCGTCGCGAACGGCCACTATGTCTTCGCCGACAAGGCGAATGGCCTCACCTTCGCTAACAATGAGGTGAAGGGCGGCGGCTACGGCATCACCGTGCAGAACAGCACCGACAGCAAGGTGATCGGCAACCAGTTCGAGAGCACCGGCGCCGAAGCCATCTATGTGAAGGCCGGCTCCAACTCGAGCATCGTCTCCGACAACCACGTCACCCACCCGAACGCCGCCGGCCGCGGCGACGCCGGCATCTGGGTGCTCGGCAGCTCCGACGTCCAGGTGACGCACAATCTGGTCGAGCATTCGCCGGAGAAGGGCATCGCCGTCGGCTCGGTCCAGACGGACGGCAGCGACGCCTCCCACCGGGTGACCGTCGCCTTCAACAAGGTCGTCGACGCCAATCTGGAGTCGAACGACGGCGGCGGCATCTATCTGATCAACCGCCAGCAGGACCTGACCGGCCATACCGTCGTCAACAACGAGGTGACCGGCACCACCGCGACCAACCCGACCGGGCAGGTGGCGAGCTGGGGCATCTATCTCGACGACTGGACCAGCGGCGCCACGGTCAAGGGCAACCTCGTCCACGGCAACATCGGCGGCGTGTTCCTGCATGGCGGCTGGAACAACAGCGTCACCGAGAACGTGATCGCCGACAACAGCGGCGCCCAGATCGGCCTGCAGCAGCCGGTCGGCTGGAGCGGCTGGAAGGGCCACGAGATGAGCGGCAACGACGTCTCCGGCAATGTGATCGACGTCAGCGACGGCACCGCCTTCCACATCTTCGGCCCGGCCAATGTCGGCAACATCCACAACAACTTCTACAGCCACCTGAACACGTCGCAGGACATGTTCGACGTCTGGCCGCAGGTGATGGCCGGCGGCGGCAAGGGCAACCTGGGCGAATGGCAGGCCGCCGGCTACGACAAGGGATCGACCATGGTCGATCCGGGCTTCGTCAATCCGGGTGCGCACGACTACAGCCTGTCGTCGGATTCGTCGGTCTATGCCCACGGCTTCGACCACATTCCGACCCACGACATCGGCCTGATCGGCTGATCGGCTGACCCGGCCGAACATTGCGACTTGAGTGCGGGCCGCCCGGCGACGGGCGGCCCGTTCGCGTTTGCGGACAGCATCGTTATGACCCCAAATGATCCGTTACCACCATTTTCAGTGTTGACCGCGAGGTTCCGTCAGCCGTACTTTTAACCAGCCGGTTAAAACATCGCGGCCGCCTCACAGGCCGCCCGAGCCCGCCGGCCGGAGGAGACGCATGGAACCCCGCTCTCGCTCGGGCGCAGCGTTGCGCCTGCTCAATTCCGACTGGGTCCGCCCCATCCTGCTGATCGTGATCCTGCTGGTTCTGTGGGATCTGGCGGTCCGGCTGTTCGGCGTGCCCGCCTATCTGGTGCCGAAGCCCGGCGACGTCGTGCTGGCGCTGATCGACGAGTGGCCGCGGCTGCTGTCCGAATCCGTTCCGACCTTCACGGCGACGCTGGGCGGCTTCGCGCTGTCGGTGCTGTTCGGCATTCCCATCGCGATGCTGATCGCCGGATCGCGCACGGTGGAGGCCTATGTCTACCCGCTGCTGGTCTTCTCGCAGTCGATCCCCAAGGTCGCCATCGCACCGCTGTTCGTGGTGTGGTTCGGCTTCGGCCTGATGCCGAAGGTGATCGCCGCCTTCCTGCTCGGCTTCTTCCCGGTCGTCGTCTCGGCGGTGCAGGGCTTCAAGTCGGTGGACGGCGAGATGATGGATCTGGCCCGCTCGATGAAGGCGTCGCGCTTGCAGACCTTCCAGATGGTCAGCCTGCCGCATGCGCTGCCGGCGATCTTCGCCGGGCTGAAGGTGTCCATCACGCTGGCGGTGGTGGGGGCGGTGGTCGGCGAGTTCGTCGGCTCCAACTCCGGCATCGGCTTCGTCCTGCAACGCTCCATCGGCAATTTCGAACTGCCCTTGATGTTCGCCGCGCTGACTGTGCTGGCGCTGATGGGCGTCGTGCTGTTCTGGGTCATCGATGTGGTCGAACGCTTCGCCATCCCCTGGCACGCCAGCCAGCGCAACAAGTACGGCCCGACCGCCTGACGACAGTTTGCCTGACGCCGATTTCAAACACCCAGTCATCGACAAGAACCCCGGTGCCGGACACCGCCGGCCGACGGGGCGATCCACCACCCATGGGAGGACACCGGTCGTGATGAAGAAAGCCATCGTCGCGGCGCTCTGCGCCTTTGCCGCCTCCACCCTGCCGGCGCAGGCCGCCGACAAGGTGACGCTGATGCTGAACTGGTACGTCTATGGCGAGCACGCGCCCTTCTATTACGGCAAGGACAAGGGGCTGTACGAGGCCGAAGGCATCGACCTGGAAATCCAGGAAGGCCGCGGTTCGGCGGTGACGACGCAGCTGGTCGCCAGCAATGCGGTCACCTTCGGCTATGTCGACGTGCCGACCATGATAAAGGCGGCGATGAAGGGCGCGCCGGTGGTGTCGCCGGGCGTGCTGCTGCAGACCAGCCCGATGTCGGCGATGGGCTTCACCGAGAAGAACATCCGCAAGCCGGAGGACATCAAGGGCAAGATCGTCGCCATGACGCCGGGCGACAGCATGTCCCAGATCTGGCCGCTGTTCCTGAAGAAGACTGGCCTGAAGGAGCGTGATTTCGAGGTGGTGTCGGGCGACGCCCAGACCAAGCTGAACGCCGTCATCAACGGACAGGCCGATCTGCTGCTGGGCTATGTCATGGACCAGAGCATGAAGATCAAGGACGCCACCGGCAAGTCGGTGACGCCGATCCGCTTCGCCGATTACGGCGTCAACATGGTCTCCTCCGGCATCATCACCAACACCGAAACGCTGAAGGAGAAGCCCGACCTCGTCCGCCGCTTCATGGCCGCCACCACCAAGGCGGTCGAGCAGGCCGAGAAGGCGCCGAAGGAGGCCGCCGCTGCCATCCTGAAGGCCAACCCGAAGGGCGGCAAGCCCGACACGCTGCAGGAAGGCTTCGAGCTGACCATCCCGCTCTACCACACCAAGGAGACGGCGAAGATGCGGCCGTTCCAGGTCACCGACGACAACATGAAGGAGACGGTGGACCTGCTGGTCGAATATGGCGGGCTGGACAAGTCGGCCAAGGAGAACCCCAAGCGCTTCTACACCCGCGAATTCCTGCCGCCCGATCCGGCCGCCAAGGCGATGAACGCCGCCGCCAAGTAACGGACCACATGCCCGCACGGAGCGACGAGGAGAGCATGGCACAGCCACAGTTGAAACTGGTGGGCGAGGCGGAAACGCAGCGCCTGTCCGGCGAGCCGCTGATCCGCATCGACGGCGTGACCAAGACCTACCGCACCCGCGACGGCGAGGTGCCGTCGCTCCGCCCCATCACCTTCGACGTGCGGCCGGGCGAGTTCCTGGTGGTTGTGGGACCGTCGGGCTGCGGCAAGTCCACCCTGCTGAAGATGCTGGCCGGGCTGCTGCCGGTCACCAGCGGCAGCATCCAGATCGAAGGCGATACGGTGACGGAGCCGCACGACGACACCGGCATCGTCTTCCAGAGCCCGACCCTGCTGGCCTGGCGGTCGGTTCTGCGCAACATCATGCTGCCGGTGGAAATCCGCCGCCTGCCGCGCGACCGCTATCTGGAACGCGCCCACAAGCTGGTCGAGATGACCGGGCTGAAGGGGTTCGAGCACAAATATCCCTGGCAGCTGTCGGGCGGCATGCAGCAGCGCGCCGCGCTGTGCCGGGCGCTGGTGCACGACCCGAAGATCCTGCTGATGGACGAGCCGTTCGGCGCGCTCGACGCCATGACGCGGGAGCGGATGAATGTCGAACTGCAGCGCATCCAGCATGAGACCGGCAAGACGGTGATCCTCATCACCCACTCCATTCCCGAGGCGGTGTTCCTGGCCGACCGGGTGATGGTGATGTCGGAACGGCCGGGCACCATCGCCGCCACCTACGAGGTTCCGCTGGAGCGCCCACGGACGCTGGACGTCATGGGCGACCCGGTCTTCATCCAGCTGACCCAGACCATCCGCAAGCATTTCGCGGCGCAGGGGCATTTGGATTAGGGGCCGAGAGTCCCTCCGGCACCACAGGAACTTTGCGTCATCCCCGCGAAGGCGGGGATCCAGGCAACTTCGCAGTTGAATCGCTGCGCAGGCTGGATTCCCGCCTTCGCGGGAATGACGGACGAGAACGTACTGAAAGACTCTCACCATGTCCGTCGCCCCGGCCGCCCCCCGTCTCCGCATCCGCGCCATCGAGCTGTACGAGCGGCCCGTCCGTTTCGTGAAGCCGTTCCGCTTCGGCGCGGTGACGGTGGAGGCGGCTCCGCAGGCGTTCGTCCGCGCCCTGGTCGAGGTGGAGGGAATGGGCGAGGACTGGGGCGCGACGGCCGAGATGATGATGCCGAAGTGGTTCGACAAGCGCCCCGACCGCAGCCCGGCCGACACGGTGGACGGCCTGCGCCGCTCGCTGATCGAGGCTCGCGAAGGGTATCTGGCGGACGGGCGGCTCGACACCGCCTTTGGGCATCATGCCGCCTTCACGCCGACGATGGAGCCGAAACTCGCCGCCGCCTTCGGGCCGGCGCAGATCGACAAGGCGGTGCTGGACGGGCTGTTGCGGGTGCTGAATCTCAACGCGTTTCAGGGGCTGGGCGCCAATGTCGCCGGGCTGGATGCGCGGCTGGCGGCGGACCTTGGCGGCTTCGATCTCGACGGGTTCCTGCGCGGGCTTTCCCCGCTCGGCGAAGTGGAGCTGCGCCACACCGTCGGGCTGCTCGACAAATCGGAGGACTTGGCAGAGCACACGCATCTGCGCTGGTTCAAGATCAAGCTGGGTGGCGACGTGTCCGCCGATGTCGCGCGGCTCACCGAACTGGCGGCGGTGCTGGAGACGGCCGCTCCCGGCTACCGCGCCACGCTGGACGGCAACGAGCAGTATCGCGACGCGGACCATGTCGCGGAGCTGCTCGACCGCATCGACGCCTCCCCTGCCCTCGCCGGCTTCCGCCGGGTGCTCGCCTATCTGGAACAGCCGATCACGCGGGAGGCGGCGCTCGCCCGGCCGCTGGGTGCGGTGGCGGAGCGGGTGCCGGTCATCATCGACGAGTCCGACGACGGCTACGACGCCTTTCCCCGAGCCCGCGCCCTGGGCTATCGCGGCGTGTCGTCGAAATCCTGCAAGGGCCTGTACAAAGCGATGCTCAACCGCGCCCGCTGCGCGGCGTGGGGGCCGCCGCACTTCATCTCCGCCGAGGATCTGACTTGCCAGGCCGGGCTGTCGGTGCAGCAGGACACGGCGCTTGTCGCCTTCCTCGGCATCCCGCATGCCGAACGCAACGGCCACCAGTATGGCGAGGGCTTCGGCAGCGAGGCAGAGGGCGCGGCCTTCCTCGAAGCCCATCCCGGTTTCTACGACCGCGACGCCGGCGGGACGGTCAGGCTCGCCACCGGTGCCGGCCGGCTGCCAACGGCGCCGCTGTCCGGCCCCGGATACGCCCATGCGGCCGATCCCGACTGGTCCGGTCTTTCCCCCCTTTCACACCCGACATCAGCGCTTTCCGAAGGAGTCCACCCATGAGCACCAAGCGCCTTGGCCTCATCATGCACGGCGTCACCGGGCGGATGGGCATGAACCAGCACCTGATCCGCTCGATCCTGGCGATCCGCGCCCAGGGCGGCGTCACCCTCTCCGACGGCTCGCGCGTCATGCCCGACCCGATCATCGTCGGCCGCAACGCCGAAAAGATGCAGGAGCTGGCCCGCCGCCACGGCATTGAGCGCTGGAGCGACAACATCGACGCGGCGCTGGAAAACCCCGACGACGTGATCTTCTTCGACGCCGGCACCACCCAGATGCGCCCCACCCTGCTGGAAAAAGCGATCCGCGCCGGCAAGCATGTCTATTGCGAGAAGCCGATCGCCACCAACCTGGACGAGGCGTTGCGCGTCGTCCGGCTGGCGAACGAGGCCGGGGTGAAGAACGGCACGGTGCAGGACAAGCTGTTCCTGCCGGGGCTGGAGAAGCTGCGCATGCTGCGCGACAGCGGCTTTTTCGGCCGCATGCTGTCGGTGCGCGGCGAGTTCGGCTATTGGGTGTTCGAGGGCGACTGGCAGCCGGCGCAGCGGCCGTCCTGGAACTACC
Organism: uncultured Azospirillum sp.; assembly: GCA_965650625.1. Taxonomy (GTDB): domain Bacteria; phylum Pseudomonadota; class Alphaproteobacteria; order Azospirillales; family Azospirillaceae; genus Azospirillum. Next base: position 10,112 of record CBFGPE010000054.1, on the reverse strand, counting down.
GGGACGAGGATGGCGGCGGCATCATCCTCGACATGATCTGCCACTGGCGCTATGTGCTCGACAATTTGTTCGGTGCGGTGAAGAGCATCTCCTGTCTGGGCGCCACCCACATTCCGGAACGCTGGGACGAAAAGGGCAAGCCCTACAAGGCGACCGCCGACGACGCCGCCTATGCGATGTTCGAGTTGGAGGGCGGGGTGATCGCCACCATCAACTCCTCCTGGTGCACGCGGGTCTATCGCGACGATCTGGTGACCTTCCAGGTCGACGGCACCAACGGCTCGGCGGTCGCGGGGCTGACGGATTGCGTGATCCAGCCGCGCCAGGGCACGCCGCGCCCGGTGTGGAACCCCGACCAGAAGCAGACCATCGACTTCTACGACACCTGGCAGCCGGTGCCCGACAACGCCGTGTTCGACAACGGCTTCAAGGTGCAGTGGGAATCCTTCATCCGCCATGTGGTGGAGGATGCGCCCTACAAGCACGGTCTGATCGAAGGCGCCAAGGGCGTCCAGCTGGTGGAATGCGCGCTGCAGAGCTGGCGCGAGCGCCGCTGGGTCGACGTGCCGGCGATCGGGGGGTGAGGCGTTCGACGGGGAGGGGTGCGGATCGCCCCCTCCCCTAACCCTCCGCTGCGACTTTTCCAGGAACCCATCCCATGCCGACCATCCGCCTCCCCCGCGCCGACCGCAGCATCGAGAGCTACACGCTCGCCCCGCCGCGCGGCTTTCCCGCCCGCACGGACCGGCCGCTGACCCGCATCGCCTTCGCCGCCGCCCATATGGTCGCCGACCCGCTGGCCGAGGGTGATCCGTGGCTGGCGCCGGCCATCGACTGGGACCGCACCATCGCCTTCCGCGAGCATCTGTGGGACCTCGGTCTCGGCGTCGCCGAGGCGATGGACACGGCGCAGCGCGGCATGGGACTGGACTGGCCGACCTCGCTGGAGCTGATCCGGCGGTCGCAGTCGGCGGCCAAGGCGCGTGGCGGGGTGATCGCCTGCGGCGCCGGCACCGACCATCTGCCGCCGGAGAACGCCCGGAGCATCGACGACGTGATCCGCGCCTATGAGGAGCAGATCGAGGCCATCGAGGCATTGGACGGCCGCATCATCCTGATGGCGTCGCGCGCGCTGGCCCGTGTCGCCACCGGGCCGGAGGATTACGTCCGCGTCTATGGCCGCATCCTGTCGCAGGTGAAACAGCCGGTGATCCTGCATTGGCTTGGCGACATGTTCGACCCGGCGCTGGCCGGCTATTGGGGCACCAGCGACATCGACGCGGCGATGGACACGGCGCTGTCGATCATCGGCGACTTTGCCGCCAAGGTGGACGGCATCAAGATCTCGCTGCTCGACAAGGACAAGGAGATCGTCATGCGGCGGCGCCTTCCTGAGGGCGTGCGCATGTATACGGGGGACGACTTCAACTATGCGGAGCTGATCGCCGGCGACGGGCAGCATCATTCCGACGCGCTGCTCGGCATCTTCGACGCCATAGCGCCGGCTGCCGCCGCTGCGCTGGCCCATCTGGCCGACGGCGACGAGGCGGCGTTCCACGACATCCTGGCACCGACCGTGCCGCTGTCGCGCCACATCTTCAAGGCGCCGACCCGTTTCTATAAGACCGGCGTGGTGTTCATGGCCTATCTGAACGGCCATCAGGACCATTTCACCATGGTCGGCGGGCAGGAGAGCACACGGTCCACCCTGCATCTGGCCGAGCTGTTCCGGCTGGCCGACAAGGCGGGGCTGCTGTCCGATCCGGAGCGGGCGGCGCAGCGGATGGCGGCGGTTCTGGCGGTGCGGGGGATTTCGTGATGCGCGACTTTTCTGAGGATCATCGCTGGCTGTCGATCAACACCGCCACGGTGCGCAAGCAGGGCAACTTGGTGGAGATCCTCGACGCCTGCTCCCGCCGCGGCATCCGCGCCGTCTCGCCCTGGCGCGATCAGGTCGGGGCGGTCGGGCTCGACGCCACGCTGCGGGCGGTGCGGGCGGGAGAGCTGGCGCTGTCCGGCTATTGCCGCGGCGGCATGTTCCCGGCCGACCCGTCCAAAGCGGCGGAGGTGCGCGACGACAACCGCCGCGCGGTGGACGAGGCGGCAACACTGGGGGCGGCCTGCCTCGTGCTGGTGGTCGGCGGGCTGCCGCAATATTCCCGCCCCGGATCGCCGGCCAGCAAGGACATCGCGCTGGCGCGGTCGCAGGTGGAGGACGGCATCGCCGAGCTGATGGATTATGCCCGCAAGGCGGGGATGCCGCTGGCGATCGAGCCGCTGCACCCGATGTATGCCGCCGACCGCGCCTGCGTGAACACGATGGCGCAGGCGCTGGACATTTGCGACCGGCTGGATCCGCTTGGATCGGGGGCGCTGGGGGTGGCGGTCGATGTCTATCATGTCTGGTGGGATCCGGATCTGGAGGCGCAGATCCGGCGCGCCGGTAAAGAGCGGCTGCTGGCCTTCCATGTCTGCGACTGGCTGGTGCCGACCACCGACCTGCTGCTCGACCGCGGCATGATGGGCGACGGCGTCATCGACATCCCGCGCATCCGCGGCTGGGTCGAGGCGTGCGGCTTCGCCGGCTATTCGGAGGTGGAGATCTTCTCGCAAAACAGCTGGTGGGAGAAGCCGATGGGCGAGGTGCTGGACACCTGCATCGAACGGCACCGCAGCGTGGTTTGAATTCGCCCTGGTTTGAATTTTCCGGCCGACGCTCTACCATGGGGGGAAGACCACCCCCCTACCCCGGACCGCAGGAGCCGGCTTCCCGCATGGACAGCCTGACCGACGCACCCGACGAACCGGTGCCGCATGCCCCCTCCACTGGCCCCTCCCCTGGCCGAAACGCCGCGCCGGCCAAGGTCACCCGCGATCCGGAGGGCACGCGGGCGCGCATCATGGCCGCGGCGACGGAGGAGTTCGCGCGCTACGGGCTGGGCGGCGCCCGCGTCGACCGCATCGCCGAGCAGGCCGGCACCAACAAGCGCATGCTCTATTACCATGTCGGCAACAAGGAGGAGCTGTATCTGGCGGTCCTTGAGGACGCCTATGCCCACATCCGCGCCACAGAACGCACGCTGAATCTCGACAAGCTGGCGCCGCCCGAGGCCATCGCCCGGCTGATCGGCTTCACCTGGCAATATTTCATCGACCATCCCGAATTCATGGCCCTGCTGAACATCGAGAATCTACACCGGGCCGAGCTGCTGAAGAATTCCGGACAGGTGCAGTCGATGCACTCCCCGTTCGTGCAGATGATCGCCGACGTGCTGGCGCGCGGGGTGAAACAGGGGGTGTTCCGGGCCGGGGTCGATCCGGTGCAGCTCTACATCTCCATCGCCGGGCTGTCCTACTTCTACCTGTCCAACGTCCACACCCTGTCGGTGATCTTCGGTCGCGACCTGCTGGCCGACCCGGCGAAGGAGGAACGGCTGGCCCATATGGTGGAGTTGGTGCTGCAATCCCTGCGGCTCTGACCGCTTTCCTTTCGGGAACCGGAAGCGTTGCGGGGAGTTGGAAACTGGCGGGGGGCGCGGAAGGAAGGAAGAGGGAATGGCTTCGCGGATCGAGGATTACGCCCTGCTCGGCGACTGCGAGACGGCGGCACTGGTGTCGCGCGAGGGATCCATCGACTGGCTGTGCTGGCCGCGGTTCGATTCCGATGCGTGTTTTGCGGCCCTGCTGGGCACGCCGGAGCATGGCCGTTGGCTGATCGCGCCGGCCGACGCGGATGCCCGGATCACGCGGCGCTATCGCGGCGACACGCTGATCCTGGAGACCGATTTCGAGACGGACGACGGGGCGGTGACCCTCATCGACTTCATGCCGCCGCGGGGGAAGGCGTCGGACGTGGTGCGGATCGTCGTCGGGCGGCGGGGCCGCGTCACCATGCGGACCGAGATGGTCATCCGCTTCGGCTATGGCTGCGCCGTGCCGTGGGTGTCGCGGCTGGAGGACGGCACGCTGCGCGCCATCGCCGGGCCGGACATGCTGCATCTGCGCACGCCGGTCGAACTGTGCGGTCGGAATCTGACCACCGTCGGCGACTTCACGGTGGAGGGCGGCGAGCGGGTGCCCTTCGTGCTGACCTACGCCCCCTCCTGTGATCCGATGCCCGAGGCGATCGATGCGGAGCAGGCGCTTTGCGACACCGAGCGGTTCTGGCAGGACTGGATCGGCCGATGCACGTATGACGGCCCGTGGTCGGAGGCGGTCCGGCGCTCGCTGGTGACCCTGAAGGCGCTGACCTATTCGCCGACCGGCGGCATCGTCGCCGCCGCGACCGCGTCGCTGCCGGAACAGCTGGGCGGCATCCGCAACTGGGACTATCGCTTCTGCTGGCTGCGGGATTCGACCTTCACGCTGCAGGCGCTGATGAACGCCGGCTATTACGACGAGGCCAACGCATGGCGCGGCTGGCTGCTGCGCGCCACCGCCGGGCGGCCGGAACAGCTGCAGATCATGTATGGCATTGCGGGCGAGCGCCGGCTACTGGAGTGGGAGGCCGACTGGCTGCCCGGCTATGAGGGCGCCCGGCCGGTGCGCATCGGCAATGCCGCATCGACGCAGCTGCAATTGGACGTCTATGGCGAGCTGATGGACGCCCTGCATCAGGCGCGGCGCGGCGGGCTGGGCGCCAACGAGGCGGGATGGCAGCTTCAGCGGTCGCTGCTGGCCCATCTGGAAACGGTGTGGGACCAGCCGGACGAGGGCATCTGGGAAACCCGCGGCGGGCGGCAGCCCTTCACCTTCTCCAAGGTGATGGCCTGGGTGGCTGCCGACCGCGCCATCAAGAGCGCCGAGCATTTCGGCATGGACGGGCCGGTCGAGCGCTGGAAGGACCTGCGCCGGCGCATCCACCAGGACGTCTGCGCCAACGGCTATGACCGGGATTTGGGGAGTTTCGTGCAGTCCTATGGCAGCAAGCTGGTCGATGCGTCGCTGCTGCTTCTGCCGGTGGTGGGGTTCCTGCCGGCCCATGATCCGCGCATCGCCGGGACGGTGGCGGCGGTCGAGCGCCAACTGTTGAAGGACGGCTTCGTCAAGCGGTACGACACCGGCCAGGTCGAGGATGGGCTGCCCCCCGGCGAGGGCAGTTTCCTGGCCTGCAGCTTCTGGCTGGTGGATGCCTTCGTCCTGCAAGGCCGCCATGACGAGGCGGAGGCGCTGTTCGAACGGCTGCTGGCCCTGCGCAACGACCTGGGCCTGCTGTCGGAGGAGTATGACGCGCAGGCCGGGCGTCTGGTCGGGAATTTCCCGCAGGCCTTCTCCCACATCGCGCTGGTCAATTCCGCCCACAATCTGAGCCGCAACGCCCAGACGGCCAAGCAGCGCGCCAATGGCGAAAGCGGCGGGGGCTGAATCAGCCCTCAGCCGGCAAAGGCGATGACGCTGAGCAACGCGTTTTCCGCCTGCCGGCTGTCGAGGCGGGTGAGCTGCACCACCACCGGCCCGTCGGCCTCGACGACCGTGGAAAAGGGCTGGCCGAGCGGGACCGGTTCGGGGTCGTCGAGCAGGTTCATGCGGACATGGTTGGTGCGGCGGGCGCCGACCTTCACCTTGTACGGCCCGACCGGATCGCGGTCGGGGAAGTAGAGGGTGAGGCGCACCTCCACGTCACGGTCGCCGGCGTTGAGGATCGACAGCCCTTCATGGCTGGCCAGTTCGGGTTCGGGACCGTGGCTCCAGGACGGGATGTAGTTGTCGGCGATGGCCCAGCGGGTGTGCCCGATTGGTCCCTTGGCCGGTGCGTTGCCCATGTGCGTCTCCTGAGTTCGGATCATGTGTCGGCGGGGTCGTGCGAGGTGCGGCGGCGCAGGGCGTCGCGCCAGACCTCGGCCAGGGTCAGCGGGTGCCGGCCGGTCAGCTGCTCCACCTGCTCGCGGCAGGAGAAGCCGTCGGCGATCAGCAGGGTGTCGGGGGACGCCTGCCGCAGCGTGGCGCCCAGCCCCTGGTCGAAGATTGCCAGCGACACCGGATACTTGTCCTCCTCGTAGCCGAAGGCGCCGGCCATGCCGCAGCAGCCGTCGTCGAGGATGCGGGCGTCGAGGCCGCTCCTGCGGATCTGCGCCGCGTCGCAGGCCATGCCGAAGATCGCCTTGTGGTGACAGTGCCCATGCACCAGCGCTTGGCCGGACAGCTTGGGCGGGTCGAAGTTGGCCACCTTTTCCAGGAATTCGGCCAGCAGCATGCTGCGACTGGAGAGGCGCTTGGCCTCCGGATCGTCGGGGAACAGGTTGGGCAGCTCGTCGCGGAACACCGACAGACAGCCCGGCTCGACGCCGACGACATAGGCGCCGGCGTCCAGTTCGCGCCGCAGGCCGGCCATGGTCTCCTTCAAGGTGCTCCTGGCGTCGTCCAGCCGGCCGAAATCGTAATAGGGCCGGCCGCAGCACAGGTTCTTGCGCGGGATGGTGACGGCATAGCCGGCGGCGTCCAGCACCTCGGCGGCGGCGAACAGCGGTTCCGGCGTGAAATGGTTGTTGAAGCTGTCGGTCCACAGCACCACCGGCGGCCGGCCGCGGTCCGGCGGGGCGGTCCAGGACCGGCGGAAGGTCTTGGCGGCGAAGGCCGGGACCGGGCGCTGCGGGGCGATTCCCGCCGCCGCGCGGGAGAGGCGGCCGAACACCGGCGTCTGGGTGGCGAGGTTGGGCGCCCACCACACCGGAGCCAGCAGGCGCGCCCAGCGGTGGATCAGTCCCATGCTCCAGGCCGCGCGCGGCCGGGGGCGGTGCTGGTAATGGTGGTGCAGGAACTCCGCCTTGTAGGTCGCCATGTCGACATTGACCGGGCAATCGGCCTTGCAGCCCTTGCAGCCCAGGCACAGGTGCAGCGCGTCGTGGATCGTCTCGTCGCGCCAGCCGTCGCCGAGCGGGTCGCCCTGCAGCATCTCCTGCAGCAGGCGGGCGCGGCCGCGGGTGGAGTGCCGCTCCTCCCGCGTGGCACGGAAGCTGGGGCACATGGTGCCGCCCTCGTGCCGCCGGCATTTGCCGACCCCGACGCAGCGCAGCAGGGCATGGGTGAGCGAGCCGCCATCCTCCGGATAAGCGAAGACGCCGTCGAGGTGGGGCGGGTTGAAGCGCGGGCCGAGGCGCAGATGGCTTTCGGCGGAATAGGGATGCACGACCTTGTGCGGGTTCATGCGGTTGTCCGGATCCCAGATCGCCTTGAACTCGGCGAAGGCGTGCACGAGGTCGTCGCCGAACATGATCGGCAGCAGTTCGGCCCGCGCCTGCCCGTCGCCATGCTCGCCGGACAGGGTGCCGCCATGGCGCACCACCAGATGGGCGGCGTCGTTCAGGAAGCGGCGGAAGGTGTCGACCTCCTGCTGGGTGTGCAGGCCGAAGCCGACGCGGCAATGGATCAGACCGTCGCCGAAATGGCCGTAGAGCGCCGGCTTGTAGCCGTAATCGTCGTAGAGCTTCAGCAGGTCGCGCATGTAGGCGCCGAGATTTTCAGGCGCCACCGCGGAATCCTCCCAGCCGGGCCAGCTGTCGTGCTTCTCCCCCGGCACCCAGGCGGTGGCGCCGAGACCGGATTCGCGCACCTTCCACAGCCGTTCCTGCTCGTGAGGATCGGCGACGAGGCGCGTGTCATGGACATGCGGCTGGCCGCGCAGATGGTCCTCCAGGCGGCGGGCCTTGGCGGTGGCTTCGTCGCGGCTATCGCCGCCGAACTCGATGAACAGCCAGGACGGGCCGTCGGGCAGAAGCTTGAGGTCGTCCACATGCAGGTGCTTCTTGCGCATGAAATCGCTCAGGCGCTCGTCCACCCCTTCGATGGCGTCGGGACCGAAGCTGCGGACGTCGCAGACCACATCGGCGGCGTGACAGACGCTTTCGAAGCCGACGACCAGAACCACCTTGGCGGGCGGGTCGGGGATCAGGTTCAGCGTGGCGCGCAGGACGGTGACGCAGGTGCCCTCGCTGCCGACCAGGGCGCGGGCGAGGTTGAAGCGGCCGGTCTCGTCGGGCAGCAGCGAGTCCAGGTTGAAGCCGGAGACGCGGCGCGGGATCTTCGGATAGATGCGGCGGATCTCTCCGGCGTAGCGGTCGCGCAGGGCCTTCAGCTTGTCGAAGATTTCGCCCTTTCGGCCACCCTCGGCGATGATGCGGTCCATCTCCGCTTCGGTCGTCCAGCCGACGGTCAGGTGCAGCCCGTCATAGGTGACGATCTCCATGTGCTCGACATTGTGGCTGGTCACCCCGGCGACGACGGAGTGCGGCCCGGCGGAGTTGTTGCCGATCATGCCGCCGATGGAATTGTGGTCGTGCGTCGAGGGGTCGGGGCCGAAGCGCAAGCCATGCGGCCGGCAGCGCTTCTGCACCTCGTCCAGCACGATGCCGGGTTCGACGGTGGCGAGCCGGCGGTCGAGGTCGATGGCGAGGAAGCCGTTGCAGTATTTGGAGCTGTCGATGATGACCGTGTAATTGGTGGTCTGGCCGGCCAGCGCCGTGCCGCCGCCGCGATGGGTGATCGGCACGCCGAAGTCGCGGCAGACCCGCACCGCCTCGGCCAGCGCCTCCACGTCGAAGGGGACGACGAGGCCGATGGGAACTTCACGGTAATTGGAGGAATCGGTGGCGTAGAGCGCACGGTCGCCGTCGCCGAAGCGAATCTCGCCGTTCACCCGGCTGTTCAGTGCGGCGACCAGCGCCGGCACGTCGATGTTGCTCATAGACGAAACCTCTCGGCGTCGGCGCGTTTCAGGTCGATGCCCAGGCCGGGACGCGTCCGATCCGGCGTCAGCATGCCGTTCGACGGGGTGACGGCGCCGTCGAACAGCATGGTTTCGATGCGGGCGTGATCGTGGAAATACTCGATGTTCTTCAACGGCCGGCAGGCGCAGCCGACCTGCGCGTGCAGCGTTGGGGCGGTATGCGCGGAGAGCGGCACGGTGAAGGATTCGGCCAGCGCAGCGGCGGCGAGGAAGCCGGTGACGCCGCAGCGGGTGGCGTCGGCCTGCAGCACATCCACCGCACCGGCCTGCAGCATGTGGCGGAAATAGATCGGGGTGTAGCCGTACTCGCCGGCGGCGATCATCATGCCGGGCGGTGCGCGGTCGCGCAGCAGGCGCAGGCCCTCCAGATCGTCGGACGATACCGGCTCCTCGAACCAGCCGACCCGCTGTTCGGCAAAGCGCCCGGCCTGGGCCAGCGCCAGCTTGCGGTCGTAGGCGCCGTTGGCATCGACATAGAGGTCGGTGGCTGGACCGATGGAACTGCGCACCAGCGCCACCCGCCGGATGTCCTGCGCGGCGTCGCGGCCGACCTTCATCTTGACGGCGGGCAGACCGTCCCGCGCCCAGCCCGCGAGCTGATCGACCAGCGTGTCGTCGGAGTAGGAGGTGAAGCCGCCGCTGCCATAGGCCGGCGTGCCGTCGCGGGCGCGGCCCAGAAGGTCGGCGACCGGCCGGTCGAGCAGCCTGCCCTTGAGGTCCCACAGCGCCGCATCCACCGCGGCAATCGCCATGGCGGCGATGCCGGGCCGGCCGAGGTTGCGCACGGCATCGGTCATGGCGATCCAGGCGCGGTTGATGTCGAAGGCATCGAGACCCCGCAGCCGCCCGGCCAGCAGGCCGGCGACGAGCTGCGCCGCCGGGCGGTCGGCATAGCCGTAGCCGATCCCCTGGTGGCCGCCCGCCTGTACGGTGACCACGATCAGCGTCGTGTGGTCCCAGTCCAGGGTGCCGTCGGCCTCGGGCCGGTCGGTCGGGATCTTGAAGGCCTCGACGCCGATTTCGTCTATGGGTGCCTGCGGGCGCATCGTCGACCTCGGGGTGGTGCCGGCCCGTCGATGTGGTGGAATGGGTGCCGGGCTGGCGGGTCAACTCACCGGATGCGATCGGGTTCCCATCAGCACGAACGCAAAAGGGGACCGCCCGGCCGGGAGCCTTCGCTCCCGACCTGACGGTCCCCCGATGTGGGCGTCTGTGACGACGCGGCTTGTTACTCGGCGGCGGTCTTGGTCTGGGCGACGACGCTCAGCGATGCCGTGCGGTCGGCTTCGGCCTCGACATAGGCGCGGCCATAGTAGCTGTCGATCAGCAGCTGCCTGATCTCGGCGACCAGCGGATAGCGCGGGTTGGCGCCGGTGCACTGGTCGTCGAA
>CBFGPE010000053.1:0-41413 GCA_965650625.1 uncultured Azospirillum sp. | reverse complement strand
GCTGCCGTAGCTCAGTGGTAGAGCACTCCCTTGGTAAGGGAGAGGTCGAGAGTTCAATCCTCTCTGGCAGCACCATCCTCCTCTTTTAAAAACTCCCTTAAAAAAATCAGCGCATCGCTTCCTTGACCTTGCCGCCGAAAGGCCGCAAGAAACGCGCGCAACCGCTTTGCGGTAGCAGGTTCGTTTCGGGAGGATGTCACCATGGCCGGCAACAGCTTCGGCACGCTTTTCCGCTTCACCACCTGGGGCGAGAGCCACGGTCCGGCCATCGGCGTCGTCGTCGACGGCTGCCCGTCGCTGATCGACCTTGTTGCGGAAACCGACATCCAGCCCTGGATGGACAAGCGCCGTCCCGGCCAGTCGCGCTACACCACCCAGCGCCAGGAACCCGATCAGGTGAAGATCCTGTCCGGCGTGTTCGAGGGCAAGACGACCGGCACGCCGATCTCCCTGCTGATCGAGAACACCGACCAGCGCTCCAAGGACTACAGCGACATCGCCGGCAAATTCCGCCCCGGCCATGCCGATTACACCTACTGGCAGAAATACGGCATCCGCGATTACCGCGGCGGTGGACGCTCCTCGGCGCGGGAAACCGCCTGCCGGGTCGCTGCAGGCGCGGTGGCGCGCAAGGTTCTGGGCTCCGCCATCCAGGTGCGCGGCGCGCTGGTGCAGATCGGTCCGCACAAGATCGACCGCAGCCGCTGGGACTGGGCTGAGATCGACAACAATCCCTTCTTCTGCCCCGACCCGGTCGCGGCCACCCAGTGGGCCGAGTATCTCGACGGCATCCGCAAGAGCGGCTCGTCGGTCGGCGCGGTGGTGGAGCTGGTGGCGTCCGGCGTGCCGGTGGGGCTGGGCGACCCGCTCTATGACAAGCTGGACAGCGACCTCGCCTGCGCGATGATGACCATCAACGCGGTGAAGGGTGTCGAGATCGGCAACGGCTTCGCCGCCGCGGAACTGACCGGCGAGTTGAACGCCGACGAGATGCGCATGGGCGCCGACGGCCAGCCGCAGTTCCTGTCGAACAATGCCGGCGGCATCCTGGGCGGCATCTCCACCGGTCAGGACATCGTCTTGCGTTTCGCGGTGAAGCCGACCAGCTCGATCCTGACGCCGCGCCAGACGGTCGACACCGCCGGCAACGACACCGACATCCTGACCAAGGGCCGCCACGACCCCTGCGTCGGCATCCGCGCCGTCCCCGTGGGCGAGGCGATGATGGCCTGCGTGCTGGCCGACCATTTGCTGCGGCGCCGGGCGGAACGGCGGGAGTGATCGCTCCAAACATGCCCCCTCCCCATCCCTCCCCCGCTTCGCGAGAGAGGGGGCAGGACCTTTGTGAGCGTGGATCGACCGAGAAGCGGCGGAGTTCCCTCTCCCGCGGAACGCGGGGGAGGGTTAGGGAGGGGGCAAGACTCTTCGCCACCCAACTGACCCCCACACCACAGGACCACCCCATGCCCGCCCTCCGCCACGGACAGCGCATGATCCTCGCCCTGGCGATGCTGATCGCCGCCCCCGCGGTCGCGGCGGCCGACAAGCCTTTCCAGGAATTCGACGAGACCTTCAAGTCCTGGAAGCTCTATTGCCAGCTCTGGACCGGCACGCGGCAGGTGGAGTGCGAGCTGACCGCCCGCGGCACCAACGACCGCACCGCCCGGCTGGTCTGGCTGCGCTCGACCGAAAAATGGCGCGAGGGGCTGCGCTTCCGCGTCTCCGCCGAATCGCTGGACCTCGACAAGTTGGTGCGGGTCTGGGCCGACCGGGCGGTGTTCAAGCCCGATTCCCCCTGCAAGCCCTACCGGTATGAGACCAACACCTGCGCCGTGATCGATCCCGACATCAACCGCCGCATGGTGGAGAAGATGGCGCCGGCGCCGGAGGTGTCCATCGTCGGGCAGTCGCCGGCCGGCGAGAAGACCGAGGTGCGCTTCCCCCTCGCCGGCTTCCGCGACGCGCTGGAGCGCAGCGACGCCATCCGCGCGATGGTTGGCAGACCGTGGGCGACGAGCCCTGACGGCGATTGATCCCTATATAGCCCTACCAGCGACAAGAACCGACGGACCGCCCGCCCAGTGACCGACAGCCATTTCCCCAGCAAGGACGCCATCCTCGCCTTCATCCGGTCCAGCACCACCCCGGTCGGCAAGCGCGAGATCGCCCGCGCCTTCAAGCTGTCGGGATCGGCCGACCGCGAGACGCTGAAGGACCTGCTGCGCGAGTTGGAGGCCGACGGCGCGGTGGAGCGTGGCCGCAACAAGCGCATGGCCCCGCCGCAGGCGCTGCCCGCCGTCGCCGTGCTGCTGGTCACCGGCGCCGATGCGGACGGTGAGTTGTCGGCCCGCCCGCTGACCTGGACCGGCGAGGGCGACCCGCCGCGCATCTTCCTGCTGCCGGAAAAGAAATCGCGGGGGGAGGACAGGCCGCTGGCGGTCGGCGACACGCTGCTGGCGAAGCTCGCCCGCATCAACGACGGCCTCTATGAGGCGCGCGTCATTCGCCGCATCGATGGTGAGCGCGAAGGCCGCATCCTCGGCGTCTACCGGCCGAGCGCCGATGGCGGGCGCATCCACCCGACCGACCGCCGCCACAAGACCGAATTCCTGGTGCTGCCGCCCAACCGCGGCGAGGCCGAAGCGGGTGACCTCGTCTTCGCCGACATCCTGCCGGCCGGGCGCGCCGGCCAGCCGCAGGCCCGCGTGGTGGAGCGTCTCGGCTCCACCGACGAGCCGCGCGCCTTCAGCCTGATCGCCATCCACGCCCACGGCATCCCCACCGCCTTCCCGCATGCCGCACTGCGCGAGGCGGAGTTGGCTGCGGTTCCGGCGCTGATGCAGCGGGAGGATCTGCGCGACATCCCGCTGGTGACCATCGACGGCGCCGACGCCCGCGACTTCGACGATGCAGTGTGGGCGGAGCCGGACAGCGACCCTGAGAACCCGGAAGGCTGGCACCTGATCGTCGCCATCGCCGACGTGTCCTATTACGTACGTCCTGGATCGGCGCTGGACCGGACGGCGTACGAGCGCGGCAACTCGGTGTACTTTCCCGACCGTGTCGTGCCGATGCTGCCGGAGGCGCTGTCGAACGGCCTGTGCTCGCTCCGGCCGGGGGAGGACCGCGCCTGTCTGGCCTTCCACCTGTGGATCGACCGCAACGGTGTGCTGATCCGGCATCGGCTGGTCCGCGGACTTATGCGGTCGGCGGCACGGCTGACCTATGAACAGGTGCAGGATTGCCACGACGGCCGACCGGACGAGGAAACGGCGCCGCTGACCGACGGCGTCATCGCTCTGCTGTTCGGCGCGTACGCCCGTCTCGCCGCCGCCCGCGCCAAGCGCGGCACGCTGGAACTGGACCTGCCCGAACGCCGGGTGCGGATCGACGAGCGCGGCCGGGTCGCCGAGATCGCCCGGCGCGAGCGCCACGACAGCCACCGGCTCATCGAAGAGTTCATGATCGCCGCCAACGTCGCGGCGGCGGAGGTGCTGGAGGGGCGCAGCATGCCCGGCCTCTATCGCATCCACGACCGCCCCTCGATGGACAAGATGGAGGCGCTGCGCGGCTTTCTGGCGGAGATCGGCCATCCGCTGGTCAAGAGCGCCGACCTGACGCCCAGCCACTTCACCCGCATCCTGCGCAAGGTGGAAGGCACCTCGCACGCGCCGCTGGTCAGCGAGGTGATCCTGCGCGCCCAGGCCCAGGCCGCCTACAGCCCGGACAACATCGGCCATTTCGGACTGGCGCTGCACCGCTACGCCCATTTCACCTCGCCGATCCGCCGCTATGCCGACCTGATCGTCCATAGGGCGCTGATCCGCACGCTGGGGCTGGGCGTCGGCGGGCTGGACGACGAGACGCTGGGCCGGCTGGCGGAGATCGGCGAGCATCTGTCCGGCACCGAACGCCGTGCCGCGGTGGCGGAGCGCGACGCGGTGGACCGCTACACCGCCGCCTTCCTGGCCGACCGCGTGGGGGAGCGCTTCAGCGGCCGCATTTCCGGCGTCAGTCGCTTCGGGCTGTTCGTCCGGCTGGACGAAAGCGGCGCCGACGGCCTGATTCCAGTCAGCAGTCTGCCCGACGACAGGTACGATCACGACGAGGCCGCACACGCGCTGGTCGGGCAGCGTACGGGGCGGACGTACCGCCTCAGCAGCCCGGTCAAGGTGGTGCTGGTGGAGGCCGATCCGGTCAGCGGCAGCACGCTCTTCCGGCTGGCCGACTCGGCGTGACGACCGGGGAGCCGCTGACGCCGTTGCATAATGGCAACGCTTGAGCAATGTGGCCGAATCGTGGCTCGGCCAAGCTTTGGCCACATCTGCACCATACCAGCGTGACCTTGACGACACAGAATCGGACAATCCGCGACATTGTGGTGCGGCCCGCAATTTTGTCCCGCCCGACCTCCTAAACGAAGGTGTATCTATCACCCATCCGGGATCGGCAACATCCTCGTCCGGTCCGGCTGCAGGAAAGGGAGGCCGCGGTTCGCCCCATGGCCCAGTTCGATCACAACCTGTGCGATCACGGCGTGTGCGATCAGAATGCACCGCCCCAAATGCCGCCTTTCCGCATCCCCGCGATGTCGAACATGGCGCGCCGCCTGAGTCGTTCGTTCCGCCATCTCGCGTTCCAGCTTCCCGCCGCAGCCCTTTTCGCCACCACCGCCTTTGCCGGGCCGCCGCAGGTCGCGATCGCCGCGCCGCCGCCCCCGGTGACGGAGCAGGTCTTCACCGTCGGCTTCGGCAAGATCGCCGAGGTCTATCTGGACCCGGTTTCCTTCGACCGGCTGGGAATGGATGGGCTGAAGGGTCTGAGCACCATCGACCCGTCGGTGACGGTGGAGCAGACCGGCAACACCGTACGCCTGTACGTGTCGGGCGCGCTGGCGGCGGAGTATGGTGCCGCAACGGACCGCGATGCCGCCGGCTGGGCGGTTCTGACCACCCGCATCATCGACCGCGCCCGCAGCCATTCGCCGATCCTGGCGAAGGCGACGCCGGAGCGGCTGTATCAGGTCGTCTTCGACGGCGTCACCGCCGACCTCGACGGCTATTCCCGCTATACCGGCGTCCAGCGCGCCAGCAACGAGCGCGCCCAGCGCGAAGGCTATGGCGGTGTCGGAATTTCGCTGGACAGCACCGCCAACGGCCGCGTGACGGTGCACGACGTCATGCCGCACAGCCCGGCCGAGCGCGCCGGCATCGTCGACGGCGACCTGCTGCTGGCCATCGACGGCGACCTGACGACGCGGATGACCGCCGCGGACATGCGCGAGCGTCTGCGCGGCCCCACCGGCACCCTGCTCACCCTCACCGTCGCCCGCGACGGCGGCGCCCCCCGCCGGCTGCCCCTGCGCCGTGAGCGGGTGGTGCCGAACACCGTCACCTATTCGCTGTCCGGCGACGTCGGCATCGTCAAACTCGACCGCTTCAACGCCACCACGGCCTCCAGCCTGCGGTCGGCGGTGACCTCCATCCGGCAGGCGGCAGGCCCGACGCTGCAGGGCATGGTTCTGGACCTGCGCGGCAATCCGGGCGGGCTGTTGGACCAGGCGGTCGCGGTGGCCGACCTGTTCATCCGCCGCGGCCGGATCATCTCCACCGAAGGGCGCAACCCCGAAAGCCGCCAGCGCTTCGACGCCAACCCCGATGACATGCTCGACGGGCTGCCGCTGGTGGTTCTGGTCGACGGCCGGTCCGCCTCCTCGGCCGAGGTGGTGGCGTCCGCGCTGCAGGACTCCGGCCGCGCGGTGGTGGTGGGGGCGTCCAGCTACGGCAAGGGCAGCGTCCAGACGGTCAACCGCCTTCCCAACGACGGCGAGCTGTTCCTGACCTGGAGCCGCATCTACACGCCGGCCGGCTACACCCTGCATCGCCAGGGCGTGCAGCCCACCGTCTGCACCAGCCGGGCCGGCCAGACCGATCCGGAGGCGCTGCTGTCCGACCTGCGCGAAGGGCGGCTGCGCCCGGCCCAGATCGCCAGCTGGCGGTCCAAGGCCGCCGACGACGAGCATGCGCTGAACGCCCTGCGCGAAGCCTGCCCGTGGAAGGAACATGAGCCGGAACTGGACCTGAAGGTCGCCATGCGGCTGCTGGCGGAGCCGGCGATGTACCAGCGGGCGGTCGCCTCCGCGGTGGTCAACACCGTGGCGGAGCGCTGAGCGGGCCAAAGGGCGGCGGCGGGGCGGTGGCGCTGTGGCAATTGCCGTCGGACGCCGATTTCACCGCCCATAACGCTTGACATTGCGGCGTCAGACGGTATTTTCCGCCGCTACGACGCCGCCCCCGCCGGGCCGGCGGGGCACGGATTTTTTGTCGGGATCGAGATCATGGCCAAGCAGAACACCGTCCTCATCAAGCTGGTGAGCACGGCAGACACCGGTTTCTTCTACGTCAAGAAGAAGAACCCGAAGAAGACCACCGAGAAGCTGTCGTTCCGCAAGTACGACCCGGTGGCGCGCAAGCACGTCGAGTTCAAGGAAGCCAAGATCAAGTAAGGCTTGTCCGACACTGAGCTGTGCTTCGAATGAACAAGGCCGCCTTTCTGGGCGGCCTTTTCGTTTTTGGGCCGGCGGCCCAGGCGCCACCCTGCATCTTCCACGCCTTTACTGATGCGGCGTCCTGTCGCAGCCGCTATTTGCGGTGACGGCCACACCACGGATGCATGCATTCCAAAAGGGGCGCTCCGGGTGGACACTCTCCGAAAGATTCGGTTTTCGGAGGGACCGCCCGTGCCCGACACACATCCCATCCAGAGCGCCGACCCGGCCGCTACCCAATCCGTTACCGAGCGCCGGCAAGCCCTCGCCACCCGTTTCCAGAAGGCGCGCGCCCGCACCGCCGAACTGGTCGCCACCCTGTCGCCGGAAGACCTGATGGTGCAGACGGTGGCGGACGGCGCGCCGGCGAAATGGCACCTCGCCCACACCAGTTGGCTGTTCGAGGTCGCGGTGCTGATCCCCTTCAGTCCCGGCTACCGGCCGGCCGACCCGGCCTTCCTCGACCTGTTCGCCGCCCGCACCGATGGCGGTGCCCCGCCACCCCGCGTGCTGTCACGCCCGACGGCGGCCGAGATCATGCGCCACCGCGACCAGATCAACGGCGCGGTGCTGCATCTGATCGACGCGCTAGACGAGTCGCTGTGGGACGCCGCCGAATCGGCGCTGATGATGGCCATTGCCCATGAACGGCGCCACCAGGAGCGGATGCTGCTGCACATCAAGCATGCCCTGTGGTGCAACCCGCTGCGCCCGGCCTATGAACAGGCGCCGGACCACCCGCATTTGGGCGCCCCGCCCGATGGCTGGCTGGAGCAGCCCGGCGGCCTCGTCGAGGTCGGCAGGCCGATGCCGCTGCCCGGCTTCGACCATGAGGGACCGCGTCACCGCGTCTGGCTGGAGCCCTACCGGCTGGCCGCCCGCCCGGTCACCTGCGGCGAGTACCTCGCCTTCATCGAGGCCGGCGGCTACAGCGACCGCCCGCTGTGGCTCACCGACGGTTGGGAGACCGCCCGAGGCGAAGGCTGGAGCGCCCCGCTCTATTGGGAGCGCGGCGGCTTCGGATCCGGCTCCCGTTGGCAGGTCTTCACCCTTTACGGCATGCAGCCGCTCGACCCCGACGAGCCGGTCTGCCATGTAAGCTGGTACGAGGCCGACGCCTACGCCCGCTGGGCCGGCAAGCGCCTGCCACGGGAGGCGGAGTGGGAGACGGTCGCCGCAGGCTGCGACAGCATGGGGAATCTGCTGGGCACCGGCCACCGCCATCCCCGCGCCGGGACCTGTCACGGCACCGGCCCTTGGCAGATGTGCGGCGACGTATGGGAATGGACCGGCGACGCCTTCCTGACCTATCCCGGCTACCGCCGTCCCCATGGCGCCGACAAGGCCGTCCCGGACGAGGCGGTCAACGGCCGACTCGCCGGCAACCGCATGGTCCTGCGCGGGGGCAGCTGCCTGACGCCCTTCGATCATGCCGGCCCCTGGACGCGGCATTATCTGCGGCCCGAGACCCGGCTGTCGGTGAGCGGGTTCAGGCTGGCGGAGGATATTTAAGGAGAGACTTGCGGGGAGCCTTGTCCGCCCGCGCCGGCGGTCAGTGCCCGCGCCTGCCCCTGGGTGACGATTCCGCGCTCCGTCAGGCGGGACAGCAGAGCCACGGCCAATTCGGCCTGGAACAGCGCCTCCCCCTGCGGACCATTACGCGGGTGGCGGGGCACGTCGAACGCCTCGGCCAGCCGGTCGGGCGACGCGCTGGTCAAACCAGAGTCAAGCGCCGCCGCCAATGCCCCGAGGTCAAGCGACGGCGGCAGCGCCGGATCGGTGATACCGGCCTGAGCGGCCGACCGCGCCAGGGCGGCAAGGCTCGAGTCGATGCCGATGCCGACGGCGATGCAGTTGTGCAGCGCATCCTGGATCACCGGCCACACCGCGGCGAACGGGCGCTCCCCCGCCACCATGGCGGTGCCGATGCCGTGACGGGCGGTCGCCTCGGTCGGGACGGGGTCGATCGGGTCGATCAGCAGGGCGAGCGACACTGTGGGGAAGATGCGCAATCCCACAAGCCGCACGGTGCCGATTGCGATCACCGGCCCGCTGTCCGGCTCCACTCCCGCCGTTGCCACCCAGAGCGCGACGAAGGGCAGGGCCGCCAGCGGTTCCTCATCGCCAAGCGGGCCGGCGGCATGGGCCACTCGCAGGCTGAGCGTGCGCTTGCCGCTGAGCCCGGCGGCATGGGCCATGCCGCGGGCAGGGAAGGACAGGAGCGCCCCGGCGCTCAGACCCAGATCGGCGATGCGCGCCGACAGCTCGCCGTCTTCGATCCGGCGCAGCACGGCGGTGACGGGGGCGCCGCCGCCGCGCGCCCGCTCCATCGCACGGGCCAGATCGTCGCGAAGCAGGGATTTGCCGATGTCGGCCCCCTCCTCCACCGCCAGCAGGCGTGCTGCGGCGGGGTTCAACTGTTCCACGTGCCCGAGTTCGTCGAGGACCAGCAGGGGGTCTTCGGCCAAAGCCAGCACCGCCCGCAGCGCCCGGTCCGCGCGTCCGCCCCCAAGCGGTCCACCCCCCAGAGGTCCGTCGCCAAGCCCGCGCTCGCCGCCACGGGCCAGGCTTGCCGCTTCGGCAAGACGCGCCAGCTCGCCACCCGGTCCGCCGGAGATCGGCTCCAGATCCACCCGGCTGCGGGCACCGGACAGGCGGTCGGACAAACGGTCGAGGTCGCGGAAATGGCGCGACAGGCGGGAGAAGACGAACCAGATCGCCAGCAGGCCCAGTCCGCAGATCGCCAGCCCGCGGGTGAAGGCGGTGCGGTCGTTGGCCGCCAGCTGCGTGATTTCCACGCCAAGAAAGACCAACGCGGCCGCCGCCACCGCCAGCCCAAGCATCACCACGCGCCAAACGCCGCCCTTCATCGGGCCGTCTCCCCGTCATTGTGCCCGGACTCTAGCCGGCCGAAAGGAAACGGAGAAGCCGCGCGCGTGTTCAGCGCGCCACGACCGCCGCCCGTGCGCCTTCCACCTGCTCCATGAGGCCGGCCAACGCACCGCGCACCTCGCCCGACAGCCCGAACAGCAGCAGCGCCACCAGCGCAACCGCCAATGCATGATCCAGCAGCGGCCGGGCCGGTCGCCGCGCCCCTGAACGGTTGCGGAATGGGATTTGGAAGAACGACATCGCTGACGGCTCCGGCATGGATCAAGGCATCGTGACGCCAGCCTACCGGCGGAGAGAACGAACGAACTCTTAACGGCACTCGATTGAAAGCCGGTTGCCCCGCTTTTGTCTCGGGTCTATTTCGAAGCGGGGGCATTTTCAAAGTCGAGACTGCGCTCTCCGCCCGCTGTGGAGGGCTCTACCCTTTGCCGGCACCACCGCAAATTCGAGTTACCGCCTTTGCGTAAAATACATAGCAATTTGCGCCGCGATTTTTGCTGTGCTTTTGCTGCATTTCCTGGTTTGCCTGCTTGTCGGATGATGCTAAGAGTAATGCATCCAACGAAAACACTCCTTTCTGCATAGGCAATTGCTTAGGAGGCCGGCAATGACTTTGGTCTATCGTCCCCTGCCCTATGGCGGGCACGAAGACCGGCGGACAGGCCGCCACCTGCTTCTGGTGGTCGCCCTGATCCTCGCCATTCCGACCGCTTTGGGGGCCGGCTGCACCGTCGATGCCCTGCGCAGCTATGCAGTGGAGGCGCGGCTGTCGCAGGCCGTCGATGCCGCTGCCCTGGCCGGCGGCCGGGTGATGTTCGATTCGCAACGCGACGGCCACATCCGCAGTTTCTTCGACAAGGCCTTCCCCAACGGCTTCCTGGGATCGCACCTGTCGCCGCTGACGATTGCCGAGGATGCGGCGGCCGGCACACTGACGGTCAGTGCGCATGCCACCGTCAACGCCATCTTCCTGCGGCTGTTCGGCAAGAAGGAAGTGACGGTGGAGGCCCAATCCGTCGTCCGCCGCGGCCTGCACGCCCGCACCAAGCTGCAATAACTCCCCATCCGTTTTCCAACCAGCTACATCGCCGATTCGCGAGGCTCGCATTCGCGGATTGCAGCCCGGCGTCTTCGCAACTGCGGTAGAAGGAACGCACAGCGCCCCTTCCACCGGAGTCCGCGATGCTCGGAACCCTGACGCTCCTGCTGCTCTGCCAGCTGGCCGGCGAGTTGGCCGCCCGCCTGCTGCACCTGCCGGTTCCCGGCCCGGTGTTGGGCATGCTGCTGCTGTTTGCCGGACTGCTGCTGCGCGGCGGCGTGCCTGCCGCGATCCAGGACACCGCCGGCGGGCTTCTGCGTCACCTGTCCCTGCTGTTCGTGCCGGCCGGTGTCGGCGTGATGGTGCATGTCACCCGCCTGGAGACGGAGGCGCTGCCGATCGTGGTCGCCCTGTTCGGCAGCACCCTGTTCGGCATCGCGGTGACCGCCAAGCTGATGGCCTTCCTGCTGAGCCGCACCGACCCGCGTCTGGAGGAGGAGCCGGCTGCCGGCAATCCGGCGAAGGGAGACCGGACATGAGCGCCGATCTCCACCAGATCTGGGTCTATCTGTCGGCAAGCCCGCTGGCCGGACTGACGCTGACCCTGGTCGCCTACCAGATCGGCCTGTGGGTGTTCGAGAGGCTGGGCCGCCGCCCGGTGCTGAACCCGGTGCTGATCGCCGTCATCCTGATCGCCGGTACGCTCAGCCTGTCGGGCATCGATTACCGCACCTATTTCGACGGCGCCCAGTTCGTCCATTTCCTGCTCGGCCCCGCCACGGTGGCGCTCGCCGTCCCGCTCTACAACCAGTTCCAGGAGGTGCGCCGCTCCGCCCTGGCGCTGGTGGTGGCACTGCTGGTGGGATCGGCCGCATCGGCGCTCAGCGCGGTGGCGCTGGTCTGGATCTGCGGCGGGACGAAGGTGACCATCCTGTCGATGGCGCCGAAATCCGTCACTTCTCCCATCGCCATGGGCGTGTCGGAGCAGATCGGCGGCCTGCCCTCGCTGACCGCGGTGTTCGTCATCATCACCGGCATCGTCGCCGCCAGCCTAGGCACCTGGGTGCTGAACCTCGCGCGGGTGAAGGACTGGCGTGCCCGCGGATTCGGCATGGGGGTGGCGGCGCACGGCATCGGCACCGCGCGTGCCCTGCAGGTCAACGAGGTGGCCGGCGCCTTCGCCGGGCTTGGCATGGGGCTGAACGGGCTGGCCACAGCACTGCTGTTGCCGACGCTCTATCACTTGATCTGGGGCTGATTGCGGCATTGGTTGGTGCATCCAGCAGTCCGATTTTCGCCAATCCAGGCTTGACAGCCATGCCGCACCTACGCACAGTGCGCCCCATGAACACCATCGACCGCAAGAACGCCCTTCTTCGACTTCTCGGCCCGGCGCTTTAAGCGTCCGGGTTTGTCGCGTTCTCATCCCGTTTCCATCGGTCGAAGTGTCTGTTCCATGAGCGATGTTTGCAAAGGCGCCGGCATCGGCGTCGCCCGGCAGGGGCCGGGACTGCGACTTACCGACGGTCGCTGAGCCACGTCCGGCGGCTCTGCGGCCGTACCCCTCGCCGGTCCCTCCGCCTTTCAAATTCCGATCCGCCGCCCCCGCCCGCATAAAAGCGCTTGAGCCCGGGGCCGCCACTGGAGCCGAACGACGCCATGAGCACCGCCACCCAAACCAACGCCGGCATCCCGACCCTGCCGAAGTCCCCGTCCAAATACACCCCCTTCCCCCAGGTGAAGCTGACCGACCGCCAATGGCCGTCGCGCACCCTGGACAAGGCGCCGATGTGGTGCTCGGTCGATCTGCGCGACGGCAACCAGGCGCTGATCGAGCCGATGGGTCCGGACCGCAAGCGCGCGATGTTCGACCTGCTGCTGCGCATGGGCTTCAAGGAGATCGAGGTCGGCTTCCCCGCCGCCTCGCAGACCGATTTCGACTTCTGCCGCGAGGTCATCGACGAGGGCAAGATCCCCGACGGCGTCACCATCCAGGTGCTGACCCAGTCGCGTGAGGAACTGATCCGCCGCACCTTCGACGGCATCAAGGGCGCCAAGCGCGCCATCGTCCACCTGTACAACTCCACCTCGGAGCTGCAGCGCCGTGTGGTGTTCGGGCTGGACCGCCAGGGCATTGTGGACATCGCCGTCGCCGGCACCAAGCTGATCAAGCAGCTGGCCGCCGAGACGCCGGAGACCGAGATCGTCCTGCAATATTCGCCTGAAAGCTTCACCGGCACCGAACTGGATTTCGCGGTCGAGATTTGCGAAGCGGTGATGGAGACCTGGGGCGCCACCCCCGACAACAAAGTCATCCTGAATCTGCCGGCCACGGTCGAGATGTCGATGCCGAACGTGCATGCCGACCAGATCGAGTGGTTCTGCCGCACCCTGAAGAACCGCGAATCGGCGATCATCTCGCTGCACCCGCACAACGACCGCGGCACCGGCGTCGCCGCGGCGGAGATGGGGCTGCTGGCCGGTGCCGACCGCGTCGAAGGCACCCTGTTCGGCAACGGAGAGCGCACCGGCAACGTCGACGTCGTCACGCTGGCGCTGAACATGTTCACCCAGGGCGTCGATCCTGAGCTGAACATCGACGACATCAACGAGATCGTCCGCGTGTCGGAATACTGCACGCAGCTGCCGGTCCATCCGCGCCACCCCTATGCCGGCGAACTGGTGTTCACCGCCTTCTCGGGCTCGCACCAGGACGCTATCAACAAGGGCCTGAAGGCGCTGACCAAGTCCAACACCGGCAAGTGGGAGGTCCCGTACCTGCCCATCGACCCGCAGGATCTGGGCCGCAGCTATGAGGCGGTGATCCGCATCAACAGCCAGTCCGGCAAGGGCGGCATCGCCTATATTCTGGAGAAGGATTACGGCCTGCAGATCCCGCGCCGCCTGCAGATCGAGTTCTCCAAGGTCGTGCAGCGCGTCGCCGACGAGTCCGGCAAGGAACTGTCGCCCGCCGACATCCACACCGCCTTCAAGGCCGAGTATCTGGACGCCGACACCCCGCTGGAACTGGTCGAGCATTCGACCGAGCCGCGCGGCCCGAACTCCGGCGCCCGCGCCATGAGCGTGGTGATGCGCCGCAACGGTGAGATCATCACCACCAAGGGCAAGGGCAACGGCCCGATCGACGCCTTCCTGGACGCCCTGCGCCAGGGCTGCGGCACCGACCTGCACGTCGTCGACTACCGCGAGCACGCCATCGGCTCCGGCGAAGATGCCCAGGCCTGCGCCTATGTCGAGGTCAAGACCGGCGACAGGACCCTGTTCGGCGTCGGCATCGACGCGGATATCGTGACCGCTTCGCTGCGGGCGCTGGTGAGCGCGGCGAATCGCGCGGCGCGGTAACAGAAAAGAAAATAGAAGGGCCGGCAAAGGTTGCCGGCCCAGTTTCTGGGAAATTTTGATAAGTTAGGTGCGCGGGTCAATATAAGGGCCAGTCGAACACTTGCCAGCAGCCTCAGCCTTCATCTCCAATCTTGAATCAAAGGAAAATAGTTTTCGAACCTCCGGGAAAACATAGTAAAATTGGAAAAACCACATGAATATCGAAATTATGGACATGAAAGCAACAAATACCCTTATATTGGATACCGATCCATCACTCATCTCAGATCTGAAGATCTTAATTACTCTGGTAGACGGAAATGCTAGAGCAATAAAATAGAATAAGAAAGCCACCGAAACTCCTGCAGCGGCTGGCAAAACAATTATTAATAGAAGATATAAGTACCCTCCCGATGCCGCAATAAGAACACTCATCATTTTGGCAGCAATATAGAACGACTCGCATTGCTCATAGAGAAAAACTTGCGAGAAAGTTATGTACATCGTGACAATGGCGCCGACCGTAACCAAGTTTAACCAAACGCCAAATTTTATTGTATAGTTGGTTGCAGCAGAGAAAGTTGAGTTATTTCTAATTTCTTCTCTACGATTTTCTCTAACCATTCTCCTCAGATTTTGAACTCTGCGGCGTATTCTTGGCCCCTGAATTATACAGCTTCGCGAACAAACCCCTCGGGAGCCGCCAGCGCCATCACGCATTCCGTTCTCTAAATCCGACATGATGTCTCGATATGTAGAGTTGAAGTAGAAAATCTATTTAATATTCAATGCGCGCACTCTGTGCAACTTTTTGCTACATGGCTGCAATTGGGCGCACCACCTTGCCCCCACCGCCCCACCCGCCTATAAGTCCCCACGAATCGCGTCGAGCAACAGCGGACAGCGCTATGATCGTGGTCACCGGCGGGGCCGGCTTCATCGGGTCCAACCTTGTCGCGGCATTGGCCGCGCGCGGCATCACCGACGTGGCGGTCATCGACCGCTTCCGTGACGGCGAGAAGTGGCAGAACCTCGCCAAGCGCGAGGTCGCGGCGCTGGTGCCGCCCGAGCAGACGCTCGCCTTCCTCGATCAGCATGCGGCGGAGATCGACACCGTCTTCCATCTCGGCGCCATCTCCGCCACCACCGAGCGGGATGTTGACAAGATCGTCGCCAACAACGTCGCGCTGACGCTGGACCTGTGGCGCTGGTGCTCCTGGCGCGGCTGCCGGCTGATCTACGCCTCCTCCGCCGCCACCTATGGCGACGGCGCTGCCGGTTTCGACGATGACGGCTCCTGCGACGGGCTGGCGCGGCTGCGGCCGCTGAACGCCTATGGCTGGTCCAAGCATCTGGTCGACCGCCGCATCGCCCGCGCCGTCGCCGGCGGCGACCTCGTGCCGCCGCAATGGGCCGGGCTGAAGTTCTTCAACGTCTACGGCCCCAACGAAGCCCACAAGGGCGACATGATGAGCGTGGTCGCCAAGCTGCATCCGCAGCTGACGGCTGGCAATCCGGCGCGCCTGTTCAAGTCGCACAAGGATGGCTTCGAGGATGGCGGCCAGCTGCGCGACTTCATCTATGTCGACGACTGCGTCGCCGTGATGTTGTGGCTGTACGACCATCCGGAGGTCAGCGGCCTGTTCAATGTCGGCACCGGCAAGGCGCGCAGCTTCAAGGACCTCGCGCTGGCGACTTTCGCCGCCCTGGGGCTGCCCCCCCGGATTGAGTACTTCGACATGCCTGAGCATCTGCGCGGCAAATACCAATATTTCACGCAGGCGACGACGGATCGCCTGCGCACCGCCGGGTTCGACCAGCCCTTCACCGAGCTGGAAGAGGGTGTCCGGCGCTATGTGCAGGATTTCCTGTCGCAGCCCGACCCGTACCGCTGACCGGAGTCCCCATGTTCGCCACCCTGCCAGTCGTCGCCTTTCCCACCATCGATCCGGTCGCCTTCGCCGTCGGCCCGGTCGTCGTCCGCTGGTACGCGCTGGCCTATCTGGCCGGCTTCGTGCTGGGCTGGCGCTACTGCATGGGGCTGGCGCGGCTCGACCCGGATCTGCGGCCGAAGCCCGAAGAGTTCGACGATTTCCTGACCTGGGCGGTGATCGGCACCATCCTGGGCGGGCGGATCGGCTATGTGCTGTTCTACAACCTGCCCTACTACATGGAAAATCCGCTGGACGCCCTTCAGGTCTGGCATGGCGGCATGTCCTTCCATGGCGGCATGATCGGCGTGCTGACGGCCATCGGGCTGTTCTGCTGGCGCCGCGGCATTTCGCCCTTCATCTTCGGCGACATCATCGCCGCCTGCGCACCCATCGGGCTGTTCTTCGGCCGCATCGCCAATTTCATCAATGGCGAGCTGTACGGCCGCCCGGCCCCCGATTTCGCCTATGCCATGGTGTTCCCGCGCGACCCGCTGCAGGTGCCGCGCCATCCCAGCCAGCTTTACGAGGCGGTGCTGGAGGGCGTGGTGCTGTTCATCCTGCTGGCGATCGTCATCCGCACCCCGGCGCTGCGCCACCGGCCGGGCACGGTCGGCGGGCTGTTCCTGATCGGCTACGGCCTGTCGCGCATCACCGTGGAGTTCTTCCGCGAGCCCGACCCGCAGCTGGGCTTCCTGTTCGCCGGCGCGACGATGGGACAGCTGCTGTCGCTGCCGATGCTGGCGATCGGGCTGTGGCTGGTCGTCCGCGGCCGGCGCCACGCCATCCCGGCCTGACGCCATGGTGGAGGACGGGAGCGCGGCTCCGGACGGTCTGGCCCACCTGCTGGCCCGCCGGATCGTGATGGACGGGCCGATCAGCGTCGGCGCCTTCATGGCGGAGGCGCTGGGCCATCCGCGCTTCGGCTATTACATGCGGCGCGATCCGTTCGGCAGCGGCGGCGACTTCACCACCGCGCCGGAAATCAGCCAGATGTTCGGCGAACTGGTCGGACTCTGGTGCGTCGACAGCTGGGCGCGGCTCGGTGGTCCCGGCCCCTTCCATCTGGTGGAGCTGGGCCCCGGCCGCGGAACGCTGATGGCGGACGTGCTGCGGGCGGCGGCGGTGCTGCCGCTGTTCCGCGACAACGCCATCGTCCATCTGGTGGAAACCAGCCCGCACCTGCGCGAGCGTCAGCGCCAGACGCTGCAGCCGATCCTGGGCGACTCCGTCGAGTGGCACGACCGGCTGGAGGATGTGCCGGACGGCCCGACCATCCTGATCGCCAACGAGTTCTTCGACGCCCTGCCGATCCGTCAGGTGCAGAAGACCAACCATGGCTGGTTCGAGCGGCTGGTGGATATCGCCCCCGACAGCACGGAAGACGAGCCGCGCTTCCGCTTCGTGCTGGAGGCCTTCGGCAGCTCCGGCAGCCGGCTGGTGCCGGACGCGCTCCGCGATGCCCCCGACGGGAGCGTGGTCGAGGTCTCCCCCGCATCGCAGGCGGTGGCGCGGCTGATCGGCACCCGGCTGGCCGCGGCCCCCGGTGCGGCGCTGGTGATCGACTATGGCCATGCCCAGGGTCCGGCGGTCGGCGACACGCTGCAGGCGATGCGTCGTCATGCCTACGCCCCGGTGCTGGAAGCGCCGGGCGAGGCCGACCTGACGGCCCATGTCGATTTCGCCGGCATCGCCGCCGCGGCGCGGGAGGGTGGCGCCCAATCCTTCGGCCCGGTGGAGCAGGGGGAATGGCTGATCCGGCTGGGCATCCGCCAGCGGGCGTCGGCCCTGTCGGCCAAGGCCAGCCCGGCCCAGGCGCACGACATCCGCGGCGCGCTGGACCGCTTGATCGATCCGGTGCAAATGGGCAGGCTGTTCAAGCTGGTCGCGCTCGCCACGCCCGGAGCCTTCGCCGACGCCACCCCGCCGGCGGGCTTCTGACCAATTAGCGACGAAACCGGTTAGAGACACCGCACCATAACCGCCACCGGGACAATCCGGGGCGGACGGTGCATCGCGGCCCCCTGCCCCGTCGGGCATGCGGGAGGCCACAGAACAGGGAAGGACGGCGTTCGTGATCACACTCGGCGCGCTGAACGACATCACCCACATCCGCCACGCCTTTTTCACCCGCACCGGCGGGGTATCCACCGGGCTCTACGCCTCGCTGAACTGCGGGCTGGGGTCAAACGACTCCGCCGCGGCCGTGCATGAGAACCGCGCCCGCGCCGCGGCGCGGATGGAGGTGGAGCCCGGCAACCTCATCACCTGCCATCAGGTCCACAGCCCGACCTGCGTCGTGGTGGAGGAACCCTGGACACCCGAGACGGCGCCGAAGGCCGACGCCATGGCGACCCGTCAGGCGGGTATCGCGCTGGGTATCCTGACCGCCGACTGCGCGCCAGTGCTGTTCGCCGACAGCAAGGCGCGGGTGATCGGCGCCGCCCATGCCGGCTGGAAGGGCGCCAAGGCCGGCGTGATCGAGGCGACCGTCGCCCGCATGGTCGAGCTGGGCGCCAAGCCGAACCGGATCGTCGCCTGCATCGGCCCCTGCATCGCCCAGCGCTCCTACGAGGTCGGTCCGGAGTTTCCCGCCCCGTTCGAGGAGGAGGACGCGCGCAACCGCGATTACTTCGCCCCGGCCCGCAAGCCCGGCCATTTCCTGTTCGACCTGGCCGCCTACGTCACGCGCCGGCTGGGCGATTCCGGCGTCACGGTGATCCAGCGCTGTCCCAACGACACGGTGGCGGAGGAGGACCGCTTCTTCAGCTATCGCCGGTCCTGCCTTCGGGGCGAATCGGATTACGGCCGCGGCCTTTCGGCCATCGTCCTGCAGACCTGAACCGGCCCGAACGGGCAACCGCCGGGTCCATCGTCATGCCGCCCGCGCAGGGCGGCATTCCCCAATGGGGAAAGACCCGACCGTCATGGAACGTTTACATGGGCTCGGCCCTTTGTTATGGTCCGCCCCGTTTTCAAGGGGCGGCGGCGCGCAAGCGTCCAACGTGCCTTGAGCCGTATCCCTGCAAAGAGAGCCGACCCCGATGAAGGTGCTTGCCGGCAACAGCAACCGTCCGCTGGCCGAGGCGATCTCCACCTGTCTCGGCGTGCCGCTGACGAAAGCGAGCGTACGCCGTTTCTCCGACATGGAGGTGTTCGTCGAGATCCTGGAGAACGTGCGCGGCGAGGACGTGTTCGTCGTCCAGTCGACGTCGGCTCCGGCCAACGACAACCTGATGGAACTGCTGGTGACGATCGACGCCCTTCGGCGCGGATCGGCCCGGCGCATCACGGCGGTCATCCCCTACTACGGCTATGCCCGGCAGGATCGCAAGACCGGCCCGCGCACGCCGATTTCGGCCAAGCTGGTCGCCAACCTGATCACCCAGGCCGGCGCCAACCGCGTTCTGACGATGGACCTGCATGCGGGTCAGATCCAGGGCTTCTTCGACATCCCCACCGACAACCTGATGGCTGCCCCGGTCTTCGAGAAGGACATCCGCCAGTCCTTCGAGAACATCGGCGAGGTCACCATCGTGTCGCCGGACGTCGGCGGCGTGGTGCGTGCCCGCGCGCTGGCCAAGCGCCTGGACGCCGATCTGGCCATCATCGACAAGCGGCGCGAGCGCGCCGGCGTGTCGGAGGTGATGAACATCATTGGCGACGCCAATGGCCGCCGCTGCATCCTGATCGACGACATCGTCGACTCGGGCGGCACGCTGTGCAATGCCGCGGTCGCGCTGATGGAAGCCGGCGCCAAGTCGGTCCACGCCTTCTGCACCCACGGCGTCCTGTCCGGTGGTGCGGTCGCCCGCGTCGCCGTCTCACCCCTGGAACAGCTGGTCACCACCGACAGCATCCAGGCGACCGAGGCGGTGCGCGTGTCGCGCAACATCCGCCAGCTGACCATCGCCCCCCTGCTCGCCGAAGCGATCATGCGCATCAGCGAAGAGCGGTCGGTGTCGAGCCTGTTCTCGTAAGAGCGACAGCGTTACCAGGAAAGGCCCCTTCCCGTCGGGAGAGGGCCTTTTTTGTTGCCCGCAATCTGCCCTCACCCCTCCCCCAGCCCATGGAAATCGTTCGCCGTCACCTGTCCGCCGGTGGCAGCGGCGATGCGGGCCATCACGGCGGGACGGGGGACGCGGCGGCCATGGCGGTAGCGGTTGACCGTGGCCTGGCTCGTCCCGATCAGGGCGGCAAAGGCCTCTTCCTTGGTTGCGGTCCGGGTGAGCCAATCATCGAGCGTCATACCGCAATGGTTTAGACCAAGCCGGTTTCTGCGCGCAACTGGATTTATGCCGCAGTTGTGGACTTTCCAAAGCCGTTTTGGTATGAACGGCCCATGACCACCATGCGCGAACTGCGGCAGGCCGCCGGGCTGAGTCAGGAGAAGCTGGCCGAACTGGCGGGCACCTCCCAGCCCCAGATCAACAAGCTGGAGACCGGCCAGCGCAAGATGACCGTCGATTGGGCGGTCAAGCTTGCCCATCCGCTGGGGGTGGAGCCGGCGCTCCTGCTCGGCCTCGATGTGCCGGCGGCTCTCCCGGCGGCCCGCCCCTCCCGGCCCGCACTCGCGCCGCTGCTCCGCACGGCCTCGGTTCCGCAGGCGCAGGCCGCCGCCTCGATGCCGGTACGGGCGGCGGCGCGCGGCGGGGTCGACCAGGAGATGTTCCTGGAGGACGGTCCCATCGACTGGATCACCCGGCCCGATTACCTGAAGAATGCCCGCGATCCCTACGCCATGTATGTCGTCGGCGACTCGATGATGCCGCGCTTCCGCCCGGCCCAGCTTCTGCACGTCAATCCACACAAGCCGCCGGCGCCGGGTGCCGGCGTCGTGGTGGTCAAACGCAACAAGGCGGTGCTGGTGAAGGAGTTCGTGCGCCGCGCCGCCGATGCGGTGATCCTGCGCGAATACCGGCCGGCCGACCGCGAGTTCGCCGTGGCGCTGGAGGACCTCGACACCCTGCACACCGTGGTCGGCCTGCAGGAGCCCTGACATCTATACCGCTTCGGTATCGGCTTTCTGTCGTAAAATAAATCCATTTTGGATTATTCCTTGCTCAGCGGATCGTCGGACGATCCGGCGCATCGCATCTGAACAAGGAGACTTGGCCATGCCCCAGCCCTATCCCTGCTTCCACCCCGGCCCGTCGGCCGGTCGGCTCGACAGCTTCAGCGAACGCGGTGCCCGTGAACTGGCCCGCCGCATCCGCACTGCCTGGGCCAACATCGGCTGGGACGTGGAGGTGCGGGTGGAGCGCATCGCCAGCGAGGAGCTGGGCGACGGCCGCAGCATCGCCCATTTCACCGTGCGCAGCGACCTGATCAACGGCCTGCCGCAACGACGTCTGGACGGGGCGGCGGCACGGGCGCTGCCGCGTGCCGCCTGACACCGATCACTTCAGCCGCTCGTCCAACTCCACCTGATAGCCGACGGCGAGGCGGTTGGTCTCGTTCGCCATGCCCACCACCGCCATCAGTTCGCCGAACTGCGCGTCGGTCATGCCCAGCCGGCGCGCCGCCGCCTCGTGCGAGCGGATGCAGTACTGGCAGTTGTTGGTGACGCTGACCGCGACAAAGATCATCTCCTTCACCAGCGGGTCCAGCGCGCCGGGGGCCATCACCTCCTTCAGGCTGTCCCAGGTCCGCGCCAGGGTCGGCGGGTGGTGGGCGATCATCTTCCAGAAATTATTCACGTCGGGGACGTTGCGCGTCGCCTTGATGTCGTCGTAGACGGCGCGGACCTCCGGTGCGGCATCGGCCTGCTCGATGAGGGGGAGCGGCATCGCGGCGGGACCTCCTGCTTGGGTTCGGATTCTGCGATAAGGCCGGACATCGTGTCGCAAGGCAACCGCCGGTCTATGCCTTTCCCCGATCCATCGGCCACATTGACCAATGCTTGTCCCCCTGGTAGTAGAGACTTGCAACAGATCGCGCAAACGTTCGGACGATGATCCGGCCGCAAGCGGCGGCACCGCAAGACTTCCATAAGACACGAAAACCATTCGTGCAGCGTTCCCATGCGGCCCGGTCCCGGCACTCTCGCCCGATCCGGCCCGACTGCCGGGAGGAACAGCATGGAGAGCACGGTTCTAGAAGCCCTGTCACCGCCCCGCCAGGGCGGGGTCCCTGTCATGAACCGCACCGGGACCGGCGGACTGGATCCGGGCGCCACCGCGGAGGGGCTGCGGCTTCTCGCCCACCTGCATGCCGAAGAGCCGACTCCCGCCCTGCTGGAGGCGCTGCGCAATGCCCCGGTCGCCCGCGGGCCCCTGGCTCTGGACCGCGACGACGCCCTGCAAGCCGCTGCCCTGGTCGACGAGGTGGTGAGCGACCTGCCGATGCGGATCACCCGCCGCAGCGTCGCCCCGCTGGCTGCCGATTTCGCCACCATCCACCGGAGCGGCGAACTGCGCGCCTGCCCGACCGAAGGCTCTTGGCTGGACGAGGAGTTGCGGGCCGATGCCGCCGCCTCCCTGACCCGCTGGCGGAGCGGCCTGGAGGCGGAGTTGCGCCGCTCGCCGCTCGACCGTCTGCCGGATGACCATGTCGCCGCGGAACTGGCGCTGCTGGCGCTGCTGCTCGACCGCGGCCGCATGGTCGATGCCGTCCGCTTTCTCGACCGTCATCCGCTGCGCTGGGTCCCCGATTTCTGCAGCCGGGTCGCCACCCGCTGCCGGGAGCCTTTCTTCGCCGGCATCGCCATCCTGACCAATGCGCTGCTCGACGATCTGCGGGACCGGCTCGGCGAGGCCTGCGGACTGCCGCGGCCGGCCGAGGATGGATCCGATGTCCGCCGCCGCCGCCGCTGGGCCGAAGGCCGCTTTCCCCGCGCTTGCACCTGCGACCCGTGACGCATCTGGCGGCGCCCTGCCGTAAAGTCGAGGTTGCCCGGCCTCAAATGCTTGGGCCATGGTGACCGGGGCGGGCTTCGCTCTGCCGGCGCGGGTCGACGCGGTCCATTTCCTTGGCAATGGTTGGTGATGCCCTTTCGCAGCTTCGAGACTCGGACCGACCGCAGGGGATCCTTGCGCCTCCTGCGACTCCTCCTGGCGGTGTCGGTCGCCCTGCCGCTGGTGCTGTTCGTCGGCATCGGCTGGCGCGAACGGTGGGAGGCGCAGGAAGAAGCCGAACGGAACAGCCGCAAGAACGCACTGATCCTGCACGAGCATGTGCTGAAGGTGTTCGACACCATGGCCCAGGTGCTGGACCGCGTGGACGAGCGCATCCACGGACGCAGTTGGCCCGAGATCGCCGAGTCGGAGTCGCTTCACCGCTATCTGCGGACGCTGAAAGGCGAACTCGACCAGATCGGCGCCATCGGGCTGACCGATCCGGACGGGGTCGTCCGCAATTCCAGCCTCGTCTTCCCGTCGCGCAAGACCTATGTCGGCAATCGGGCGGATTTCCGGGAACAGCGGGTACAGGATTCCGGACTGCTCATCGCCGGTCCGGTCGCCGATCCCGCCACCGGCAAGCCCAGCTTCGGCATCAGCCGGCGCCGCAGCGGTCCTGGCGGTCCCGATGGCGGTTTCGACGGAATGATCGCCGCCATCGTCAATCCCGATTACTTCGCCAGCTTCTACCGGCAGGTCATCGGCGACGAAGGGGAGTCCGTCGCGCTGATCCGCGAGGACGGCGCGATCCTGATGCGCTACCCCACCCTGGACCCGTCACGGCCGAATGCAGCACTGCCCACCTTGCCCGCCGACCACGGGCTGCGCGCCGAGATCGGCAGGCGGCCGGATGAGGGGATCTTCCGCACCGGGCGCAGCCATGTGCAGGGACTGTCGCGCGTGTTCGCCTACAAGCGCGTCGGCGATTTCCCGGTCTATGTCGTCTATGGGCTGGACCAGACGCAGATCGCCCGCTCCTGGTGGCGGAACATGGCGCTGGACGCCGCCTTCGTCGCCCCGGCAACGCTGGCGCTGGCGCTGATCGCTTGGCTGGCCTACAGCCGCGCCGCCTCCGAAAATGCCGCCGTCCGTCGCTGGGCCGACGAGGTGCGCAACCGCGAACGGCTGGAGGAGGCGCTGCGCCAGAGCCAGAAGATGGAGGCGCTGGGCCAGTTGACCGGCGGCGTGGCGCACGACTTCAACAACCTGCTGACTGCGGCGCTCGCCAACCTGCATCTGATGGCCCGCCATCTGCCGGCCGAGGGCCAGCGTTTCCTGGCCGGGGCGCGGACCGCATTGGATCGGGCGGAGAAGCTGACCCGGCAACTGCTGTCCTTCTCCCGCCAGGACGCCGTCAACCTGACGGTGGTCGATCTGGGCGACAGCCTGCGCCGGATGGCGGACCTGCTGGAGCGGTCGGTCCGCGCCGACATCGCCCTGGACTGGGACATCGACCCGACGCCGATGCCGGTCGCCATCGATCCGGTCCAGTTGGAAATGGCGGTCCTGAATCTCGTGCTGAACGCCCGCGACGCCATGCCCGGCGGCGGCCGCATCCGCATCGCAGCATCCCCCGGGCCGGAGCCGCGCACCGCCCGCATCGCGGTTTCCGACACCGGGGCCGGCATGCCGCCGGAGGTGATGGCACGCGCCTTCGATCCCTTCTTCACCACCAAGGGCGTCGGCAAGGGGACGGGGCTCGGGCTGTCGATGGTCTAC
Source organism: uncultured Azospirillum sp. (assembly GCA_965650625.1). GTDB lineage: Bacteria > Pseudomonadota > Alphaproteobacteria > Azospirillales > Azospirillaceae > Azospirillum. The sequence goes on along the minus strand of CBFGPE010000053.1, from coordinate 17,044 downwards.
GGCTTCGCCCGACAGTCGGGCGGCATCGCCGCCATCGACAGCCGGCCCGGCGACGGCACCTGCGTCCGCATCGACCTGCCGCTGACCAACCTGCGGCCGGCAGAACCGCCCCCGGCCCCCGCGGCTGCGGCGGCGGACCTGCGCCAGCTGCGCATCCTGGTGGTGGAGGACAATCCACTGGTGCTGATGGCGACCGTCGAGGGGCTGGCACAGGAGGGCTTCACGGTGGAGACCGCGGAAGACGGCGTTTCGGCCTTGACCCTGCTGGAGACCGACCAGAATTTCGATCTGGTGGTATCGGACGTCGTCATGCCGGGTGGCGTTTCCGGCATCGACCTTGCCCGCCAGATCCGCGAGCGCTGGCCGCAGCTGCGCGTGCTGCTGGCATCCGGCTACAGCCCGGAGTCGCTGGCCACCATGGGCGCCGACACCGCGTCCGTTCTGGCGAAGCCCTTCAGCCCCGACCAGTTGGCGGCCCGCATCCGATCGCTGGTGCAGGCGGGCGCGGGTGCCGGATCGGGGCGGCCCGAAGAACCGACGCCCAAGGATGTCACGTAAGCGCGCTGAGGAACATCGGCGTCCACATCGCCATGCACCAGACGAGGCCAAGGCACAGGCCGCGGGTCAGATCGTCGAAGGTCGGCTGCTCCAGACGGTTCAGCTTCCACATTGCGTTCAATTCCCCCGGCGTCGGCGCCCGACCGGAAGAATCTGCATCAGGACCGGCGGCGCGGCGATCGGTCGGTTCACGGCTTGCGGCTGCGCGCCGTTCAGGGTCGCGTGACAGCATGGCTGGGCCTCGCATCGATAGCGGAATGCCCAACAAGTTTGTGGCTACTGCCGCTGCCGGCCACCCTCTCTTCCGTCAGCGGCCAAATTTTGTCGACATACGAAAAAAGGCCGCCACCCGCTGGACGGATGGGGCCTTTTCGCCAAGCTACCGGCCTGTTCGGCCGGAAGCGGTCACTTGCCGGGGCGGATCACCGGGGTGAGCTGATCGCCCCAGTTGCCGGCCTCGTTGTGATAGCGGGCGGTACGCATCAGCTCCACCGTCACGCCGGCCTCGACCGCCTTGACGACGGCGTCGTTCAGGCGATGCAGGTTGTTGGCGACGATGCGGATGGCGCTTTCCTGCTCCGGAGTCATCTCCGAGCGGTCGTCCGGCGGCGCGTCCTTGAATCCCGACATGCGTTGTTCCTTCCCCTGGATTGGGACCGCCCCGGCGGGACCGGCTGCGGTCCAGAACTTGGTCATGATCTTGCCCGGCTTCGGATGCCGGTTTCCATCATGTACCACATTGTGTGCGCCGCGACAAAGTTCCCGACGCGCCAAGCGCTTGCGACCATTGGCCTCTTGCAACCGGTCAACCGCCTCTGTCGCGGTTCGCCGGGGGTTGCGCGACAAACCGCGCCGTTGCCGGCGTTTTCTTTCCGGACAAAGAAATAATTCGTCAGAGTCAAAACAAACTTTCGGGTTAACTCCATTGTTGACGTTTCTCGATTTCAATGCCCAAATCCTGGAACGAACTTAACTTCCCCACACGGAGCTTATCTTGAAGAACGTCGCCGCCAAGGCCCTGCTGGTTGCGTCCTCGCTGTTCCTGCTGCATGGCACGGCGTTCGCCGGGAAGCAGGATTTCACCATCGTCAACAAGACCGGCTATCCGCTGAAGCATATCTATGTCTCTGAGAACAACAACAACAGCTGGGACGAAGATATCCTCGGCCGCGACGTTCTGGATGATGGCGAATATTTTGAAGTCGCCTTCGACAAGGCCGAGAATGTCTGCAAGTGGGACATGAAGGTCGTCTATGACGACGGCGAGTCGGCGGTGTGGCAGGGCCTGAACCTCTGCCAGATCACCAAACTGACGCTGAAGTGGAACAAGAACACCGGCGTGACCTCCGCGAAGACCGAGTAAACGCGTCAGCGGAAATTGTCGGTGCTGCGGTTCATCAGGTGGATGAAGACGTCTTCCAGCGTCGGCTCCGTCGCGGTGACCCGCAGCGCCGGCTGTCCAGTCCCCGGCTGTCCGGCCCAGGGAGCGAGCGCCCGGTCCAGCGCCGCGGCATCGGTACCGCTGACATGCAGGCGGCTGCCGAAAACCGCGACCATCTCCACCCCCGGCTGTCCTTCCAGCGCTGCGGCGATGCGGTGCAGGCCGTTGCCCGCGACCAGGCGGGTGTGCAGGCCCGAATCGGCGATGACCTGATCGACCGTTCCGTGCGTCATCAGCGTCCCATAGGCGATGTAGGCGATGCGGTGGCAGCGTTCCGCCTCGTCCATGTAGTGGGTGCTGACCAGCACGGTCAGACCCTCCCCGGCCAGCCGGTGGATCTCGTCCCAGAATTCCCGACGCGCCTTCGGATCGACGCCTGCCGTGGGCTCGTCCAGCAGCAGAAGCTTCGGTTCATGCAGGATGCAGGCGGCCAGCGCCAGACGCTGCTTCCAGCCGCCCGACAGCTCCCCGGCCAGCTGCGTGCGGCGATTGGACAGCCCCAGCCGGTCCAGCGCTTCCGCCACCCGGCGGCGGCGGTCGGGCAGACCGTACATGCGGGCGACGAAATCCAGATTCTCGGCGATGCTCAGATCCTCCCAGAAGCTGAACTTCTGGGTCATATAGCCGACCTGCCGCTTGATCGCCGCACTCTGCCGCCGGATGTCTAGGCCGAGGCAGGTGCCCTCCCCCGCATCGGGGGTCAGCAGGCCGCACAGCAGGCGGATCGTCGTGGTCTTGCCCGATCCGTTGGGGCCGAGGAAGCCATAGATCTCCCCGGTCTCCACCCGGATCGACACATCGTCGACCACGGTCTTGCTGCCGAAGCGCTTGACCAGCCCGCGCACGTCGATGGCGGGAGTGCCGCCCGCCGTCACCGTTCTGCCCCCGCCGGTTGGGCATCCGTCGCCCAGACATCGACCGGCAGCCCCGGATTCAGCGGCCGTTCCGGCACTGCCTCCACCCGGAAGACCAGCTTCTCGCGGCTGCCGACGCTGTAGATCACCGGCGGTGTGTATTCGGCCTGGGAGGCGACCCGCGTCACCCGCGCCGACAGGCCGGGCGGACAACCGTCGCAACGCACCGACAGGGTTCCCCCCGGCGTCACCCCCGCCATGGCGGTTTCCGGCACGAACAGCACCAGCTTCACCCGCTCCGGCGGCAGGAGCGACACCACCGGGGAGCCGGCCGGCACCCATTCGCCGGGATTGTAGAGCGTATCCTCCACCAGGGCCGCCGCCGGGGCGACGGGCGCCAGATCGGCGAGCCGGCGCTCCGCCTGGGCCAGCGCCGCCTCCGCCTGGGTCACCGCCTCGTCGGCCGCCCGCAGCTGGTCCGGACGGGCGGGCAACGCCGCGACCGCCAGCTGCGCCTCCGCCTCCGCCAGTTGGCCGCGGTCGCGGTCGTAGGCGGCAAGGGCCTGATCGAGCTTGTCGGGAGAGGAGACCTTGCGGGCGACCAATTCCCGCTGGCGGGCCAGTTCGGCGGTGGAATAGCGCAGAGCCGCCTCGGCCCGCGCCTTCTGGGCGGCCAGCACCGCCACCTCCTGCGGTCGCTTGCCGGTGGCGAGATCGGCGCGTTGCGCCCGCGCCTGGGCCAGCGCCGCGGCCAACCGGTCGCGCTCCGCCGTCGCGGTGGCACGGTCGATGGCGAACAGCGGCGCCCCGGTCGCCACCCGGGTGACCGACAGGCTCTCCAGCATGCCGGCGCTGGGCGCGGCGATGCGCAGATACTCCCCCTCCACATAGCCATGGGCGAGCGGCGGCTGTCCGCCTCCGGCGATGGGCAGCCCGACCGCCAGCGCAAGGGCGGTCAGTCCGTCCAGAATGGTCCCGAGAAAGCCGCTCATGGCGCGCCCTCCCCTGCTCCATCATCAACCTTGCACAGCAGCACCCGGCGCAGATGGTCGATGTGGGTTTCCACCAGAGCCGTCACGTCCAGCGGCGGCTCGCCATCGACACCGTCGAAAGAGGTCCGCCACACGGCGCTCATCAGCAGCGGCGCCACGATCAGGCGCACCGTGGGATCGACGGCCACGGGGCGGAACTCGCCGGTGTCGATCCCCCGCTGCAGCAGGGATGCCAGCACGCCTAAGCCGCGGCGGATCACCTCGCGGTGGTAGAAGGCGGCAAGCTCCGGAAAATTACCGGCCTCGGCGATCACCAGCCGCGGGATGACCGCCATGCGGGTCGTCGCGATCAGATGCGCGACCATGCGCAGCAGCCGCTCCAGCACCGGGAAGCACGGTCCGCCGGCAGCGGCGACCAGCGCTTCGGCCTGTTGGAGGTTGGGCAGGATGGCGGCGCGGATCACCGCCTTGAACAGTTCGTCCTTGCTGGGAAAGTAGAGATAGAGCGTGCCCTTGCTGACGCCGGCGCGGGCCGCCACCTCCTCCAGCCTCGCGGCGGAGAACCCGCGTTCGGCGAAAACATCCATCGCGGCGGCGACGATCTCCTGCGGGCGGGCCTCCTTGCGGCGGCGCCAGCGCGGCGGGTCGCCGGGCGGCACGGGATCGGAGTTTGGACCGGGCTGGCGGCAGGGCATGGCTCGCCCCTTTTTTTATAACTGACCAGTCAGTTATTAACACGTTTTGGTCCTTCCACCAATGGCTAAGGTCATTGTGCGATGCAGCAGAATCTATGCAAAAGGTCTTGCCTTTCGGCGAGTAGTCACGGACACTTTCCACCGGCTGGCCGCATACGAACAGAGTCGCGGCCATCCCCGGCCCGGTCGGCGGGCTCCAAAACAGGGTATGAACGGCGTGGCCGGGCCAACGGTCGCCGCGGTTTTCGGGAGGTACGGATCAAGGCGCCGACGCCGGGACCCGATGCATTGTGATGCCTGGACCACACCGTCCGGCCTATGCCCGGGCCCCCTGCCGAGCAAGGGGATCGATCATGCCGAGTGCTGCCCAGTCCGCGTCATCCTCCAGTCTGGAGCTGCTGACGATCTACGAGGTCAGCAAGATCCTCGGATCGTCGCTCGATCTGGAACAGACCCTGCGCGAGGTGCTGCGCGCGCTGTCCTATCAGTTGCAGATGCACCGCGGCCGGGTCTATCTCCAGGGAGAGGACGGCGCTCTGCGGCTCGTCGCCGCGCAGGGGCTGCCGAAGGGCGCGCCGGCGCAGGAGATCGACTACAACCAGGGCGAGGGCATCAGCGGCCGCATCCTGAAGACCGGCATGCCGGCCGTCGTTCCCAATCTGGCGGAAGAGCCGCTGTTCAACAACCGCTCCGGCGGACGCGACGACCTGGACGAACAGGTGGCCTCGCTGGTCGGCGTGCCGATCAAGGCCGCCGGCACCGTCATCGGCGTGCTGACCATCGACCGCATTTCCGACGACGGCCCCAGCGGCCATTTCGGTTCCGACGTCCGCTTCCTGACCATGGTCGCCAACCTGATCGGCCAGACCGTGCGCCTGCACCGGACGGTGGCGGAGGAGCGGCGCTTCATGATGCGCGAGACCTTCCGCGTCCAGAAGGAGCTGCGGCCGGTGGTGGCCCCCGTCAACGACGTGGTCTGCACCAGCCCCAACATGGTCGACGTGCTGGCCCAGGTGCATCGGGTGGCACCCTTCAAATCGACCGTGCTGATCCGCGGCGAGAGCGGCACCGGCAAGGAACTGATCGCACGGGCCATCCACAACCTGTCGCCACGCAAGGACGCTCCCTTCATCCGCGTCAACTGCGCCGCCTTGCCCGAATCGCTGCTGGAGTCGGAGCTGTTCGGCCACGAGAAGGGTTCCTTCACCGGCGCGCAGAAGGACCACAAGGGCCGGTTCGAACTGGCGTCGGGCGGCACGCTGTTCCTGGACGAGATCGGCGACATCTCCTCCAACTTCCAGGCCAAGCTGCTGCGCGTGCTGCAGGAGCAGGAGTTCGAGCGCGTCGGCGGGTCGAAGACGATTAAGACCGACGTCCGGCTGATCTGCGCCACCAACCTGAACTTGGAGGAGGCGGTCGGCCACGGCAAGTTCCGCGCCGACCTGTATTTCCGCATCAACGTGGTGACGATCCACCTGCCGCCGCTCCGCGAACGGCGGGGTGACATCGCCATGCTGGCCAAGCATTTCGTCGCCAAATTCGGCCGCGACAACGGCCTGAACCTCGACATCGCCGCGGAGGCGCTGGAGGTGCTGAACCGCTGCACCTGGCCCGGCAATGTGCGCGAGTTGGAGAACTGCATCGAGCGCGCGGCGACCCAGTGCCGCAACGGCACCATCCGTGTGCCCGACCTTTCCTGCAGCATGAATCTCTGCAACTCATCCGTGCTGTTCCAGTACCGCACCATGGGCGCCGCCGTCGGCGGGCTGGCGCCGTCGATGAGCGGGACTCCCACCAACCCGGCGGCCAATCCGGCACAGGGGCGGGCGCAGCCGACTGCCATAAACGGCACAGCCATGCCGCCGGCCGTGCCGGCCCCCGCCAATGGCGCCCCCAATGTCGCACAGTGGCCGGCCTGCGCGTCCGGCTGCGGGGCCGGGCCGATGCCGGTCTGCGGCGCCTCCAAGCCGCTGCCGCCCTCGGCCATCATTCCCCTGCCCGCTCCCCAACCGGCGGCGTCCACCCCCGCCATCCCCTCCGCGCCGGCACCGCAGCCGGCAGTCGTCGGCCCCGACCTGCCGTTGGACGAGCCCGAGTCGGGTCCGTTGCGCGACCGCCTGGTCTGGGCGATGGAGCGGACAGGTTGGGTCCAGGCCAAGGCCGCCCGCCTGCTGGGCATGACGACGCGGCAGGTGAGCTACGCCCTGCGCAAGTACAACATCGAGATCAAGAGGTTCTAGGAAGCCGGCGAAGCTCCCTCTCCGTCACACTTCGTTGCGATTTCGTGCTACCGTGGCGGGCCTTCGGTTCGATGGCGCGTTCCCCGTTCGAACGGATTCCCGTCTTGCCTGCGCTTGAGAAGCCCCTTGCCCTGCTGTTCGTCGACATCGCCGACAGCACGATGTTGTACGAGCGAATCGGCAACGCCACCGCCGCGGCGCTGACGCAACGGGTGCTGGCCCATCTGCGCCGGCTGGTGGAGGAGCAACGCGGCGGCGTCATCAAGAGCCTGGGCGACGGGCTGCTCGCCGCCTTTCCGGCGTGCGACGACAGCGCCCGCACCGCCTGCGCGATGATCGGCATCCAGGACCAGCACGGGATGCGGCTGCGCATCGGCATCCATTTCGGCGCGGTGATCGAAGGGGTGGGCGACCTGTACGGCGACGCCTGCAACGTGGCGGCAAGGGTGCAGCAGATCGCCCGGCCGGGCGAGATCCTGGCGACCCAGGCCTTGATCGACGGCCTGTCGCCGGACCTGCGGGGCCGGACCAAGCCGCTGAGCAACGTGGCGATGAAGGGCAAGGCCGCACCGATCCGCGTCCACCAGATCCGCACCGACGACGAGACCGACGACGCCATCGAAAGCACGACGCTGGGCTTCTCCCTGGTGCCGGAGGCCGGCCGCAGCATGGTGACGCTGCACCTCTCCTACCGTGGGCAGGACATCACGATGAGCAGCGCCCTGCCGCGCGTCACCATCGGCCGGGAGGACAGCAGCGGCCTGCGCATCGCCTCACGCCAGACCTCGCGCCAGCATGCGGTGATCGATTTCACCCGCGAAAGCTTCCTGCTGACCGACCATTCCACCAACGGCACCTACATCCGCAGCGGCGGGTCGCCGCCGGTGGTGCTGCGCCGCGATTCGACCAAGCTGGTCGGCAGCGGCCTGATCGGTTTCGGAGCCGAGGCACTGGACGAGAGCCAGGACCATGTCGTCGCCTTCCGCGGCGAACTGGCCTGAGCGGTTTGTCGGCACCCCGACAAAGCCCCTTGCCACACCCGCCATTGTCGCAATGACGACAGCGTCCGCGACCCCGACAAATCCCGCCAAGCCGTTGTAATTCCTACATCCAGCGCTCTGGCCCCGAACTTGCTTTTCTCCACTTCGTCCAACGGTGTCGTCCGGCACGGCAGGGAAGGAGTGGATGATGAGCAACGTGGTTTCGCTCGACAGCATCTTCGGGCTGGGGGAACTGGCCCCGCCAGCCGTGATGCCGGCAGCTCCCGAGGCGGCGTCCGGCTGTTCGTCGTCGTCCTGCGGATCGTCCGACGGTCCGGCCGACATGGACCCGGCGGTGTGGGAGAAGGTGAAGAACCACCCCTGCTATTCGGAAGAGGCGCATCACTATTTCGCCCGCATGCATGTCGCGGTCGCCCCGGCCTGCAACATCCAGTGCAACTATTGCAACCGCAAATATGATTGCTCGAACGAGAGCCGCCCGGGCGTGGTCTCCGAAAAGCTGACCCCCGATCAGGCGATCAAGAAGATCCTCGCCGTCGCCCAGGAAATCCCGCAGCTGTCGGTGATCGGCATCGCCGGCCCCGGCGACAGTCTGGCGGCGAACGGCAAGAACACCTTCGCCACCTTCGAAATGCTGCAGAAAAAGGCGCCAGACCTGAAGCTGTGCCTGTCCACCAATGGTCTGGCCCTGCCCGACCATGTCGATACCATCGCGCAGTACAACATCGACCACGTCACCATCACCATCAACATGGTCGATCCGGAAGTCGGCGCGCAGATCTACCCGTGGATCTTCTACAAGCACAAGCGCTGGACCGGGCTCGATGCCGCCAAGATCCTGCGCGAGCAGCAGATGCTGGGGCTGGAGATGCTGACCTCGCGCGGCATCCTGGTGAAGGTGAACTCGGTCATGATCCCGGGGATCAACGACGAGCACCTGCTGGAGGTGAACAAGGCGGTGAAGAGCCGCGGCGCCTTCCTGCACAACATCATGCCGCTGATCTCCGATCCGGCGCATGGCACGTATTTCGGCCTGAACGGCCAGCGCGGCCCCACCGCGCAGGAGCTGAAGGTGGTGCAGGACGCCTGCGAGGGCGGCGCCAAGCTGATGCGCCACTGCCGCCAGTGCCGCGCCGACGCCGTCGGCCTGCTGGGCGAGGACCGCGGCGAGGAGTTTACCGCCGAGAAGATCGAGGCGATGGGCGCCATCGGCTATGACGACGAGGCCCGCCGCAGCTACCGCGACCATGTCGAGGCCGAACGCGCCGGCCGCCACGCCTCCAAGGCGGCCGCCCAGGCCGATGTGCGGGACAGCGTCGGCACCAGCGTCGACCCGATCCTGATCGCCGTCGCCACCAAGGGTGGCGAGCGCATCAACGAGCATTTCGGCCACGCCAAGGAATTCCAGATCTACGAGGTCGGCCCGAACGGCGCCAAGTTCGTCGGCCACCGCCGCGTCGACCAGTATTGCGAGGGCGGCTCCGGCGACGTCGACACGCTGGACGGCGTGCTGGCCGCCATCAACGACTGCACCGCGGTGTTCGTCGCCAAAATCGGCGGCTGCCCCTCCAAGTCGCTGGCCGATGCCGGGATCGAGCCGGTCGACCGCTTCGCCTTCGACTACATCGAGGAATCGGCGCTGGCCTACTTCAAGGACTACGCCGAGCGCCTCGGCCAGGGCGCCGTCCAGTCCCGCGCCGGCCAGGACGCGGTGATCCGCACCGGGGCGCTGACCGCGCGCCGCGCCTGACACCTCCCTTTTCCCCCTTCCACAGCCATCCCATCACCGAAGGAGAGAGCCATGGCCTACAAGATCAAGTCCGCCGAATGCACCGTCTGCGGCGCCTGCGAGGCCGAGTGCCCGAACGTCGCCATCAGCCTGAAGAAGGGCACCTACGTCATCGACCCGGCGAAGTGCACCGAATGCCAGGGCCAGTTCGACAGCCCGCAATGCGCCGCCGTCTGCCCGGCCGACTGCTGCGTCCCAGCGTGATGTGAAATCCCCTCCCTCCTGGTGGGGAGGGGGAACCCCAGGAGCACCGCGCCATGCTGGACGAGGTGGATGAGGACTGGCTCGCCCGCCGCTATTACGGCGGGGATCTTCCGCCCGAGGCGGAACGCTGCCTGCATCTGGCCGCCGCCAGCTATGCCGACAGCGGGGCGGCGCTCGCCCATCTCGCCCGCGCGGCGGAGGTCGCCCCCGGCCATCGCCTCGTCGATCTCGGCCATTACAAGTTCCACTTCTACAAGGCCAATCTCGATCAGGCGCTGGTCTATGGCGAGCGCATGATCGGCCACGCCATGGCCGCGCTCGGCGTCAACCACACCGACTGGCGCGCCGTTACCCCGGCCACCGCCGATTTCCGGGGGCTGGAGCCGGCGCCCCGCCTGTTCCTGTTCGCCCTGGTCGCCATCGGCTACCTGCTGCTGCGCACCGGCCGGCTCGATGCCGGGCGGGAGGCTCTGGGCAAAGTCTGCCAGTTCGCCCCCGACGACCGCTTCGGCGCCGCCCGCCTGATCGCCGTCGCGGACCAGCATGAACTTGAGGAGGCCGGCGCATGAGCGACGACATCCTCGAATCGCTGGATTGGCGTGGCGAACCAGTGGACTGCACCGCCTGCACCCACCGCGACCGCCGCCTCGACCCCAAAACCACCGTCTTGACCACCGACCTCCCGGCGGGCGGCAAGCTGTCCGGCCACTGCCTGCCGCTGAAAGCCTGCGTGCAGGACCGCTATGCCAAGCGCATCCAGCGCTTCTTCGAATGGAATCCGGACCTCGCCGCCGGCCATCTCGACCATCCCTATTTCGAGGTTCGGGCGAACGCCGCGCGCTTCGCCCCGATCTTCCAGCTTCCCCGCCTGATGAACGACCCGGACGAGACGGTGCGCTCCGTCCTGGCCCGGCGGTTGCCGCGCCGGCTGTTGCTGAAGCTGCGCGACGATCCCGACCGCGAGGTGCGGATCGCCGTCGCCAGCCGGCTGGAGGATGCCGATCTCGCTCCGCTGATGCGCGACCGCGACTGTTCGGTGCGGCTGCGCGTGGTGCGGCGCATCCCCGACGGCATGCTGCCGGCGATGATGCATGACGAGGATCCGGAGGTGCGGGTCGAGGTCGCCCGCCGCCTTTCCATGGACTGGCTGCCCAGCCTCGCCTGGGACGACAGCCCGCGGGTGCGGCTGGTGGTGGCGCAACGGCTGCCGACGTCGAAACTGCACGTCCTGCTGCAGGATGGCGACTGGATGGTCCGCCTCGCGGTTGCCGGGCGGATCGACGCCGGACAGCTCGGCCCCCTGCTCGACGACCCGGAGGAGGAGGTGCGTGCCATCGCCCGCCAGCGCGCCGCCGGCCTCGCAATCGCCAACGACCTTCCGCCGTTGTAGCGGCCCCTCAACCGATGGAGCGCAGCCCGATGACAGAGACAGCCGCCCCATACCGCCGCGAACGCGCCCGCAGCGCCGAAGACGCCAACGAGCTGGTCGGTCCGCCGGTGCTGGAGCAGGGCTTCAAGGTCAAGGCGCTGCGCGACGTGCGCAACGACGGTACCTATCCCGGCCGGCCGGTCGGCGACTTCCTGATCCGAGAGGGCGATGTCGGCTACGTCATCTCCGTCGGGACCTATCTGCAGATGTATTACATCTACGCCGTTGATTTTTATGAGAAACGGGTCGTCGTCGGCATGCGCGCGCGCGAGCTGGAGGTGATCGACGCCCATTGCAACGACCCCCAGTGACCCCGTCCAAGACCCCGGTCCCCACCCGATAAGGAGCCTCGCGATGTCCGACGTCGAAGCCGCCGCCAAGCCCGGTTTCATCCCGCCGCGCGAACCGCTGTACGACTGGGGCCTGCGGGTCACGGTGCAGGAGGACCTGTTCAATGACGGCAGCCACCCGCAGGTGCCGGACGGCGCACTGCTGGCGCCGAAGGGCACGCCCGGCGTGATCGTCCGCGTCGGCCGCACCGAGGAAGGCAGCCTGCCGGTCTATCTGGTGGAGTTCCCCGGCGGCACCGTCGTCGGCTGCCTGGAGGAGGAGATCGTCCCGGCCGACGGGTCGCGGCGTGGCGTGCCCGGTGTCATGTGATGGGGGGTGATGTGATGACCATCTATCTCGACAACAACGCCACCACCGCCCTGGCTGCGGAAGTGCGCGAGGCGATGCTGCCGCACCTGTTCGGGGAGTTCGCCAACCCGTCCAGCCCGCATTCCGCCGGCATGGCGGCCCGCCGCGCGGTCAGCGAGGCCAAGTCCCAGATCGCCGCCTTGATCGGCGCCAAACCCGCCGATCTGGTGATGACCGGTAGCGCCACCGAGGCGACGCACGCCGCCATCCTGGGCGCGCTCCGCGTCATCGAGGAGACCGACCACCGCCGCGACCACATCGTCACCACCGCGGTGGAGCATCCGGCGACGCTGGCCCTGTTCGACGACCTGCGCCAACGCGGCTGGCGCGTCACCATCCTGCCGGTGAACCGCGACGGACTGCCCTCGCTGGTCGATCTCGCCGCCGTGGTGACGGAGGCGACGGCGCTGGTCTCCATGATGTGGGCCAACAACGAAACGGGCGTGCTGATGCCGGTGGAAGGCGCGTCGGCCATCGCGCACGCCCATGGCGCGCTGTTCCACAGCGATGCGGTGCAGGCCGCCGGCCGGGTGCCGGTCGATTGCGGCATCGCCGATTACCTGACCTTGTCCGCCCACAAGATGCATGGGCCGAAGGGCGTCGGCGCACTCTATGTCCGCAAGGGCGCGCCCTTCCACGCGCTGATCCACGGCCATCAGGAACGCCGCCGCCGCGGCGGGACGGAGAATGTGCCGGGCATCGTCGGCTTCGGCGCCGCCGCCTCGCTGGCATCGCTGTGGCTCGACGAGGCCGACCTGATCGCCTTCCTGCGCGACCGGCTGGAGCAGGGCATTCTCGCCCGCTGGCCCGGTGCGGTGGTGAACGGCGCCGGCGCCGCCCGGCTGCCCAACACCAGCAACATCCGCTTCGCCGACGGCCGCGGCCATCCCGTGGATGCGGAGGAGCTGCTGACGCGGCTCGACCGCGCCGGCATCGCCGTGTCGATGGGCGCCGCATGCTCCTCCGGCGGTAACGAGCCGAGCCATGTGCTGACCGCAATGGGATTGAGCGGCGCCCAGGCCGCCGCCAGCCTGCGCTTCTCGCTCAGCCGCTACACCACCGCGGCGGAGGTGGACGCCGTCCTGTCGGAACTGCCGGCGCTGCATGCCCGGCTGATCGCCGCCTGAGACAAAAGACAATTAGAACAACAGGATGGAGTGTCCGCGATGAAGGTGATGATCCGCAAGGCGTCCGAGCAATACACGATCTACGTCGCCAAGAAGGACCTGGAGGAACCCATCGTCGAGATGGAAAAGCCGGGCCTGTGGGGCGGCTGGATCAAGATCGCCAACGGCTGGACGCTGGATTTGCCGGAGATGCCGGACGACACCCGCCTGCCGATCACCGTCGAAGCCAAGAAACGCGGAACGGAGTGACGCCCATGGCCCTGTCTCCCGAACGCATCGGCAGCATCGCCACGCTGGCCGGCCGGCTGTTCGCCGGGGGCGGCAAGCTCGACGCCGTGGTCCGCGGTGTGCGCGAGGCCAACCCGGACCTGAAGACCGTCACCGGCGCCATGGCCGCGGTGATGGCCGAGGATCCCTTCCGGGAGGAGGCGGGCTTCGACCTGCATCTGGTGGACGGCAACAACCACTGCTGGCTCATCACCGACAAGCCGGAGCTTGCCACCGGCGTCGTGATCGCCCAACGGGACGAGGACGAGTGAATGAGCGATGCCGCCGCAGCATGGGACCTCGAAGCCTCCGACGATGACGGGGCCGACGACTACATCCCGCTGACCGACCCCGACATCTCCGGTGCGGAGGTCGAGATGCTCGGCCGCCTGCTGTCGTCCGGGGCCTTGAGCGATGGGCGGATGGTGCAGGCGTTCGAGGATGCCTTCGCCGCCTATGTCGGCCGCGACCATGCGGTGGCGGTGTCCAGCGGCACCATGGCCACGCTGCTGATGCTGAAGGGCTATGGCATCGGCGAGGGGCACGAGGTGCTGTGCAGCTCCTTCGGCTGGCATCAGGTCCAGCATGCGGTCGCGCTGTCCGGCGCCACGCCGGTGCTGGTCGACATCGATTACTGGCAGCACACCATCAACCCGGAAAAGGCGGCGGCACTGGTGTCGCCGAAAACCAAGGCGATCCTGGCCGCCAACGTCAACGGCCACCCCGCCCATTGGGACGAGCTGCGCGCGCTGGTGGACGCCAAGGGACTGATCCTGCTGGAGGATTCGAGCGAGGCCATCGGCTCCACCTACAAGGGGCAGATGGTCGGCACCTTCGGCGACGCCGCGGTCTTCGACTTTTCCGAACCCGGCATCCTGCTGGCCGGTCAGGGCGGCATGATCGTCACCGACGACCGCGATCTCGCCCACCGGCTGCGCTACATGCGCCGGCGCGAGACGGAGCACCGCAACACCGTGGTCATCACCCGCACCCTGCCCTGGCAGGCGGGGATGAGCGACCTGAACGCCGCGCTGGCCCTGGTGCAACTGAAACGCCTGCCGGAGATCCTGACCCGCCGCAATCTGGTCATCGCCTATTACGACGCGGCGATGGCGAGCTTCGAAGGGATCAAGCCGCCTTATCGCGGGCCGGGGGCGGAGGTGGTCAACCCGATGGTCTATTGCGTCCATCTCGGCACCCGCTTCACCGCGTCAGGGCGCCGGTCGATCATCGAGGATCTGGACACCCACGACATCGACGCCAGCGACTTCGGCCAGCCGCTGCACACCCAGCAATACTACATCGAAGCGCTGGGCGAAGACCGCGCCGGCCGCGGCGCCTGCCCGGTCTGCACCAAGACGGCCGACCGCGTGCTCGCCCTGCCGCTGCACCGCAAGATCACCCGCGATCAGGTCGCCTTCATCGTGGAAACGCTGAAGGACGCCAGCATCAACACCGGTGCCGGAGCCGCGATCTATCTGTGAAGACCAAGAGGGAAGAGGCATCCATGACCGTCACCACGCTTGCAACCGATTCCGATTCCGTCACGGTCCCGGACGCCGCGGCGGCGCTGGCCGACATCGCCGCGGCGCTGGCGGCACGGCAGGTGGTGCCCTATCTCGGCCCCGGTGCCTTCGCCCTGCTGCCGCCCGACCAATGCCCGATCCCGCGCAATTCGGCGGAGTTGGTGCAGCGCCTGAACGCCAAGGTCGCCGCCCCCGGCCGCATCCGCTCCAACCTGACCGCGGTCGCGCAGTTTATCGAGACGCGCAAGCACCGCAAGACGCTGGAGACCATCCTCAACGAGATCTTCCGCCAGACCGTGCCGGCCACGCCGGTGCATGCCCTGCTGGCGGCGATACCGGCCCCGCCGCTGCTGGTGGACGTCTGGTACGACTCTGTGCTGGACAGCCTGCTGAGTGCGGCGGCCGACCGGACCTGGGGGCAGATTCAGGGGGTGTCGCACCCGCAATCGACCGGCGAATGGGTGCGCTACTACGCCCCCGACGGCGCCGAAACGACGGCCGACGCGGCGGCCGGCTGGGACACCGTGCTCTACAAGCCGTCGGGAGCGGCGACGCCGGCCGGCAACTACCTGATCTCCGACAGCGACTATGTCGAGATCCTGACGGAGATCGACATCCAGACCCCGATTCCCGCCATCGTGAAGGAGCGCCGTGCCGGCCGGCATTTCCTGTTCCTCGGCTGCCGCTTCGACCATGAGATCCAGCGCACCTTCGCCCGGCAGATCGCCAAGCGCTCCTCCGACAGCCACTGGGCGGTGATCCCCGGCGAGTTGTCGAAGAACGAGGCGCGTTTCCTGGCGCTGCACGGGATCAAACGCATCGACATGACGCTGGAAGAGGCGGTAGAGGGGTTGCGGGCAAAGATCTGAGTTTTGGGGAGGTGTTGGCTGACGACGCCCCCTCCCTTACCCTCCCCCGCTTCGCGGGAGAGGGGACTGCCGCCGCTCCTTTGCAAAACTTCCGCAAGCGTCCTGCCCCCTCTCCCGCGGAACGCGGGGGAGGGATGGGGAGGGATGGGGAGGGGGCATTCGTCAGCCAACACGCCTCCCCCTACCCCCAAAGAAGCCGCACCGCAGCGCAACACACGCCCCCTCCGTCCGTTACAGTGCGAAACGGATGGAGCGTGCCGGAATGGTGACGAACAGCGGCCCCGCTTTGGCCGCGGCATTTGCGACCCTGCTGCTGACCGCATCGGCGGCCACCGCGCAGGAAACCACCCCTCCCCCCGGCGATGAACCGGTGACCTCCGGCCCCGCCATCGGCTTCTGGATCGACAACGACCTGTTCGGCGGCGGGACCGACCGCTATTACACCAACGGGTTCCAGTTCTATTACTTCTCCGGCGCGCGGCCGACCTACGGCAACATCGACTGGCTGGCCAACCTCGTGCCCTGGATCGAACCCGGAGGGGTGCGGCGCTACGGATTCGCCTTCGGCCAGAACATGTATACGCCCAGCAACCTGACCGCCCGCAACCCGGACCCGCGGGACCGGCCCTATGCGGGCTGGCTCTATGGCCGGCTGTCGGTACTGAACGAGGCGCCAAGGGCGGTGGACCGCGTCGACCTCGACCTCGGCATGGTGGGCCCGGCCTCGCTGGCGGAGCAGACGCAGAAGACGGTCCACAAGATCGTCGACGGCGCCACCTACCCGGAGGGCTGGAACTACCAGCTGCATGACGAGCCGGGCGTGGTGCTGAGCTATGAGCATGTCTGGCGCGACGAGAAGCCGAACAGCCTCGGCCCGGTGGAGTGGGACCTCAGCCCTCATGTCGCCGGCAGCCTGGGCAATGTCCTGACCTTCGCTGCGGTCGGGGCCACCGTCCGGCTGGGCGGCAACATGCCGCCGCCGGTGGGCGCGCTGGTGACGCGTCCGACCTCCAGCATCCCCTACCAGGACAGCCCCTATGCGGAGCGGCCGGGGCGTTTTTCCTGGTATGTCTATGCCAGCGCCGAGGGGCGGGCGGTGGCGCGCAACATCTTCCTGGACGGCAACACGTTCCGAGAAAGCCGGTCGGTCGCCAAACACCCCTTCGTCGGTAGCATGCAGGCCGGCCTGACCCTGCGTTACGGCCGCTATGGCCTGACCTATGCCCAGACCCTGCAGACGCCGGAATTCCGCGGCCAGAAATCGCTGACCAACTACGGCTCCCTGCGTCTGTCGGTCCAGTTTTGATACGGTCGAGCGGAAGTCCTGACTTGCGCTCGACCGTAAGGGCCGCG
>CBFGPE010000052.1:0-41572 GCA_965650625.1 uncultured Azospirillum sp. | reverse complement strand
CAGCGCCAACGCTCCCGCGCCAGTTCGGCGAGCGCACGGGCGGCATCGCCGTCGACCATCATCATCACGTCGTGGCGCGGGCCATAGGGCTCGCCGTTCGGACAGCGGCGGCGCGGGTCGTCGTCGCGATGCTCGGACGTGTCCCAGCGGTCGAAGGAGAAGTCGATGCCGCCGCAGAAGGCCAGCGCATCGTCGATCACCAGCAGCTTCTGGTGCTGGGCGGCGCCGACCGGCAACTCGCCGTCCAGCCGGGCGGTCAGCCGGCGGCCGGTGCTGCGGTCCAGCCGTTCCAGCGGCTCGTGCGGGTGGTCCAGCGCGATGGGAAAGGGCATGTCCCATTTCAGCACCCGCACATGCAGGCCGTCCCTCCTGCGCATCAGCCGGGCGAGGAAGCGGCCCAGCGTTTCCCGGCTGTCGGGATCGAGGCGCATGCGCGGGTCGATGTCCCAGCCGACCAGCAGGATCGACCGCCGCGCCCGTTCCATCGCGGCGCGGGCGGCGACGAAATAGTCGGCGCCGTCGACCAGCACCGCCACCCGCCCGGCCCGCTCCGTTCGCCAGCAGGTGAGGCCGGGGCGGAGCACCGGGCCGGTTGCTGGCGGTGTCGGTTCGGGCTCGGGCGTGTCGGCGGGAAGGGGGGAGGGCTGGAGCTTCATCGGGGCACGTTGGATTGTGGGCGGCGGAGGACCGTCCGCCTCGCGGCTGAACCCCGGTGGCGCCCCGATGTTCCCGTTTCGCCGGCGGGGCGTCCGTATCTCGCCGAAGGAGACCGGTTCGGTACGCTTTTTGTCACCGGCCTCCCCAAAAAAAGAAAAGGCGAAGACCGCAACCAAGTTCGCGCCACCCTGTTCTAAACCGGTGAAAGACGCGAGGCACACGCCGGAAGTCGCGAGGCGGCTGAAGGCGCGGCTTTCGCCCCGTTATGAAAGACGCCCGAATGCGAGGCGTTGCCACCATGAAGGAGTTCGAGGATGCGTAACCTGATGATCGGCGCCGTTTCTGCGGTTCTCCTGATGGCCGCACCGGCCATGGCCCAGACGGCGCAGTCGGAGAACCCCGGCACGCTCAAGAGCGGCGGCGCCTACGACACCGCCCCGGAAAGCAGCTATAAGGGTCCCGACGGCGTCGTCCGTACCGCTCCGGGCGCCACCACCTCGCCGTCGGCCGGTTCGTCGACCGGTGGTGTGGACATGCCGGGCACGTCCGGGTCGTCGGGCACCTACAGCAACGGCTCTGGTTCGTCGATGCCGGGCGTGACCACCGCGCCGTCGGGCATGTGCAATAACACCGGCAGCACCGTCCCGCGCGACAACCAGACCGCCACCGGCACCCACTGCCCGCCGGGCACCCCGAACTGCGGCCCGGACCAGGGCGGCAGCCAGTAACCTTCCGCATCGCGGCAGTTACCGCGGGCGCCCCGGAGCCATCCCTCCGGCGGCGCCCGCGTCGTTTTGGACACCGTTGAAGGGCTGGGTGAGGGGCCGGGAAGGGCGCCGGAAAGGCGAAGCGACGCAAGAGCGCCGTCAGCGGGGCGCCGTCAGCCGGATGCGCGGGCCGAACGGCGGGGCGGAGCCTCCACGAAATCGTCCAGCGGAGCGGTGCCGGCGGCGGTGGCGACCAAACGGCGGAACAACGCCTGCTGGCGGTTGTCGGCGACCAGATATTCCGGATGCCACTGCACGCCGATCAGGAAGGGTTCGTTCGGCGCTTCGATGCCTTGGACCACGCCGGCCCGTTCGCGGGCGACGACGCGCATCCCGTCGCCGACACGGTCCACCGACTGGTGGTGCAGGGCATTCACCCGGCATTCGGCGATGCCGAGGATGCGGTAGAGCCGGCTGTCGGGCTCGATCCAGATGCGCTTGCGCGGCAGCACGGTACGCATGTGCGGCGCCTCCTCGTACACCTCGTGGATGTCGACGTGGAGCGAGCCGCCGCGGTGGACGTTGATCATCTGCGAACCGCGGCAGATGCCCAGCACCGGCAGCGCGACCTTCGCCGCGCAGTCCAGCGCCCGCATCTCCAGCCGGTCGCGCTCGGGATCGATGCGGATTTGCGGGCGGGCGGATTCGCCGTAGAGCGAGGCGTCGATGTCGTCGCCACCGCCGACCACCAGCGCGTCCAGCCGGTCGATGGGAAAGGGTGAGTCGGCCGTGATCCGGACCGACGAGGCACCGGCCCGCCACAGAGCCAGCCGGTTGGCCATGGCGGCGATGCGGCTGCCATGGATCGAGGCGGTGATGCCGACCAGCGGCCGGGACCTGCCGACGATGGATGCCATGGCGATCCCCTCAGCCCGCCTGACGGGCGGCGTCGTCCAGGGCGCCGTCCTGGCCGGCGGCTCCGTTCAGATTCGAATCGCGCAGAGCCGGATTGGCGGCGAGCAGGGCGTCGATGCGCTCGGCCCAGCCTTCCAGCTGCTGCGCCTCGGCCGCCCGGCGGTAATCGGTGCCGAGACCGTCCAGCAGCGCGCGGTCGGCGGCCAGCCGCTCCACCGTCACCCACCGGTTCCAGTCGGCGGCGAGCGACCAGCCGGGGTCGCTCAGCCGCGCATTGGGCAGCCGGTAATGGAAGGTCGGGCGCGGGCGGATATGCGGATCCTGCATCGCCGCGGCCAGCCGGTCGCGATCGAGGTGGGCGAACAGCGGAAACAGATCCAGCTCGCGGTTGCGGGTGGGGTTGTCGGCCAGATAATCGTCGATCAGCCCGCCGAGATCGGGACGGTAGGCGGGATCCACCACCTTGGCGGCATAGGGCGTCGGGAATGCGGCGATGAAGCCCGACAGGCGGCGGGTGACGTCGACGCGGATCTCCCGCCGCAGCCAGGGGGCCAGCAGCAGGAAGGCCTTCAAGGTGTCCAGCAGGTAGTCGGCGTCGGTCCGCGCCACCTCCGGGTTGAAATGCAGGCCGAAGGCGAAGAGCGGGCTGGCCTCCGTCCCGGCGGCGCCCAGCGCGCGCAGGCATGCGACCATCTCCTCCAGCTCCGGCATCTGCTCCACCGTTACCGGCGGCGCGGCGATCTCGAAGGGCATCACCAGGCTGCCGATATTGCCCCACAGCGGACGCAGCGGGTCCAGCATGGCCGCTCCCCCCTTGCCGCTGTGGGCGGAGCGCATGTCCAGCTCCACCGTGAAGTCGCCGAGCCGGGTGCCCGTAACCAGACATCGGTGCGGGTTCTCGATGGCGACCGTTCCGCCGAACAGCCTGTGTACGCAGGCCGCGGCCGACGGCGCGTCCAGGTCGGCGAATTCAAGTTCCACCCCCACGCGGCGCGGCGTGCCCTGGGGAGTGGTGCGGAGCGGGGGGAGGAGGAAGGGTGTGGTCATTGCAAGCCTTCAACAGCGCATTCCGCACGCTGTTCCCTCACCGGAACCATGGCGCAAATCCAGGGGTGGGGAAAGTTGCCGGTCATCGCGCAGGCGAGAAATCAAGGCAGAAGAGCGGCCATACCCCTTTCGATGATAGCCGTCCGATGGTGGTATGTTTGGAGTTTAGATATTAATGTCGTTCGATTACCGGCAATTTAGAGGAAACCGGCCGACTTTCGTTCATGTCCTTCCGTTTGTGCTGTGCCGCAGTTCTCTAAATTAACCGGCGCTTAACCATAAATGCGTTAGCGATAGGTGCGCGGCACGGTGGGGCGTCTGCTGTTCCATCCGGTCGGCTTCGCGGAGGAGCCTCGTCTACGCCATGACCCTTCTGGCACGCCTCTTCATCCTGGTCCTGCTCGCGGTGCTTCCGGCGATCGGAATCCAGATCTACAGCGTGCTCGAACAGCGGGCGGAGCGCGAGGCCGACGTCACGCTCCAGGCCGAGCGGCTGCTGCGTCAGGTGGAAAGCGAGCATTTCCGCATCATCGACAGCGCCCGCCTGATGGTCACCGCGGTGACCGAGACGCGGTTCCTGCGCCGGGGCGAGATCGAAAACTGCCAGTCCTATCTGGAACGGCTTGCCGCCCGCTCCGCCGACTACCGGACCCTGTCGATCACCGATGCCGAAGGCCGCATCCTGTGCAGCGCCGACCCGTCGCGCATCGGCGCCTCGCTGGCGGCCCAGCCGCATTTCCGCCGGGCGATGGCCCAGGGGCGCTTTTCCGTCGGCGAATGGACGATCACCCACTCCGGCGACGCCGGGGGGGAATTGCCGGTTGCCGCTCCCTATGCCGATGCCGAAGGCCGGCGGGCCGGGGTGGTCGCCCTGTCGCTCGACGTGTCGCGGCTGTCCACCATGTTTGCCGCCCGTCCGATGCCGGAGAACACGACGCTGACCGTCGCCGACCGGTCCGGCACCGTCCTGGTGAAGCTGCCGGGCACCCGTGGCCGCGCCGGCGAACGGCTGCCCGACGGCTATCTGTCGCTGCTGGCGGAAAGGGAGACCGGCGTGGTCACGCTGCCCGGACTGGACGGCGTGTCGCGCATCCTGGCCTATTCCCCGCCATCCGCCGGCATCCGCGACCTGTTCATCAGCGTCGGCGTCGACCGCGGCGCCGCAATGGGCGTGGTGGACCGTGCCACCCGCGACGGGCTGCTGATGACCCTGTCCGGCTTCCTGGTCGCCGCCGCCGCCGCCTGGATCGGCGGCACCCTGTTCATCCGACGCCCGGTCGACGCGCTGGTCTCGGCCGCCCGCGACTGGAGCGAGGGCAAGACCACCACCCGCGTCAAGCTGTCCGACCGTTCGTCAGAGATCGGCCAGCTCGGCCATGCCTTCGACATGATGGCCGACCGGCTGGAAGCGCGGGAGGCTGCGCTGCGCCAGTCGGAAGGCCACATCCGCGCCGTGCTGGACGCGCTGCCGGCCTTCGTCGGCGTGCTGACGCCGGACGGGGCGGTGGCCCAGGTCAACCGCGTCGCGGCCGATGCCGCCGGGCTGCCGGCCGCGCGCATCATCGGCCGTCCCTTCGACGAGATCTGCTGGCTGTCCTTCGACGAGGTCGGGCGCGAGCGGCTGCGGCAGGCGCTGACGCTGGGGGCGGGCGGGCGCTCCTCCCGCTTCGACGCCGGGCTGCGGCTGGCGCCGGGGAGGGAGACGGCGTCGCGGGAGACGGCTCAGCGCGAAATGATGGTGGATGTCAACCTGACCCCGATGGTCGACGCCGACGGCCATGTCACCCACCTGATCGCGACTGGCATCGACATCACCGAGCGCAAGCGCACCGAGGAGGCGCTGCGCGTCGCCGAGGAGCGGGTGCGCACCGGACTGCGCAATTCCGGCGTGGTGGTGTTCAATCAGGACCAGGATCTGCGCTACACCTGGGCGCATTCGGAGTGGCTCGGCGTTGCTCCCGACGCGCTGATCGGCCGCACCGACGCCGACCTGACAGACCATGGCGAGGATGCCGACGGCATCATGGCGCTGAAGCGCCGGGTGATGGGCAGCGGCGTCGGCGCGCGGGAAGAGGTGCGCATCCGCTGCAAGGGCGAGGACCGCTTCTTCGACCTGACCGTCGATCCGCTGCGCGACCCCTCCGGCCGGGTGGAGGGCGTCACCTGCGCCGCCGTCGAGGTCACCGACCGCAAGAAGGCCGAGGCCGAGCTGCGCCGCGCGCGGGAGGAGGCCGATCAGGCCAACGAGGGCAAGTCGAAGTTCCTCGCCGCCGCCAGCCACGACCTGCGCCAGCCGGTGCAGTCGCTCTACCTCTTCACCGCGGCGCTGAGCGACCGGCTGCAGGGCAATCCGGCCCTGCCGATCCTCGACAACATCCGCCAGGGGCTGGACACGCTGAAGACCCTGCTGGACGGTCTGCTCGACATGTCGCGGCTGGAATCCGGCAAGATCGTCGCCACCCCGGTCGAGGTGCGGCTGAACCAGCTGCTCGGCCGGCTGGTCGCCGAATACGGTCCGCGCGCCGCCCAGAAGGGGCTGGAACTGCGCGCCGTGCCGACCCGCGCCTGGGTCCGCACCGATCCGGCCCATCTGGAACGCATCCTGCGCAACCTCGTTGAGAATGCGCTGCGCTACACCACCAAGGGCAAGGTGCTGCTGGGCTGCCGCCGCACCCCGTCCGGCATGCGGGTGGAGGTGTGGGACACCGGCAGCGGCATCCCCGCCGACCGGCTGGAGGACATCTTCGAAGAGTTCACCCAGGTGGGCGAGCGCAGCGAACGCGGTCTCGGCCTCGGTCTGGCGATCGTCAAGCGCCTGTCGCGTCTGCTCGGCCATCCGGTGACGGTGCGCTCGTGGGAGGGTCGGGGCTCGGCCTTCGCGGTCGAGCTGCCGCGGGTGATCCTGGGCACTCCCAAGAGCAACTCCCGGAGCACGCCGCGTCCGGCCGGCGGCACCGCCGCCGCTGCGGCGACGCTTGCGCGCCACTCCGCCGCCAACGATGCCGCCGCCAACGCCGCCGCCAACGACCGCGGTCAGGCGATCAGCGCCATCGCCAACGCTTTCGGCGGTGGGCGGAACGGCGGCGGGGCTGCGAAGGCGGGAGCGGCGACGATTGCCGCCCCGGCGACCGCTGTGGCCGCGCCGGCCAAGGGTATGGTGCTGGTGATCGACGACGAGGCGATCATCCTGCTCGGTCTCAAGGCGATCCTGGAAGGCTGGGGCTATGACGTGCTGACCGCCAAGTCGGGCGATCAGGCGCTGGAACGGCTGCGCGCCGACGGCCGCTGCCCGCAGATCGTGCTGGCCGACTACCAGCTCCAGCAGGGGCGCACCGGTCCGGAGGCGGTGAGCGCCGTCCAGACCATGCTGGGCCAGACGATCCCCGGCATCATCCTGACCGGCGACACCAGCACCGAACGCCAGGAGGAGGCCGAGCGCCGCGGCTTCCGCATCCTGCACAAGCCGGTCTTCCCCAACGACCTGCGCCGCATGATGGCGAGCGCCGGGGCGGCCTGAGGGGAGGGGCCGATAAGGTCACTCCCGCTCCGAAAAGCACAAAGGGCCGCTCCCCACCGGGACGCGGCCCTTTCCTTGTCTGAACTCCAGCAGCCTTACTTCGCCAGATTCCGCAGCACGAAGTTCAGCACGCCGCCATTCCTGTAATATTCCACCTCGTCCAGCGTATCGATGCGCAGGAGGAGCGGGTAGGTCTCCACCGTGCCGCTGGCGCGGGTCAGGGTCAGGGTGACGTCCTTGCGCGGGCGCAGGTCCTGTTCGATGCCGGCGATGTCGAAGGTCTCCGACCCGTCCAGCTTCAGGTCGGCGCGGGTGACGCCGTCCTTGAACTGCAGCGGCAGGATGCCCATCCCGACGAGGTTGGAGCGGTGGATGCGCTCGAAGCTCTCGGCGATCACCGCGCGGATGCCCAGCAGGCGGGTGCCCTTCGCCGCCCAGTCGCGGCTCGACCCCGTGCCGTATTCCTTGCCGGCGACCACCACCAGCGGCACGCCTTCGTCGGCGTAGCGCATGGCTGCGGTGTAGATCGGCAGCCGTTCGCCCGACGGGTAATGCTTGGTCTCGCCGCCTTCCACGCCGGGGATCAGCTCGTTGCGGATGCGGATGTTGGCGAAGGTGCCGCGCATCATGACTTCATGGTTGCCGCGGCGGGCGCCGTAGCTGTTGAAGTCGCTGGGCCGCACCTGATAGCTCAGCAGATATTCGCCGGCCGGGCTGGTCTTCTTGATCGAGCCGGCGGGGGAAATGTGGTCGGTGGTGATGGAATCGCCCAGCACCGCCAGCGCCCGCGCGCCGCGCACGTCCGATACCGGGTCCGGCGTCTTGGTCAGGCCGGTGAAGAAGGGCGGCAGCTTCACGTAGGTGGAGCCTTCCTGCCACTGGTAGGTCTGGCCCTCCGCCGTGGCGATGGCCTGCCACTGTTCCGGACCCTTGAACACGTCGGAATAGCGGCTGCGGAACATCTCGGCGGTCAGCGAGGCGTCGATGGCGTCCTGCACCTCGCGGTTGCTCGGCCAGATGTCCTTCAGATAGACCGGGCCGTCGGTGCCCTCGCCGATGGGGTCCTTGGTCAGGTCGATGTTCAGGTTGCCGGCCAGCGCATAGGCGACGCACAGCGGCGGCGAGGCCAGATAGTTGGCGCGGGTGTGCGGGTTGACGCGGCCTTCGAAGTTGCGGTTGCCCGACAGCACGGCGCCGACCACGAGGTTGCCCTCTTCCACCGCCGCGGCGATCGGCTCCGGCAGCGGGCCGGAGTTGCCGATGCAGGTGGTGCAGCCATAACCGACGATGTTGAAGCCGATGCGGTCGAGATAGGGCTGCAGCCCGGCCTTGGCGAGATAGTCGGTGACCACCTGGGACCCCGGTGCCAGCGAGGTCTTGACCCACGGCTTCTGCTTCAGCCCCTTTTCCACCGCCTTCTTTGCCAGCAGGCCGGCGGCCACCAGCACCGCCGGGTTGGAGGTGTTGGTGCAGGAGGTGATGGCGGCGATCACCACGGCGCCCTGCTCCAGGCTGTAGTCGGTGCCCTGGACCGGAACCGCCTTCTTGGGATCGTCGGCCTTGTAGGCCTCGGTCATGTCCTTGGCGAAGCCTTGTGCGATGCCCGACAGGGCGACGCGGTCCTGCGGACGCTTCGGGCCGGCCAGCGACGGCTCCACCGTGGCCATGTCCAGTTCGAGCACCTCGGTGAAGACCGGGTCGGGGCTGTTCGGTTCGCGCCACATGCCCTGGGCCTTGGCATAGGCCTCGACCAGCGCCACGCGGTCGGGATCGCGGCCGGTGAAGGTCAGGTAGCGGATGGTCTCGGCATCGATCGGGAAGATGCCGCAGGTGGCGCCATATTCCGGGGCCATGTTGCCGATGGTGGCACGGTCGGGCAGCGTCATGCTGTCCAGCCCCGGCCCGAAGAACTCCACGAACTTGCCGACCACACCCTTCTTGCGCAGCATCTGGGTGACGGTCAGCACGAGGTCGGTGGCGGTCATGCCCTCCTTCATCCGGCCGGTCAGCTTGAAGCCGACCACCTCCGGGATCAGCATGGAGATCGGCTGGCCCAGCATCGCGGCCTCCGCCTCGATGCCGCCGACGCCCCAGCCAAGGACGGACAGGCCGTTGACCATGGTGGTGTGGCTGTCGGTGCCGACCAGCGTGTCGGGATAGGCCACCGGCTTGCCCGACGGGTCGGCGTCGGCCCACACCACCTGCGCCAGATATTCGGTGTTGACCTGATGGCAGATGCCGGTGCCCGGCGGCACGACGCGGAAATTGTCGAAGGCCTTCTGGCCCCAACGCAGAAACTCGTAGCGCTCCAGGTTGCGCTCGAACTCCAGGTCGACGTTCTTCTGGAAGGCGTCGTTGCCGCCGAAATAGTCGACCATCACCGAATGGTCGATGACGAGGTCGACCGGAACCAGCGGGTTGATCCTCGTCGGGTCGCCGCCCAGCGACGCCATCGCCTCGCGCATCGCCGCCAGATCGCAGACCGCCGGCACGCCGGTGAAGTCCTGCATCAGCACGCGCGCCGGGCGATAGGCGATTTCACGGTCGGACCGCTTGTCGACCAGCCATTGGGCCACCGCCTTCACGTCGTCGGCGGAGACGGTGCGTCCGTCCTCGAACCGCAGCAGGTTTTCCAGCAGCACCTTCATGGAGAACGGCAGCCGCGACAGATCGCCGAGACCCGCCTCCTCGGCGGCCTTCAGGCTGAAATAGTCGTAGCTCTTGTCGGCGGCGGTAAGGGAGCGGCGGGTCTTGAGCGAGTCCTGACCGGTGAAGGTGGTCACGGGAAGCCTCCTTGGCGTTTGGGTCGGGCGTGCGCCTTGGTCGGCGCTTGGGAGAGCGCTTCGGTTACGGTCCAGGTGATGACGGTCCAAAGGACGATCGGTCAAATGACCCTAAAGATCGTCCAAAAGACTGGTGCGGCCACGCGGGCGCCCGTACATCATGCAGGCAAGATGTAGGGTGAAGCCCCGGCAGATCAAACGTATGGCTCCAAGAAAGCGCGGGCACGGGCATGGTTGACGGTTGGCATACCGTCAACCTCCCAGCCGGGTGGCGGCGGGGCCAGCCCCGTCCATCATCCTATGACGTCTCTGAAGACCCGTTCTTTACTCATATGAACATTGAGTGAATCACGCCGGCTTCATCGCCACATAGCGAACGAAGCGCAGGCCGCTGCCCAGCACCCGCAGCCGCGCCCACCACAGTGCAAGTTCGCGCTTCAGCGCCGCCAGCACCGGCGCCGGCGGTGGGACGGCGTTCGCCAGCGTGTCGGCCAACGTCCGCACGCGCTCGATGATATGGCGGCGGTGCAGCTGGGTCAGATCCTCCGAGATGCGGAGGTCGAGGTTGCGCTGGGTCAGCTCGTCGGCCATGCGGGTGGCGGTCCAGGGATAGACCTCCATCGGCTCCTCCTCCCGCCAGCCGTTCCAGGCGTCCCAGGAACCGGGGGTGCCGTCGATCACGTAATCGAACA
Source organism: uncultured Azospirillum sp. (assembly GCA_965650625.1). Taxonomy (GTDB): domain Bacteria; phylum Pseudomonadota; class Alphaproteobacteria; order Azospirillales; family Azospirillaceae; genus Azospirillum. The sequence goes on along the minus strand of CBFGPE010000052.1, from coordinate 31,254 downwards.
GGGCGATGCCGCCCTTGGGCTTCACGCAGTCGCCGACACGGTCCAGGAACAGCTCCTTGTCGCGCAGCCGGTGGACGATGCGGTCGGCCATCACGAGGTCGAAGCTGCCGGCTTGGTTGAAATGCTCCGGGTCGTAATGGGCGATGGGCGCCTTCTTAGACAGGCCCAGCGCCTTCGACCGGTCCATCGCCAGCTTCGCCAGCAGCGGCGACGGCTCCAGTCCGGTCACCCAGGTGTCGCAGCTTTCCACCAGCGCGCGGGCGGTGCCGCCGAGGCCAGCCGACAGGTCCAGCACGCTCTTGGCCGGATTCAGCCCGAAGGAGCGGACGGAGTCAACCATCCACGCCGCCTCTTCCGGCCCGGTCATGTCCTGGCCCCACAGAAGCTGCGCCCCCTCGCTGCGCGCCGGCGACCAGACGGGCTCGCCGTGACGGTCGAGTTGCATCAGTGCCAGCCGGTCCAGTTCTAGATTGCCGCCGGCCGCCGTCGGGTCGGGCGATGCCGCGGGCAGGGTGGCGGTACCGACCGCATCCACCGGTCCGGGATGGCGCCGCTCCGTCAGGTTACGCAGGTCAGCCCGGTGCGAGACGCGGGGCAGGCGGGACAGGTCATAACCCTCCCACCAGGCGGCCAAACGGATGCGCCAGTCGGGGTTACGCCACCGCTCCAAATCCTGCGGACTGATCTGCGGAACCACGCATCTGCCCTTTCCAGGTCAAGGGGCGCCCTACCATACTACCCCTTCTGAGGCATGACATAGGCATTCGGCGCTGTGATTTAGAAGTAGGCATGACCGATTTGTCTGTCAAGAAACCATTATTTAACGATTTCGACTTCGTTTTCATCAATTGTCGGAAAATTTTACCGGCTTTTGTCTGTGGGGCTGCTGTGTGCGGGCATTGCGGCAGAGGTGCTGCCTCACTATACTCCGGTCGCAACCGACTGAGGGGGCCTCGCGTGCCGATCGAAACCGGTGAGTCCACCGGCAATCCCTGGACCGTGCTGACCAGCACGACGAAATACGAGAACGCCTGGATGGAGGTGGTCGAACACAAGGTTCTGACCCCGAAAGGCGCCCCGGGAATCTACGGCGTCGTCCATCCCCGCAGCATCGCCACCGGCGTCGTGCCGATCCATGACGACGGCACGGTGTCTCTGGTCGGCCAGTACCGCTTCCCGCTGAAGCAATACAGCTGGGAAATTCCCGAAGGCGGCGGGCGCAAGGGGTTGGAGCCGCAGGAATCCGCGGCGCGCGAACTGCGCGAGGAGACCGGCCTGACGGCGCGGCGCTGGATGCCGCTGATGAAGCTGCACCTGTCCAACTGCATCACCGACGAGGTGGCTTACACTTTCGTCGCCTGGGGCCTGGAGCAGGGCGAGTCCGCTCCCGACGAGACCGAAGTTCTCGCGGTGCGTCGCCTGCCCTTCGCCGAGGTGATCGACCTGGTGATGGACGGCGCCATCACCGACGCCATGGCGGTCGCCAGCCTGTTGAAGCTGCGGGTTCTGGCGGCGGAAGATGCGCTGCCCGAGGATCTCGCAAGCATCCTGCACCTGTGACCTGCCTGTTCATCGGATCTCAATGACCGTCATTTCCGGCCAGGCCGTCGCCATCGATTTCGAAACCGCCAACGAGACCCGCACCAGCGCCTGCTCCATCGGTGTCGCCTGGATCGAGGACGGCCGCGTGACCAGGGCGGAGGAGCATCTGATCCGCCCGCGCGAGCTGCGCTTCAACTCCTTCAACAGCGCCATCCACGGCATCCGGGAAGAGGACGTCGCCGACGCCCCGGAATTCCCGGAGGTATGGGCGACCTTGCGCGAACGGGTGCAGGGCCGGCTGATCCTGGCCCACAATGCAGCCTTCGACATCAGCGTGCTGCGCCACACCCTGACCGATTACGGTCTGGACTGGCCGGCCTGCGACTATCTCTGCACCGTGGTGATGGCGCGGCGCGCCTGGCCGACGCTGACGGCGCACCGGCTGAACCATCTGGCCGACTTCCTGGGCATCGCGCTGGACCACCACCATGCCGGCAGCGACGCCGAGGCCTGCGGCCGCATCGCGCTGGCCGCGGCGGCGGAGATGGGGCTGCGCGGCTTCGGTGAGATTTCCCGCACCGGGATCAATCCGGGCCGCATCGCCCCCGGCGGCTATTCCCCGTGCAAGGGTGGCAAGGCGCTGCCGCGGCGTCCGCGCGTGGTGGTCTGACGCTTCAGCCGGCGCTTTCCCGCCGCTGCTGGCTGCGCTGATAATTTGCGATCGGATCCATGCTTCAAATCGATTCCGATTTTTCGCGATCCGATCTAGGCTCCCGCTCCACCGTATGAAGGAGCGAGCCGCATGCTGTTCATGTTCCATTGCGTCGACAAGGCGGGTGCCGCCGATATCCGCGCCGCCAACCGTGCCGAGCATCTGGCTTATCTGGAGGCCAACGCCGACCGCATCTTCGTCGCCGGCCCGCTGCTGTCGGACGACCAGAGCGGCATGGTCGGCAGCCTGCTGATCGTCGACTGCGCCGATGCCGCCGCCGCGCAAGCGTTCGCCGCCGGCGATCCCTATGCCAAGGCCGGCCTGTTCGACAGCGTGACGATCCGGCCCTGGCGCCGCGTCTATCCCAAGGCCTGAGCGGGAGAGCACCGGCGATGGCCTACTGGCTGGTGAAATCCGAGCCGTTCAAATATTCCTGGGACCGCATGGTCGCCGACGGCCGGACCCATTGGGACGGGGTGCGCAATTACCAGGCGTCCAACAATCTGAAGGCGATGGAGGTGGGCGACCGGGCCTTCTTCTATCACTCCAACGAAGGGCTGGAGATCGTCGGGATCGTCGAGATCGTCCGCACCTATTACCCGGACCCCAGCGACGAATCCGGACGCTTCGGCATGGTCGATGTGGCCCCGGTGATGCCGGTGAAGACGCCCGTCACGCTGAAGCAGATCAAGGCCGACCCGCTGCTGCAATCGATGGCCCTGGTCCGCCAGTCGCGCCTGTCGGTCTGCCCGGTCAGCGAGGAGGAATGGGCCCGCGTCTGCGATCTGGCGGGAGTGGGCGTGCCGGCTTGAGGATGTGCGGGGTGAGGTAACACTTGCCCCCACCCACCACTTACTTACAAAGACCTACTCCGCGGCGTCCTGCATCGCTGCGCGGAAGTCGTTGGTCGCCTGCAGCATGCGCCGGGCAATGTCGGCCATGCCGGTGGCGGAGGTGGCGGTGAGGGGCGCACCCAGGGCGCGCAGCGTGGCGTCGATGGCCGTCAGGCTGGTGCGGTCGGCCAGACCGGTCAGGCGGCCGGCGGTGTCGCCCGCTTCGGGAAGATCGTCCGCGTTGGTGGTGCTGGCCATTGCGATCCTTGCCGCCGATGATCGTTACCGTAATGCAGCAACTCTATAGCTGTCAGTCGGTTAAGGTCGGGTTAAGCAAGGGGTTGTTCGTTACAGGGCCGACATGACGCATGCTGCGCCGCAGCGCGGCGGATGGTCGCGGCACCCAACGCCATGTGCTTCGGGCCTGAATGGCGCCGAAACCTGCGTGCCCTGGTATGCTTGAGGAAGAAACAGTTTCGCGCTGCAAAATCAGCGACACAATCCTCCTTTGGTCGGGGGGCCTGTGGGGGCCGATTTGCTTGTTCGTCCCGCAACTTGTGTGGATAATGCCGCTCAATTCCGGGCGGCGGCCCGCCGCCCTGCAACATCTTCCGGCCAATTCGGAAGCACCACGGGGGAATCGCACTCATGACCGACAACAGCTTCTTTCCGGTGAAGCCCGAGATCGCGGCGACCGCCCACGTGAATGCGGAAGCTTATGCCCGCATGTACGAGCAGTCGGTCAAGGACCCCGAGGCGTTCTGGGGCGAGCAGGGCAAGCGGCTCGACTGGATCAAGCCCTACAGCAAGGTGAAGGACGTCAACTTCAACGACGACGTCCACATCCGCTGGTTCCACGACGGCACGCTGAACGTTTCAGCCAACTGCATCGACCGCCATCTGGCGACCCGCGGCGACCAGACCGCGATCCTGTTCGAAGGCGACGACCCCGGCGTTTCCAAGGCCATCACCTATAAGGAACTGCACGAGAAGGTCTGCCGTCTCGCCAACGTCCTGAAGAAGAACGGCGTCAAGAAGGGCGACCGCGTCACCATCTATCTGCCGATGATCCCGGAGGCCGCCTATGCGATGCTGGCCTGCACCCGCATCGGCGCCATCCATTCGATCGTCTTCGGCGGCTTCTCGCCCGACAGCCTGAAGGACCGCATCGTCGATTGCGACAGCCACTTCGTCATCACCTCCGACGAGGGTCTGCGCGGCGGCCGCAAGGTGCCGCTGAAGGCCAATGCCGACAAGGCGGTGGCCGGCGCGTCGGTGGTCAAGCATGTGCTGGTGGTCAAGCACACCGGCGGCGACGTCGCCTGGACCGAGGGCCGCGACCTCTGGTACCACGAGGAGATGGAGAGCGTCTCCGCCGACTGCCCGCCGGAAGAGATGAGCGCCGAGGATCCGCTGTTCATCCTCTACACCTCCGGCTCGACCGGCAAGCCGAAGGGCGTGCTGCACACCACCGGCGGCTATCTCGTCTATGCGTCGATGACCCACCAGTATGTCTTCGACTACAAGGACGGCGAGGTTTACTGGTGCACGGCCGACGTGGGCTGGGTCACCGGCCACAGCTACATCGTCTATGGCCCGCTCGCCAACGGCGCGACCACGCTGATGTTCGAAGGCGTGCCGACCTATCCGGACGTCTCGCGCTTCTGGCAGGTCATCGACAAGCACAAGGTCAACATCTTCTACACCGCGCCCACCGCCATCCGCTCGCTGATGCGCGAGGGTGAGGGCCCGGTCAAGAAGACCTCGCGCGCAAGCTTGCGCGTGCTGGGTTCGGTCGGCGAGCCGATCAATCCGGAAGCGTGGCTGTGGTACTACAACGTGGTCGGCGACGCCCGCTGCCCGATCGTCGACACCTGGTGGCAGACGGAGACCGGCGGCATCCTGATCACCCCGCTGGTCGGCGCCATCGGCCAGAAGCCGGGTTCGGCGACCAAGCCGTTCTTCGGCGTTCAGCCGGTCGTCGTCGACAACGAAGGTCAGATCCTGGAGGGCGAGACCGAGGGCAACCTCTGCATCGCCGATGCTTGGCCGGGCATGATGCGCACGGTCTACGGCGACCACGAGCGCTTCGTCCAGACCTACTTCTCGACCTTCCCGGGCAAGTACTTCACTGGTGACGGCTGCCGCCGCGACGCCGACGGCTATTACTGGATCACCGGCCGCGTCGATGACGTCATCAACGTGTCCGGCCACCGCATGGGCACCGCCGAGGTCGAAAGCGCCCTGGTCGCCCACCCGAAGGTCGCCGAGGCTGCGGTCGTCGGCTATCCGCACGACCTGAAGGGCCAGGGCATCTACGCCTACGTCACGCTGAACGCCGGCGAGACCCCGACGGAAGAGCTGCGCAAGGAACTGGTCGCCTGGGTCCGCAAGGAGATCGGTCCGATCGCCTCGCCCGACCTGATCCAGTGGGCCCCCGGCCTGCCGAAGACCCGCTCCGGCAAGATCATGCGCCGCATCCTGCGCAAGATCGCCGCGAACGAGCATGACAGCCTGGGCGACACCTCGACGCTGGCCGATCCGGGCGTCGTGACCGACCTGATCGACAACCGCATGAACAACGCCTGATCGGCGGTTGATGCGAAGAAGGGGGCGCTCCGGTTGGAGCGCCCCTTTTTTATTGCCGAGTTGCTGGCTGCCCCCTCCCTAACCCTCCCCCGCTCGCGTGGGAGAGGGGACTGCCACCGCCTTTCCACAAGGCACCCTCTCCCACCGCAGGTGGGGGAGGGTCGGGGAGGGGGCATTCGAAGCCGACAGTTTATGGTAAGACTGGGCCTCAGCCCTCCGGCAGCACCAGCGGGGCGGCGGGGGAGATGGCGAAGGCGGCGGGGGAGGGGTGGCGTTCGGCGATCCGCTTGCGCGCGTCCTCCGCACTCTCGGCGGCGACGGCGTAGGTTCGGACGCCCGTCCACGGGGCGGTGGCGTCCAGCGCCTCCACCGCGACATACCACAGCGGGCCGCCGGACCGGGCGACGCGGTCGACGCAGTGGAACTCCATCGGCGCCAGGGCGGAATCGTCGGTCACGGCGGACTGCAGGGACAGGATCTCGCCTTCGACCTCCGCCACCTCGCGGCGCAGGCCGGCCAGCGTTTCCTCCGCCTCCGCCCGGCGGACGGCGGCGAGTTTGGCGTAGTTGGCGTAGACGTCCAGCCGTTCCTTCAGCGCGGTCAGCTTCTCCGACTGGCGGCGGGCGCGGATGCCGAGGATCCGTTCGCCCAGCATGCCGACGCCAAGGCTGGTGACCGCCCCCAGCAGCCAGACGATGGTCATGGCACGAGGGCTCCAGCCCCGACACCGGCCCCGGCCTCTTCGTGCGCACCCTCGCTGGACACGGTCACGCCCACCCCGTCGTGGAAGATGTTGCGGGTCAGCATCTGGGCGGCGGCGAAATCGCCGGCCCAGACCTGCGCCTCGTTCTCGAAGCGCCAGATGGTGGGGTGGACCACCGCCTTGGCGTCTGGCCGGGCGGTGAAGCCGGGTGCCATCGCCAACCGGAAGACGAAGCGGTTGCGTCCCGGCTCATGCCGGCCGATCTCGTGGATGAAACGGCGCGCGGTGGCGGCGCGCTTGCCGCCACGCCGGTTGAGGATCAGCTTTTCGGTCGACAGTTCGGCCAGCTTCGCCTTCATCGCCCCGATCTCGGCCTGCATGGCCTCAAGCTCGTTGGCCTGGCCTTCCAGCGCATCGCGTTCGGCGGCCAGGGCGGCGCCGCAGCGGCGGATCTGGCGGTCGGCCCGCAGGATCAAAACACGGCGGATGCCCAGGAACAGCAAGGTGGCGCCGATGCAGAACAGCGCCAGCAGCATCTCCGACGTCATAGGCGCCCGCTCCGCAAACCAACCGGCAAGTTGGGGAAGTTGTAGCGCAATCCGCACAGGCACGCATCACAAGCAAGTGCGGTGCGGCCATGAAAAAACGGCGCCCCGAAGGACGCCGTCATTCCTTACACCAGCGAAGGTGAGGATCACTTCCGCGCGGCGATGGCGGATTGCGCCTCTTTCACCAGATCGGGGCCGATCTGCTTGGTCCATTTTTCGAAGACCGGCTGGGTGGCGGTCTGGAAGGCCTTCTGCTCCTCCGGCGTCAGGCGCACCACCTCGACGCCCTGGGCGGTGATTTCCTTCAGCAGGCTGTCGTCCTCGGCGGTGATGCCCTTGCGGGAGAGGGCCACCTCTTCCGCCGCGGCCTGCACGGCGGCGGCGCGCACCGCCTCCTGGTCTTCCTTCGACCAGCTGGCCCAGACTTCCTTGTTGACGACGAAGATCAGCGGGTCGGCGACATAGCCCCACAGGGTCAGGTTCTTCTGCCCCAGCGTGGCGAGCTTGGCGGCGACGAAGATGGCCAGCGGGTTCTCCTGCCCGTCGACGGCGCCGGTGGACAGCGCCGGCTGCGCGTCGGCCCAGCTCATCTGCGTCGGGTTGGCGCCCAGCGCGGTGAAGGTGTCGAGGTAGAGCGGCGAGCCGACGACGCGGATCTTCATCCCCTTCAGGTCGGCCGGCGTGCGGATCGGGTGCTTGGAGTTGGAGATCTCGCGGAAGCCGTTCTCGCCCCAGGCCAGCGGCACCACGTCCTTGGTGGCGAGCAGGTCGAACAGCTTCTTGCCCACCTCGCCCTGGGTCAGGGCGTCGAGCGCCTTGTGGTCAGGCATCAGGAAGGGCAGGGAGAAGAGGTTCAGCTCCTTCACCTGCGGCGACCAGTTGATGGTGGAGCCGACCGCCATGTCGATGGTGCCCTGGCGGAGCGCGGTGAATTCCTTGGTCTGGTCGCCGTTCACCAGAGAGGTGCCGGGATACATCTTGATGTTGATGCGGCCGCCGGTCTTCTCCTTGACCAGTTCGGCCCAGCGGTCGCCGCCGACACCCCAGGGGAAGGGCTTGCCCAGAACGGTGGAAAGCTTGTACTCCGCCTTGTAGTCGGCAGCGTTCGCCGCACCGGCAACCAAGGCCGGAACCGTCAGCGCGGCCAGCGCGATGCCGGCGAGCAGAGCCTTCAGCGATTTCATGCTTGTTTCCTCCCAAGCGCCCTATACGAAAGATACGGACCGGGATCGTACAGATGCACGCAGGACTGTTCCACGAGCAATTTGAAACGACCGTCCGCGGTCCGAACAATGCGGCCATGCGGCTGGGCTTGGCTCTCGGTGCTTGTGTCTGGTTGGCTTTGCCGGTCGCAGCGGGCGCCCAAGGGTTGCCGAGCCCGGCGATGCCAATGGGGCCGAATCCCAGCGAATGCGAGATCCAGGCGGCGCTGCTCGGCACCACCGGCCCCAACTGCCCGCCGGTGGCGATGCAGAGGCCGGCCGTGCCGCCGCCGGCCACTCCCCCGGTCGAGCGGCCGGCGCCGGTGACGGTGCCGCCTCTGCCGGAACCGGCGGCGATGCCGGCGCCAGAGCTGCGCGCCGCCTTCCGGGTGGAGTTCGATTTCAACTCCGCCCGCATCCGGCCGGAATCGCGGGCGACCCTCGACAAGGTGGCAACGGTGATGGCGGCGGCCGGCAACACCCGCTTCCGCATCGTCGGCCATACCGACGGCGTCGGCGGCGACGCGGCGAACCTTGCCCTGTCCAAGAAGCGGGCGGCGTCGGTGGTCGAGTATCTGGTGTCGTATCACCACATCCGCCGCGACCGGCTGGAGGCGTCGGGCATGGGCGCGCGGGACCTGCTGTTGCCCGACCAGCCGAAGGCGGCGGCAAACCGGCGGGTGGAGATCGTCAATCTGGGGGGATGAAATTTTTTAGCAGCCGGGGGAACCTTCGGCGGTGTGAGGTGTTGCGCAGGGGCGCCCCCGGATCGTGGCTCTGCCGTGGCCCCGTGCGCACCGACCCTCCACCTTCCAACCGGGAGAGCCGATGCCCGACCACACCCCCATCCCCATCGAAAGCCGCCGCATCGCCGACGACGAGGTCGGCAAGCCGGCGGTCTTCGGCGCCATCCTGGCCGGCCAGCCGCTGGAGATTCACCGCAACATCTTCGAAGGCGACTACAGCCGCTTCCGGTCAGGGGTGTGGCAGTGCACGCCGGGCCTCGTCGCGATGAAGGACTGGCCCTATCACGAGTTCTGCGTGCTGCTGTCCGGCCGGGTCATCATCACGCCGGAGGGCGGGGTCCCGCGCGAATACAAGGCCGGCGACGCGCTGGTGCTGCCGATGGGCTTCACCGGCACCTGGGAGATCCTGGAAACGGTGCGCAAATACTATGCGGTGCAGGCGCGCCAGCCGCTGATGCGCCGGGTGAAGGAGCGGGTGAAGGGCTGGCTGCGGCCGGGCGCCAAGGGCGGGCAGGCCAGCGATGCGCAGGCCGGCGCCGCGTTCTGACGCCTCGCCATCCGCCGGACACCCGTGTTAGGGTCCGCCGCGCCGTCCGTCGGGGCGGCCCTTGAAGACCATGACGCTGGTGTTCCGACCATGACCAAGCACCCCATGACCCTCACCGAGATCGCCGAAGCGCTTGGCGCCGCGGTCGAAGGCGACGGCTCCCTCACCATCCTCCGCGCCGTCCACCCGTCGGAAGCGGAGGGGCCGGAGGATCTGGCGCTGGCGATGGACAAGGACCTGATGGCCCTGCTGCCCGGCAGCAAGGCGGTCGCCGCCGTGGTCGCCGAAGGGGTCGAGGTTCCGGACACGATCAAGGGCCGCATCGTGGTGAAGCGTCCGCGCTATGCCATGGCCGGGATGCTCGACATCTTCGAAAAGCCGGTCCATGCCGAACCGGGCGTGTCGCCGCAGGCCTATGTGGCGCCCGATGCGGTGGTGGCGCCCGATGCCTCCATCGCCCCCTTCGCCTATGTCGGCCCGCGTGCCCGCATCGGTGCCGGGGTCGTCATCCTGCCGCACGTCACCATCGGCGCCGACGCGGTGATCGGCGAGGGCTGCCTGCTGCATCCCGGCGCCCGCATCGGCGAGCGGGTGGAGATGGGCGCCCGCTGCATCATCCATCCCAACGCCGCGGTCGGCAACGACGGCTTCAGCTTCGTCACGCCGGAGCCGGGCAGCGTCGAATCGGCCAAGACCACCGGCCGCGTTGTCGGCACCAACGTGCTGATCCGCCGGGTGAACTCCATCGGCACGGTGATCCTGGGCGACGATGTCGAGATCGGCGCCGGCGCCACCATCGACCGCGGCACGGTGACGGCCACCCGCATCGGCAACGGCACCAAGATCGACAACCTCGTCCAGATCGGCCACAACGTGCAGGTCGGCACCAACTGCATGCTGTGCGGCCATGTCGGCATCGCCGGCAGCACGGAGATCGGCGACCGCGTGGTTCTGGCCGGCAAGGTCGGCGTCGCCGACCATGTGAAGATCGGCAGCGACGCGGTGGTTGCCGCCAATTCCGGCGTCGGCATGGACATCCCGCCGAAGTCGGTGTGGATGGGCTATCCCGCCGTGCCGCGCGCACGCGCCTTCGAACAATACAAGGGCCTTGCCCGCCTGAAGCGCCTGTACGCCGACGTCTCCGACCTGAAGAAGCGCCTGACCGCCATCGACGGCGGTCCGGTGAAGGTCGAGGCGGAGCCGGCGGAGCAGCAGGAATAGGCGGCGATCTGGCCGTCTTCACCCCTCTGTCGTTCAACCACAATCGTTCCCATGACCTCCGGCCAGAACCCCACCCGTGAGTCCATCCTTGGCGGCCCGGCCGTCATCCTGGTGCAGCCGCAGCTCGGCGAGAACATCGGCGCCTGCGCGCGCGCGATGCTGAATTGCGGGCTGACCGACCTGCGCCTCGTCAAGCCGCGCGACGGCTGGCCGAACGCGAAGGCCAGTGCGGCGGCGTCCGGCGCCGATCTCGTCATCGACAACGCCAAGATCTTCGAGACGACGGCCGAGGCGGTCGCCGATCTTGAGTCGGTCTTCGCCACCACGGTGCGCACCCGCGACATGATCCAGCGCTTCGTCACCCCGCGCGTTGCGGCGGGCGAGATGCGGGAACGCTATGCCGCCGGGCAGAAGGTCGGCGTCATGTTCGGGCCGGAGCGCACTGGGCTGGTCAACGACGACCTGACCTTCGCCCAGACGCTGGTGACGGTGCCGCTGAACCCGGCCTTCTCGTCGCTCAATCTGGCGCAGGCGGTTCTGCTGATCGGCTACGAATGGTTCCAGGCCGGCGACCGCACGCCCGACCGCTTCCTGCACACCGGCCAGACGCGCCCGGCGACGATGGCGGAGCGGGTGAACTTCTTCGAGCGGCTGGAGGCGGCGCTGGACCGCACCGGCTTCTTCACCAGCGAGGAGAAGCGCCCCTCGATGGTCCGCACCCTGCGCAACGCCTTCGAGCGGATGGAGATGACCGAGCAGGAGGTGCGCACCTTCCACGGCGTCGTCGCCGCCCTGGTCCAGGGCGACAAGCGGAAAGGCGGGAGCCAGGACTGAATCCCCGCTATAGCGGGCGTCCATGGATTATGCATCGCAGAACATGGATGGCGGGCTGGTGCTGCTGAGCGGTCAGCGCTTGGACCGCGCCGCCGGCTCCTTCTCCGTTTCCTTGTCCGCCGCGGCATAGGCGACGCGCCAGACCGAACCGGAAGCATCCTCGGCGATCAGCAGGGCGCCGTCGGCGGTCACCGCCAGACCGCTCGGCCGGCCCCAGACCTTCGGCGTCTCGTCGCCTTCGGCGACGCTTCCGGTGGCAGTCCCGGCTGGGCTGGTCACGCGGAAGCCAGTGACGAAGGTCTCATAGGTGCCGGTCGGCTTGCTTTTGTCGAAGGGCGCGGTGTCGAACGGCACGAAGGCGACGGCATAGCCGGTGGGGCGGGACCGGTTCCAGGAGCCGTGCAGCGATACGAAGGCGCCCATGCGGTAGCGCTCCGGAAAATGGGTGGCGTCGCCGAAGACCAGCCCGATCGGCGCCGAATGCGCCTGGAACAGCAGCCCCGGCACCAGCGCCGCCTTCACCAGATCAGGGCGCCGTTCGGCGAGGTCCGGCTGCGGGTTGTCGCCGATATAGGAGTAGGGCCAGCCATAGAAGCCACCCGGCTTCACCATCGTCAGGAAATCGGGCACCAGCTGGTCGCCCAGCCCGTCGCGCTCGTTCACCACGGCATAGAGGTCGCCGGTGCCGGGCTTGAAGGCGAGGCCGACCGGGTTGCGCAGGCCCGCGGCGTAAGTGCGCTGGCCGCTGCCGTCCATGCGGAATTCCTGGATGGTGGCGCGCGGTTCGGGTTCCACCCCGATGTTCGATTCCGATCCGATCCCGACATAGAAATGCCGTCCGTCGGGCGCCACCGCGATGGAGCGCGTGTTGTGGCCGCCGCGCCGGCCGAAGGCGCCTTCGGCCGTCAACCGCCGCCGTTCCCCCGCCTGGACGGTCCCGGCGGTCCAGGGCAGGCGCCACACCCCCGCCAGATCGCCGACCAGCACCGCCCCGTCATGGAAGGCGAGGCCGAAGGGATGGTCGAATCCGTCGGCCCAGACCTGGGCCATCTCCGCCCGGCCGTCGCCGTCGGCGTCGCGCAGCAGGGTCAGGGTGCCCGGCCGCTGCTGCGCCACCAGCACGTCGCCGTTGGGCAGGACCAGCAGGTTGCGCGCATTCTCCACATGGTCGCGGAACAGGGTGACGGTGAAGCCGCGCGGCGCACGCAGCGGCTGATCCTCGGGACGCGGCACCTGCACCGACTGGTTGGCGACGGCGGGGGTGGCGTAGGGCTTCGGCAGCGTTTCGATCCGCACATGGACCTCGGCGCCGACCGTCTGCATCGGATCGGAGCGAACCGGGCCGGTCATCGCCGCCTGGGCCAACGCGGCGGCCGGCAGCATCGCCTGGGCAAGGGCGGATCCGGCGGCCAGCGCGAGCAGGCCGGCCAGAAGAGGCTTGAGCGACGGGGTAAGGCGGTCGGCCATCGGACGGGCGCTTTCACGGCGAAACGGGGGATCGGACAACAGAGGATCGGACAACGGCGGATCGGATGGGGGATGAGACAAATATCGGACGTGACTATGGCGACGATGCCGCAGACCGCGCGGAAAGGCAGGCGGTGCAAGGGGGGCTGTACCGGAGGGGTCCCCCGCAAGCGCCGGGTGTCGCCAACGTCATCGTTGCACCCATCAAGTTGCTTGCGGTCTCAGCTGGCGCAAGACCATACTCCGACCGATCTAGGCGGAAGGGCCGGCGGGCGGCGATGATTCGGCAATGATGGACAGACACGGGATCGACGCCGCGGCTCTCACGCTGTCACCCACGCGGACCCGCCTGCTGCTGGCTGCCGCCTTCGCACTGATCGCGCTGCTGGGCGCCGGCTTCTGGGGCTATGTCATCTGGGCCGACCGGGAAGAGACTCTGCGCCACAGCCGGGAGCAGGCCCAATCCACCGCCCGCCTGCTGCAGGAGCATGTGCGGCGAACGGTCGCAACCGCCGACCTCGCCATCGGCCGCACGCAGGATCTGATCCACCATCATGGCATGGCCGGCCTGGACACCAACCGCGAGGCCTGGATCACCATCCGCGACATGGTGGAGAACCTGCCGGAGATCTCGGCGCTGTGGGTGCATGGCCCGACCGGCGACAGTGTGCTCTCCAGCCGCCAGTTTCCGGCGCCGGCCAGCAACGCGTCCGACCGCACCTATTTCCGCGCCCACCTGGACGGTGCCGATTTCCATGTCGGCGAGCGGATCACCGGCCGGCTGACCGGAACCCAGTCCTTCACCGTCAGCCGGTCCATCCTGCAGGACGGCCGTTTCCTGGGCGTCATCCACGCCAACATCGAGATCGATTACTATCGGATGCTGTTCGAGGGGCTGGATCTCGGCCCCGGATCGGCGATCGCGCTCTACCGCACCGACGGCAAACCGGTGCTGCGTTTCCCCTCCACCGAACCGCTGGACGGGCCGGAAGGGCCGACGGTTCTGCGCCACGCGGCGGAGGCTGCGACCGAGACATTCGAGGTGGACGGGCCGGCGGGCCCGCGCATCCTGTCCTATCAGCGTGTGCCGACCCTGCCGCTGGTCGTCTTCGTCGCCTTGTCGGAGGGGGCGGAACTGGCCCCCTGGCGGGACCGGACCTTCCGCGGCAGCCTGCTGGTCGGGCTGGCGGTGCTGGTCTGCGCCGGGCTTGCCTATGCCGCGCTGCGCAGCCTGGAACGCGAGGTCGCCGGCCGCCGGGAACTGGCCGACACCAATGCCGAGCTGGACGCCAAGAAGCGCGAGCTGGAAACCGCCAACGAGGCCTTCGCCAGCGCCAACCGCCGGCTGAACCTGATCCTGCATTCGGCGTCCGACAGCATCTGCGGCGTCGACCGCGACGGGCTGATCACCTTCGCCAACCCCGCCACCTCCGCGCTGACCGGCTATGCCAACGAGGAGCTGCTGGGCGGCAGCCTGCATATGCTGATCCATTCCCGCCGCGCCGACGGCAGTCATTTCCCGGCGCTGGAATGCCCGGTGACCGAGGTGCTGCTGAGCGGGGAGAGCCGCCGGAGGCTGGAGGACACATACTGGACTAAGGCCGACAAGCCGTTCCTGGTCGAATACACCGCCTCGCCCATGCTGGCCGACGGCAGGGTGGAAGGCGCCGTGGTGGTCTTCCACGAGATCGCCGAGCGCAAGCGGGCGGAGGCGGCGATGCAGCGCGCCCGTCTGGCGGCGGAGGCGGCGAGCCGCGCCAAGAGCGAGTTCCTGGCCAACATGAGCCACGAGATCCGCACGCCGATGAACGCGATCCTCGGGCTGATCCATCTGCTGCAGCAGACGGAGCTGACCGGCCGGCAGGCGGACTATGTGCAGAAGGTGCGGGTTTCGGCGCAGTCGCTGCTGGGCATCCTGAACGACATCCTCGACTTCTCCAAGGTGGAGGCCGGCAAGCTGGAACTGGAGCGGGTCGATTTCCGCCTGGACGACCTCCTGCAGACGCTGGCGGTGATCGTCGGCTCCGCCGCGCAGGAGAAGGACATCGACGTCCTGTTCTCCGTGGCGCCGGACGTGCCGCTGGATCTGATCGGCGATCCGCTGCGCCTTCAGCAGATTTTGATCAACCTGACCGGCAACGCCATCAAGTTCACCGAGACCGGCGAGGTCGTGGTGTCGGTCCGGGTGCGGTCGCTGAGCGACGAGCGCGCCGTGCTCGACTTCGCCGTGCGCGACACCGGCATCGGCATCCCGCCGGAGCAGCGCGAGCGGCTGTTCCAGGCCTTCAGCCAGGGCGACAGCTCCACCACGCGGCGCTTCGGCGGCACCGGTCTGGGACTGGCGATCTGCGCGCGGCTGGTCCGGCTGATGAACGGAGCCATGGATGTGGAGAGTGAACCCGGCAAGGGCAGCGTCTTCCACTTCCAGGCGGAATTCGGCCTCCAGCGCGGCGCGGCGGGACAGGCCGTCCGGCCGCTGCGGCCGGTGCCGCGCGACCTGACGGTGCTGGTGGTCGACGACAATCCCACCGCGCGCGACGTGCTGGGGGAGATCGCCATCGCCTTCGGCTGGACGGTCACCTCCTGCTGCGACGGACAGTCCGCCATTGCCGAGCTGGAGCGCGCCGCCGCCGCCGGGCATGCCTATGACGTGGTGCTGATGGACTGGAAGATGCCGGGGATGGACGGCATCGAGACGGCGCGCCGCATCCGCGCCGATGCCGAGTCCGGCACGCCGATGATCATCGTCATCAGCGGCTATGGCCGCGAGCGGCTGGGCAGCCGGTTCGAGGAGGCCGGGATCTCCGGTTTCCTGGTGAAGCCGGTCACCGCCTCCACCCTGCTCGACGCCGTCACGGTCGCCTATGCCCAAGGTGCCCGGTCCGAGGGTGGTCTCCGCCTGCCGGTCCCGGTCCCGGCGCCCGCCGGGGAGCAGGGTGCCGGATCGCCGGGCGGCGGTCTGTGGGGGCCGGTCTGGGATGTCAGCCGGGCGCTGCATGGCCGTCGCCTGCTGCTGACCGACGACAATGCCATCAGCCGGCAGGTGGCGCGGGAGATCCTCGAACGTGCCGGGGCGAGCGTCACCGAGGTCGGCACCGGACGGCAAGCGGTAGAGTGCGTGCGGATCGCGGAGCAGCCCTTCGATGCCGTTCTGCTGGACGTGCAGATGCCGGACATGGATGGCTTCGCGGCCACTGCGGCCATCCGTGCGCTGCCGGGCGGACGGCAACTGCCGATCATCGCCATGACCGCGAGCGCCCTGCCGGCCGATCGGCAGCGCTGCCTCGACAACGGAATGGACGCCCATGTGCCGAAACCGCTCGACCTGCCGCAGCTGTTCGCCACGCTGGCCCGTTGGATCGGCCCGCCGCTGGTGGCGGTCCGGCCCTGTGCGCCCTGCGGTGCCGGGCCGGTCCCGCCCCAGGGAGAAGCCATGCTGACGGCGGCCGGTGCTTCCGCATCGGGCATCGCCGCCGCTTCACCTCCGCCGACCCGCGGGCGGGCTGGCCAGGGGACCAATTTGCCCGCCGAGCTGCCGGGCATCGACCTTGCCGACGCGCTCAACCGGCTGGACGGCGATGCCGGCCTGTTCCGGCGCTTCATCGGCCAGTTCGCCGAAAGCTATGGCGATGTCGTCGAACGGATTGCCGGGGCGCTGGAGGGGGGTGACCTGTCGGCGGCGAAATCCATCGCGCACGAGTTGAAAAGCGTTGCCGGCAACGTCGGTGCCCGCCTGATGTCGGCTGCCGCCGATGCAGTGCAGATCGCGGCCCAGCGCGGGGATGCCGCGGCGGCGGCGGCAGAGGTGCCGGTGCTGCGTGCCGAGCTGGCGCTGGTGCTGGACAGCGCACGCCGGCTCGTGACGGAAGGAACCGGCGGAGGGGCGGCAGACGGAGGGACGGGCGAATCGCCCGCGCCCGCCCGGTCGGCGGAAAGCCGGCGGCTGCTGATCGGGCAGCTCCCGCAATTCGCAACTTTGTTGCGGGACAGCAACTTCGCAGCGGCGGAAGAGTTCGCTATGCTGGCGCCGTTGCTGACGGACTGGATCGATCCTTCGACGATGAAGGGGCTGTCCGCCGCCATCGACGCTCTGGACTTCACCAAGGCGCTTGGGATCGTGCAACGGATCGCACGCGACCTCGGCGTCCCGTTACCGACGGTCTGAACGCGCCCATGGCCGACCCCCGCCCAAAAATCCTGGTGGTGGACGACATCCCGTCCAACGTCCACGTGCTCAGCCGCATCCTGAAGGACGACTACGACATCTATTTCGCCACCGATGGCGAAAAGGCGCTGGATCTGGTCCAGGCGCGGATGCCCGACCTCGTCCTGCTGGACATCATGATGCCGGGGATGGACGGGTTCGAGGTGTGCCGCCGCATCAAGGACGACCCCACCACCCACGACATCCCCGTCATCTTCATCTCCGCCAAGAGCGAGGTGGAGGACGAGACCCGCGGGCTGGAGGTGGGGGCCATCGATTTCATCACCAAGCCGATCAGCCCGCCAATCGTGAAGGCGCGTGTGCGCAATCATCTGCTGCTGAAACGGCAGACCGACCTGCTGCGCAGCCTGTCTTTCCTCGACGGGCTGACCGGCATCGCCAACCGCCGCCGCTTCGACGAGACGATGGCGCGCGAATGGCGGCGTTGCGCCCGGTCGCACCTGCCGCTGTCGCTGGTCATCCTCGATGTCGACCATTTCAAGGCCTACAACGACCAGTACGGCCACCAGGCCGGCGACGAATGCCTGCGCATCGTGGCCGATGTGCTGGCGGAGCGGGCAAGGCGGCCGAGCGACCTTGTCGCCCGCTATGGCGGCGAGGAGTTCGTCTGCCTGCTGCCGGAGACCGACGGCCCCGGCGCCACCCGCGTGGCCGAAGGGGTCCGGGCCGGCGTCGCCGAGCGCCGCATCCCGCACGCCCAGTCGCCCGTCGCCCCCTATGTCACCATCAGCCTGGGCGTCGCCACCATAATCCCGTCCGCCGAAAGCAGTCCTGAAAAGCTGGCGGAGATGGCCGACCAGCTGCTCTACCGCGCCAAGCGCACCGGCCGGAATCGCGTGCAGGACGCCACGGTGCCGGCGCTGTGACCGCCCGGCCATCTCCATCGTCGTTCCATGACGTCCGCGGTCGCGGCTTCGCCCGCCGCGCTCCGCTAACGGAGGCCTGGGACTGGGTCGATGGCCGGGTTGTCCCGCCGCCCGCAAGGACTCTGCCCCTGGCGGAGTGTGCCGGGCTGCGGCTGGCCGATGCGGTCGCGGCGGTGGGCGACTGGCCGCCGGCCGACCGGGCGGCGGTGGACGGTTATGCCGTGGCGGCGGCCGATACGCTTGGGGCCGGCTCCTACAACCCGGTGCCGCTGACGGCTGCGGTGGCGGTGAGCGCCGGCGACCCGCTGCCGCCGGGCTGCGACGCGGTGATCCCGTTCGAGGCGGCGCAGGCCGTCGGCCCCTTCATCGAGGCGATCGACGCGGTGGCGCCGGGCAGCGGGGTGGAGCGGCGTGGCGCCTGGACCGTCGCCGGAAGCCCGCTGCTGCCGGCCGGTCGGCGCTTGCGCCCCGGCGATCTCGGCCTGCTCGCCGCCATCGGTCATGGGGCGGGTCATGGGGTCGGCCACGGGATGGTGGCGGTCCTGCCGCCGCCGCGGGTGCACATCCTGATTGCCGGCGGACCCAAGGCCGGCGCGCCGGAGCAGCTCGGTGCGATGCTGGCGGCGCTGGTCGGGCGCGACGGCGGTGTGGTCGAGGCGGTCGAGGAACTGCCGGCCGACCTTGACGCCCTGGCCGAGGCTTTTGCCCGGCCGGGCGCCGACCTGATCCTGTCGGCCGGGCGCACCGGCACTGGTCCCGACGACGTGGCGCCGCCCGCCCTGGCGCAGGTCGGCAGTCTCGACCTGCACGGCATCGCCATGCGGCCGGGCGGCAGCGCCGGGCTGGGGATTGCGGGCGGGCTTGCCGGGGGCGTTCCGGTCCTGCTGCTGCCGGGCGAGCCGATGGCGGCGCTGGCAGCCTATGAACTGCTGGCCGGACGCGCGGTGCGGCATGCCGCCGGCTTGCCGGCCGCTCTGCCTCATGCGACGGTCGAAGCAGTGACGGCGCGCAAGCTGGTGTCGGAGATCGGCAGCTTCGACCTGCATCGGGTCCGGCTGGACGACGGCGGCAGGGTGGAGCCGGTGGCCTCGCCCAACTGGCCGGGACTGGCGGCGGCGGCACGGGCCGACGGCTTCGTCCTGATCGGGGCGGACAGCGAAGGCGTGCCGGACGGCGCTCCAGTCATTATGTATCGTTTCGCCTGATCTTCTTCCGCCCTGATCTTCTTCCGTAAGGGTTTGCCGCGTGCACAGCTCCGACCGCAGCCGTGAGGACATCCGCCGTTTCGTCGCCCAGGCCGCCCGCCAGGACCAGTTCCTGGAGGTGGTCAGCGGAGAGGAAGCGCGCGCCCGTTTCCACCGCCATCTCGACCTGTCGCCGCGGGGGGAGGAGCGGGTGCCGCTGGCAGCATCGCTCGGCCGCGTGCTGTCCGCCGACGTGGTGGCGGAGGTGGACGTGCCCGGCTTCGACCGCTCGGTGGTCGATGGCTTCGCGGTGCGCGCCGCCGATACGGTCGGCGCGGCGGAGGATCGTCCGGTCGCCCTGCGCCTGAACGACGAGGTTCTGGCCGCCGGCCATGCCCCCGAACTGACGGTGGAACCCGGCACCGCCACGGTGATCGCCACCGGCGGCATGCTGCCGCGCGGCGCCGACGCCGTGGTGATGGTGGAGACGACCGAGGCGGTGGAGCGGCCCGACGGCCTGTTCGTCACGCTGACCCGCCCGGCCACCCCCGGCGCCTTCGTCGCCGCCGCCGGCTCCGACATCGGCCGGGGCGAGGTGGTGCTGCGCCGGGGGCAAGCCCTGACCTCGCGCGAGATCGGCGTGCTCGCCGCCATCGGGTTGGCCGAGGTGCCGGTGGTGCGCCGGCCGCGCGTCGCCATTCTGTCCACCGGCGACGAGATCGTGGCGCCGGGCCAGCCGATCCGCACCGGGGCGGTCTATGACAGCAACGGCGCCATCCTGGCCGCCGCGGTTTCCGAACTGGGCGGCGAACCGGTGCCGCTGGGCATCGCCCCGGACGAGGACGCGGCGCTGGAACGGCTGGTCGCCCAAGGGCTGGAGTGCGACGCGCTGCTGCTGTCGGGCGGCACGTCGAAGGGGGCAGGCGACCGCTCCCACCGGATCGTCGCGCAGCTGTCCGATCCCGGCATCGTCGCCCACGGCGTGGCGCTGAAGCCGGGCAAGCCGCTGTGCCTTGCGGTGACCGGCGGCAAGCCGGTGGTGATCCTGCCGGGCTTCCCCACATCGGCCATGTTCACCTTCCACAGCTTCGTCGCCCCGGTGATCCGCGCCATGGCCGGCCTGCCGCCGGCGCTGGCAGAGGAGGTGGCCGCCACCCTGCCGGTGCGGCTGGGGTCGGAGCGCGGGCGCACCGAATATGTGATGGTCTCGCTGGTCCATGGTGACAGCGAGGATGAGTTGGCGGCCTATCCGCTGTCCAAGGGATCGGGGGCGGTCACCGCCTTCAGCCATGCCGACGGCTTCCTGGCCATCGACGCCCAGGCGGAGGCGGTGGAGGCCGGCACGCCGGTGTCGGTCCAGCTGCTCGGCCGCTCGCTGGTGCCCGCCGACCTGATCGTGGTCGGCAGCCAGTGCATCGGGCTGAACGCCGTGCTCGGCCGCCTGATCGGGGAGGGGATGACGGTCAAGGCGCTGAATGTCGGCTCGATGGGCGGGTTGGCGGCGGCGCGGCGCGGGGAGTGCGACATCGCCCCCGTCCACCTGATGGACCCGGCCACCGGCACCTACAACACGCCCTTCCTGGCGCCGGGGCTGGAGCTCGTCGCCGGCTACCGCCGCATGCAGGGCATCGTCTTCCGCCGCGGCGACCCGCGGTTCGAGGGTAGGACGGCGGAAGAGGCGGTGGCGGCGGTCGCCGGTCTGGCCGACTGCATCCTGATCAACCGCAATGCCGGCAGCGGCACCCGCATCCTGACCGACCGGCTATTGGGCGCGGCGCGGCCGACCGGCTATTGGACGCAGGCCAAGTCGCACAATGCCGTCGCCGTCGCGGTGGCGCAGAACCGTGCCGACTGGGGCGTCGCCATCGAAACCGCGGCGAACCTTTATGGGTTGGGCTTCCTGCCGCTGCAGGAGGAGCATTACGACTTCGTCATTCCCGCCGCCCGCCGAGGCCGCCCGGCCGTCCGCCGCTTCGTCGAGGCGCTGGAGACGCCGGAGGTGGCGGAGGCCCTGCGCGCCATGGGATTCATGCGATAACCCCCGATCAAATTGAACGGCGCATTCGAACAAAATGCCGCAGGCCGGGTTTTTTTGTGATCCGGCGGCCGGGTGGTTGCGTACCGAAGGTCACGATGCGACATACAGCCCGGCGTGACGGCGGGTGTCGTGCGGGGCAGGGTGCAGGATTGACGCAGAGGCCTTGAAAAAGGGGGCGCTGCCGCAAATTCCGGGAATGGGTGCCATCCCCGGCTTGTGCGGCGGCCGATGTTCCCCTTGAATGGGGCCATGCAGGACCAGCACACCCCCGCGGCCGACACGGCCCCCAGCCTGGAAGCCCTGCTCGTCGCCGTCGGGCGCGAGCGGGACAAACAGGCGTTCGGGGTGCTGTTCGGCCACTTCGCGCCGCGGCTGAAAACGTATCTGCGCCGGTTGGGATGCGATTCCGGTGCGGCGGAAGAGCTTGTTCAGGAGGTCATGCTGTTGGTCTGGCGTCGTGCCGAAACCTTCGATCCGAGGCACGCCTCGGCCGGCACCTGGGTGTTCACCATCGCCCGCAACAAGCGAATCGATGTGCTGCGCCGCGAACAGCGGCCGGAGATCGATCCCGACGATCCGGCCCTGGTGCCCGAACCCGACGAGTCCGCCGACCGCCGGGTCGAGGCGAAGGAAAGCAGCGGGCGCCTGCGCGCCGCGCTGAAGGATCTGCCGCCGGAACAAGCCGAGCTTCTGCGCATGGCTTATTTCGAGGACAAGCCGCACAGCGTCATTTCCGCGGAGCACGGCATCCCGCTCGGCACCGTCAAATCGCGCCTGCGTCTGGCGATGGAACGCCTGCGCCGGTCGCTGAAGGATGTCGGATGAGGCATTTCCGATGAACCGGCCGAGCCACCACCCTGGCGACACCCTGCTGATCGACTATGCCGGCGGAGCCCTGTGCGAAGGCGCTTCACTGGCCGTCGCCACCCACATGGCCTTTTGCCCCGCCTGCCGCCACGCGGTGGCGGAGATGGAGGCGATCGGCGGTGCCCTGCTGGACGATTTGGAGCCGGAACCGCTGTCCGACGGCTGCCTGGAAGCGCTGATGGCCCGCCTGGACCACGAGCGGCCGGCGCCCTGCCGCCCGGCGGTAAAGCCTTCGCCTGAGAAGTCACGTTATCCGGAACCGCTGCGCAGCTATCTGCGCGGGCGGCTCGACCGCGACGGGGGGATCGGGGAGGGTTGCTGGCGCTTCCTTCAGCCGGGCATGCGCTGCATGGATTTGCTGTCGGGTTCGAACGGCACCACCCGGCTGATCCGCATGAAGGGCGGCGTCGGCGTGCCGCAGCACACCCAT
The DNA here is from genome assembly GCA_965650625.1 of uncultured Azospirillum sp. Taxonomy (GTDB): domain Bacteria; phylum Pseudomonadota; class Alphaproteobacteria; order Azospirillales; family Azospirillaceae; genus Azospirillum. The sequence goes on along the minus strand of CBFGPE010000052.1, from coordinate 8,700 downwards.
GGCGGCATCGAACTGACCGTGGTGCTGGAGGGCGGCTTTTCCGACGAGTTCGGCGCGTTCCTGCCCGGCGATCTCGCCATCGGCGACCCGTCGCTGGTCCACCGGCCGGTGTCGGACCCGGAAGGCTGCCTGTGCCTCGCCACCACCATCGGCGGGCTGAGGCTGACCGGGCCGCTGGGGCGGTGGTTCAACCGGTTCGTGAAGTTCTGAGGGGGATGGGCGCCGGAGCGCCCATCGCACGCGCCTTATTGAAACGCGATCTTGGCGTTGTCGCCGGGATCGGGCGACTGGCCGGTCAGCTTCGCCTTCACATAGCCATAGGCGTAGACCATGGTGCTCGACGGGCTGTCCCAATATTCGGCCTGATCGACCGACACCTTCAGCAGCGCCACCTCCGGATCGTCCGGACCCTGGGGGAACCAGGTGCTCATGATGTCGCGCCACAGGAAGCGGATCTTGTCGCGGTCGCGCACCACTTCGGCGACGCCGGAGACGGAGACGTAATCCTGCTTGTCGGGGTTGGCGTAGGCGAGGTTGACGCGCCAGTGGCGGTCGATCTCCGCCACCTTTTCGGAATGGGCGCGGGTGAAGAACCACAAGGTGCCGTCTTCGAACCCCGCATGGGACAGCGTCGCCATCGGACGGGAGTTCATCCGGCCGTTGTCGTCCAGCGTCGTCATCATCGCGACCTGGACGCCCTTCATCATCTCCCAGAGCTTCTTGATGTCGCCCTGGTCGGGGCTGTGGCCGTGGCCGGCGGTGGTGCTATGGACCATGGTCTGCCTCTCGTTCGGTAGCCCAACTGAGACTGGGGAACGCCGGCCGTGGTCAGAAAGTTCCGACCTGCTGATTCACTCCCCCGACAGACCAGGATCCTGTCCCGGTGTGATAGTGGTCGATCCGGCTCAGCGACCAGGGGTCGATCCGCAGCCGCAACGCCGCCTCCGGCGTGAGATCCAGCGCCAGTGCCAGCGCGCCCCGGATGCTGCCGGCATGGATCACCGCAACCAGATCGCGTCCGGCATGCTGGTCGGTCAGCCGCCGCAGCGCCGCCGCCGTGCGCTCCATCACCGTGGCGAAGCTCTCGCCGCCGGGCGGGGCGTGGCGGGCCGGATTGCGCCAGAAACGCGCCGCCGCCTCGGCGTCGCGCTGGGCCGCGGTGTCGTGGCTGATGCCCTCCCAATCCCCGAAATCCTGCTCGGCCAGCGCCGGCTCCACGACGGCGGTGTCGGCAAGCCGTGGATTGCGGCTCCACAGCGCCTGCGCGGTCTGGCGGGTGCGGCGGAGCGGGCTGGTCAGCCACAGGGCGTCGGCAGGGAGGCCGGCCGCGAGCGCCGCCGCCGCGGCGCGGTTGCCGGTGTCGGCCTTGCGGTCGCTCGCCCCGCAGATCAGGTTGTCCGGGTTGTGGACCGGCGCGTGGCGGATCAGCCACCAGCGGGTGACGGTCAGGGGGGTGAGGCTCACCGCGCTCATGCAACTGCTCCCAAGAAGGCGGAGAGAGTCAGCAGGACGGCGGCCTCCGCCACCTGCTGGGCGGCGCCGAAGACGTCGCCGGTGTGTCCGCCGATCTGCCGCCGGGCCAGCATCGCCACCGCGATCACCCCCAGAAGCGAGGCCGCCAGCGCCGGCAGGGCCAATCCGCCGAGGGTGACCGCAGCCAGCGCCGTGCCGGAGAGGAGCGCCAGCAGCACCGTCGTCATCGCCGGCCGGCCCTGCGCCGCCGCCAGCCCGTCGCGCCGGGCCGGGGACAGGACGCGCGCCATCGCCGCCAGCCCGCAGCGCGACAGGGCGCCGGCCGCCACCAGCGCCGCTACCGCCGCCGGCACCGGCAGGGCGGCCAACGCCGCCGCCCGGATGCCGACCGAGAAGACCAGGGCCAGCACGCCATAGCTGCCGACCCGGCTGTCGCGCATGATCTCCAGCTTGCGCGTCAGATCGCGACCGCCGCCGAAGCCGTCGGCGACGTCGGCCGCGCCATCCTCGTGCAGTCCGCCGGTCAGCCGCACCGTTGCCGCCAGGGCCAGCAGCGCGCCCGCCAGCGGCGGCAGGTGCAGCGCCGCCGCCGCCGCGAAGACGGCACCGCCGGCCAGCCCGACCAGCGCGCCGACCAGCGGAAACCACCCCATCGCCCGCGCCGCCGCGCCCTCGGCCAGCGGACCGTTGAGCGGACCGATGGAGGGCAAGGGCAGGCGGGTCAGGAACACCAGCGCCAGGGCGGCGTCCTGGGTCCAGCGCGGGGAGGGGGAGGGGGCGGTGGTCGCGTCAGGCATGATCGGCATCGACTACGCCCAACCGGCGTTCGGCGCAACCCTGCTCGGCCGGTGGTTCCAGGCCCTTCGCACAGGTCCGATTCCTTGACCGGAACACTCGGTCCGCCTACTTTGTCCGTTTGAACTCCCCCTACCAGCATCGAGCACCCATGGCCCGTCTTCCGATCCTCGTCGCCCCGCATCCGATCCTGAAGCGCAAGGCGCAACCCGTCGCCGAAGTGGATGCGCGCGTCGTCAAGCTGATGGACGACATGGTGGAGACCATGTACGACGCCAACGGCATCGGTCTGGCCGCCCCGCAGGTCGGCGTGCTCGACCGCGTCATCGTCGTCGACGTCCACGAGAAGGGCGAGCCGGCGAACCCGATGCGCCTCGCCAACCCGGAAATCGTCTGGTCGTCCGACGAGAAGTCGGTGTGCGAGGAGGGCTGCCTGTCGGTGCCTGAGCAGTATGCCGAGGTCACCCGTCCCCAGCGCATCCGCGTCCGCTATCTGGACGAAAAGAACCAGCAGCAGGAGATCGAGGCCGACGGCATGCTCGCCACCTGCATCCAGCATGAGATCGACCATCTGAACGGCGTTCTGTTCGTCGATTACCTGTCGATGCTGAAGCGGAACATCCTGCTGAAGAAGGTCCAGAAGATGCAGAAGGCGACGGCCTGACCCGCCTCGATCGAATCCTATGACCCCGCTCCGTCTCGTCTTCATGGGCACGCCGGACTTCGCCGTGCCCAGCCTTGCCGCGCTGATCGAGGCGGGGCATCAGGTTGTCTGCGCCTACAGCCAGCCGCCGCGCCCGGCCGGCCGCGGCCAGCAGGTGCAGAAATCGCCCGTCCACCGCTTCGCCGAGGAGCACGGCATCCCCGTGCGCACGCCCAAGAGCCTGCGCAATGCCGAGGCCCAGGCGAAGTTCGCCGACCTCAAGGCCGACGTCGCGGTGGTCGCCGCCTATGGCCTGATCCTGCCGCAGCCGATTTTGGACGCGCCGCGGCTGGGTTGTGTCAATGTGCATGGCTCGCTGCTGCCGCGCTGGCGCGGGGCGGCGCCGATCCAGCGCTCCATCCTGGCCGGTGATGCCGAGACCGGGATCACCATCATGCAGATGGACATCGGGCTCGACACCGGCGCCATGCTGTCGAAAGAGGCGGTGGCGATCACCCCCGCCACCACCGCCAGCAGCCTGCATGACGAACTGGCGGCGCTCGGCGCCCGCATGATCGTTCCGGCGCTGGACGGGCTGGCCGCCGGCACGCTGGCCGCCGTGCCACAGCCGGAGGAGGGCGTCACCTACGCCGCCAAGCTGACGCGCGAGGATGGCCGGCTCGATTGGACCCAGCCCGCCGCTTACGTCGAGCGGCAGGTCCGGGCGCTGACCCCCTGGCCCGGCTGCTGGTTCGATGCCGCCAATGGCGAGCGCATCAAGGTGCTGGCCGCCGAACCCGCGACCGGTATGGGCACGCCCGGCACGCTTCTGGACGAGCGGCTGACGGTCGCCTGCGCCGACGGGGCCGTGCGGCTGGTCAAGGTGCAGCGGCCGGGCAAGGCGCCGGTGGATGGTGCGGCCTTCCTGCGCGGTTTCGCGCTGGCGGTCGGGCAGCCGATCTCTGCGCAAGCCGTCGCGGATTAACGGCCGTGCAGCGCTGGAAACTGACCGTCGAGTATGACGGCCGTCCCTTCGTCGGCTGGCAGCGTCAGGACAACGGCCCCTCCGTCCAGCAGAGCCTGGAGGAGGCGGTGCAGCGCCTGTCGGGCGAGGTGGTGCGGGTCCATGGCTCCGGCCGCACCGATGCCGGGGTGCATGCGCTGGGGCAGGTCTGCCATTTCGACCTGGAAAAGCCCTTCACCGGTCTCAAGCTGCGCGACGCCCTGAACTTCCACCTGAAGCCGGCCCCCATCGCGGTGCTGGAGGTGGAAGCGGTGGCTGAGGACTTCCATGCCCGGCTGACCTCCACCGGCCGCGCCTATGTCTACCGCATCGTCAACCGCCGGGCGCCGCTGGCGCTCGATGCCGGCCGGGCGTGGCACGTCACCCGCCCGCTGGATGCGGAGGCGATGCACGCGGCGGCTCAGGTGCTGGTCGGCCAGCATGACTTCACCAGCTTCCGCGCCGCGCTGTGTCAGGCGAAGTCGCCGGTGAAGACGCTCGACCGGCTGGATGTGGAGCGGCAGGGCGAGGAGATCCGCGTCCATGCCGCGGCACGCTCCTTTCTGCACCATCAGGTCCGCAACATGGTCGGCACCCTGGAACTGGTCGGCGTCGGCAAATGGACCCCCGACGATGTCCTCCGCGCGCTGGAGGCCCGCGACCGCGCCAAGGCCGGGCCGACTTGCCCGCCGGACGGGCTGTATTTCATGGCGGCGCGTTACTGAGCGGCGGCGCCTCCCGCCAACCGCTCCTTCTCGGCGGTGAAGACCGCCACCAGATGCTCGATCACCGCCCGCACCCGCGGGACCTCGCGGCGGTCGCGGTGGACCAGCAGCCACGCCTCGCGCGTCAGCGGTGGGCCGGGCAGCGGGCAGCGCTCCAGCCCCGGCACGCCATCCGCCAGCATGCAGGGCAGAAAGGCGGTGCCGAAGCCGGCGACCGCCGCCGCAAGTTGGCCCTGCACGCTGTTGGAGCGGAAGGCCACGCGCCGCCCGCCGCCATGGCGGTCCAGCCACAACGCCTCCGGCAACTCCGCCATCGACTCGTCATAGGCGATCAGCGTATCGGGCGCATCCGGCGCGGCGTACAGCCCATAGCCCAGCGTCGCCAGCCGCCGCGCCACAAGATCGCCGCGCTGCGGCCGGGCCAGCCTGATCGCCAGATCGGCCTCCCGCCGGGCGAGGCTGAGGGTGCGGTTGTCGACGATGATCTCCAGATCCAGGCCAGGGTTGGCGGTCCGCAGCGGTCCCAAGCGGGGGATCAGGAAGACGTCGGCCAGTGCCTGGGTCGTCGTCAGCCTGACCGTGCCGGTCAGCCCGGCGGCGTCGCTCTCTCGGCGGCGGATTGCCTGGGCCCGTTCATCCATCGCTTCGGCCAGGGCGCGGACGCTCTCACCCTCCGCGGTCAGGACATAGCCGTCGGGGCGGCGCTCCATCAGGCTGCGGCCGAGCGTCGCCTCCAGCGCGGCCAGCCGGCGCCCAACCGTGGCGTGGCTCAGCCGCAGACTGCGTGCCGCCGCCGACAGGCTGCCGGCGCGCGCCAATTCCAGGAAGACGCGCAAATCGTCCCAGTCGAGCGGGCCTGTGAATTTCTGAACAGTCATCGTGCAAGGATAGCGGATGGCTGCGCATCGGTGAACGGGGCAGCATGGCCTCCGTCACCACTCAACGACTGCGGAGCATCCCCCGATGACGACACTTCCCGCCCGGACCCTGCGCCAGATCGTCGGCGCGCCGAGCACGCCCGCCCCGCTCGACAAGGCCGTACTGGTGCTGATCGACCTTCAGCGCGAATACACCGACGGCGCCCTGCGGCTGTCCGGCGTCGATGCGGCGGTGGAACAGGCGGCGGCGCTGCTGGCCCTTGCCCGCGCCAAGGACGTGCCGGTGATCCACATCGTCCATCACACTGCGGCGGGCGCGCCGGTGTTCGACCCGACCGGGCCGATGGCAGAAATCGTCCCGGCGGTCGCCCCGCGCGCTGGCGAGCCGGTGATCGTCAAGAAGCTCGCCAATGCCTTCACCGGGACGGATCTGCAGACGGTGGCGCGCGATGCCGGGCGGACGGAGATGATCGTCGCCGGCTTCATGACCCACAACTGCGTAAGCAGCACCGCGCGGTCGGCGGTGGATCATGGCTGGCGGGTGACGGTCGTGGCGTCGGCCACCGCCACCCGCGACCTGCCGGACGGCAAGGGCGGGGTGGTGTCGGCGGCCGACATCCAGCGCGGCGTGCTGACCGGCCTGTCCGACAGCCTCGCCACGGTGGTGGAGGATGTGCGAGCCTGGGGGTGAGCGAGGGAAGGGGGCGCGGTCGGCGCCCCCCTTCGCATCCTTACTTCTTCTCGGCCTTCCAGTAATAGTTGGTGTCGAAGCTCGGACCCCAGACAAGGCCGGTGACGTTCTTGCGCTCCGCCACCATCTCCGTCTGCTGGAACATGATGACGAAAGGCGAGTCGGCCAGGACCGAGCGCTGAAGCTCCTCATACATCTTGGCGCGCTTGGCGCTGTCGCGTTCCTCGACCGCGGCGGCGGTCTTCTTGGTCAGCTCTGGAATGTCCCAGGCGTTGCGCCAGGCCAGCGGCTTGGACTTGGCGTCGTCGCTGTTGTCCGGGTTGGAGGCGAAGGTGTCGGCGTTGGAGTTCGGATCCTGGTAGTCCGCGCCCCACTGCTGGATCATCAGCTCATGGTTGCGGGCGCGGAACTTGGTCAGCACCTGCTTGCCGTCGCCGGGGATGATCTCGATCTTCACGCCGGCCTTGGCGGCGCTGGCCTGGATCGCCTGGGCCATGTCCTGGGTCGGGTTGGTGTTGCGCACGTCCATGCTGACGGTGAAGCCGTCGGGATAGCCGGCCTTCGCCAGCAGTTCCTTCGCCTTGGCCGGATCGTACTTGTAGGGGTTGTCGTTGACGGCGCCCAGGAAGCCCTTGGGCAGGAAGGCCTGATGGACGGTGCCGATGCCGTTCATGATCGAGCCGGCCATGCCGTCGTAATCGACCAGATACTTGAAGGCCTCGCGCACCTCGGGCTTGGCCAGGGCGGGGACCTTCTGGTTCAGGCTGAGGTACCACAGCGTGCCCTTCGGCGCCTGGACCAGACGGATGGCGTCGCTGGACTTCAGCGGTTCGAACTGCTCGGGCTTCAGGTTGCGCGCGACGTCGACATCGCCCTTCTCCAGCAGCAGGCGCTGGGTCGCCGGTTCCGCGATGTGGCGGATCAGCACGCGCTTCAGCTTCGGCGCGCCGCGCCAGTATTTCGTGTTGGCGTCGAAGGTCAGCAGCTCGCTCGGCTTCCACTGCTTCAGGATGAAGGGGCCGGAGCCGGCGGAGTTGGTCTTCAGCCAGCCGGTACCGAAATCGCCGTCCTTCTCCTTGCTCTTCACCAGCTTGGAATCGACGACCGACGCGACATCGGCGGTCAGACAGTAGAGCACGAAGGTCGGGGCATAGGCCTTGTCGGTGGTGAATACCAGCGTGTGCGGGTCGGTGGCGCGCACCATCTGGTCGACATTGTCCGGGGTCAGGCCGAACTGGGTCAGGATGAAGGCCGGACCCTTGTTCATCTTCACCGCACGGGCGAAGGACCACGCCACGTCGTTGGCGGTCAGCGGGTTGCCGGAATGGAAATTGATGCCGTCGCGGATCTTGAAGGTGAAGGTCTTGCCGTCGGGCGACACGGTCCAGCTTTCGGCGACCTCGCCCTCGATCTTGCTGACGTCGTTGACGTCGAAATGGATCAGGCGGTCATAGACCTGGGCGCTGTATTCCGCGCCCGACAGCTCGAAGATCTCGCCGGGGTCGAGGCTGACGATGTCGTCGAACTGCCACGCCATCACCAGCGCATCCTTCGGCGTGGCGGCCATGGCGGGGGCGGTGAGGCTGACGAGGGCGAGAGCGGCGGCGCCGAGAACGGTCCGGGCAATAAGGCCGCGCCTGAAGCTGGTCATCCGTGAAGTCTCCCTGGAGGCCCGTTCGGGCACTGTTGAGGGGTGAATCTTCCCGCTGCCTTCCCCGGTATGTCAACCCGGCAGGTTGGCCGGCTCCGCCCCGCCTGCTTCCGGCCCGCCCTTTCCATCCGGGACGGGTTGCAATTCGTGGGGAAAGCGCCTAGCTCCTATCGCCCCCCAGCACCATTCTTGTATTCGCGGACATTCGGCAGAAGGAAACCACCGTCATGGGCTATACCGTCGCGGTCATCGGCGCCACCGGCAATGTCGGGCGCGAGATCCTGCAAACGCTGGCCGAGCGGAAGTTCCCGGCCGACAAGGTCATCGCTCTGGCCTCGGAAAAGTCGATCGGTCAGGAGGTGTCCTATGGCGAGGACGACATCCTCAAGGTCCAGGATCTCAACAAGTTCGACTTCCATGGCGTGGACATCGTTCTGTCGTCGCCCGGCGCCAAGGTGTCGGCTGTCCATGTGCCGCGCGCCGCTGCCGCCGGTGCCATGGTGATCGACAACACCTCGCACTTCCGCATGGACCCCGACGTGCCGCTGGTGGTGCCGGAGGTGAACCCGGAGGCGCTGGCCGGCTATCGCAAGCGCGGCATCATCGCCAATCCCAACTGCTCCACCATCCAGATGGCGGTGGCGCTGAAGCCGCTGCACGACCGCTACAAGATCCGCCGCGTCGTGGTGTCGACCTACCAGTCGGTGTCGGGGGCCGGCAAGGAGGCGATGGACGAGCTGTTCACCCAGACCCGCGCCATCTTCGTCAACGACCCCATCACCAAGAGCGTCTTCCCCAAGCAGATCGCCTTCAACGTCATCCCCCAGATCGACGCCTTCAT
>CBFGPE010000051.1:0-42026 GCA_965650625.1 uncultured Azospirillum sp. | reverse complement strand
ACCAGGGTGGCGACCGCCGGGTCACGCTGCCACGCGTCCCCCAGCCCGTCGATCGACGGACCGTCCCAGACGGACGCTGGCGACAGAGTCGGGACCAGGATCTGCTGACAGGGCCAATCGGGATTCTTCGGGTCCTGCGCCCAGCCGGCGGCAGGCAACCCGACGATCACGGCCGTGGCGAGAACCGCGGCGAGGGCGGTTCCGAGGGGAGAGGAACATCGTTGCATGGCGAGAATGATGGCCTCGCCAACGATTGGACGCAATCGGAACCGGTGCGCAAAAGGGGATGCCCGATGGATCATGTGGGGAGGTGGAACGGAGCCGCTATCATCGCACTGATGGCACTGGTTCTGGCGGCATTCGCGGCGGCGGCCCCCGCATCGGCACGGACGCTGGTCCTGGACCTTGAGCTGGAGGACAGCAGCGGCGAGCCCCCGGCCGCGGATCATGCAGAGCGGCTGAAGCGGGTCAGCGCGGAGTTGCGCCATGCGTTGAACGCCAAGGGCTACGATGTGATCGACGATACCGCCACGGCACAGCTGACGGCAAAGCTGGTGCCGACGGGGACGGCGATCCGGTCGTGCAACGGCTGCGAACTGGACATCGCTCGCGCCGCCGGTGCCGATCTGGTCGTCTACGGCATCGTCCGCAAGATCAGCAGCCTGATCCTGTGGATCGGGCTGGTTGTCGAGGATGTCGCCACCGGGCGTGTGGTGACGACGGCACGCGGCGACATCCGCGGTGACAACGAGACCTCATGGTCGCGCGGCGTCGGCTGGCTGGTCGACCATCGGCTGGCGGAGCATGCGCCGGGAAGACGCTGAGCGGGCGGCGGGGAGGAGCGAGAGATGCCGGATGAGTCCCAGAGCGGCTACAGCAGCATCATGAATGTCCTGCGGCCACCGCCGCCGCGCACCGCCGCGGTGATGCGCCGGTACGATCTGGTGCTGCGCGACTATGTCGGCGAGTTCCGCATCGGCGTCTGGGATCACGAGAAGACCCGGACCCAGCGCGTGCGCGTCAGCCTGACTGTCACCGTCGAGGTGCCGAACCGGCCCTTCGTCGACGACCTCGACGCCGTCGTCTCCTACGAATACCTGATCCAGGGGGTCGAGGCCTTCACGCAAAGCCCCCACATCCAGCTTCTGGAGGTTCTGGCCGAAAAGCTGCTGGCGCTGTGCCTGTCGCCGCCGCAGGCGGTCTTCGCCCGGGTGCAGGTGGAAAAGCTGGAAATCGTCCCCCAGGCGGCCGGTGTCGGGGTGGTGCTGACCGGCGCGCGGGAACCGGAGGCTGCATGGCACGGCACATCCTGTTCCTGACCGGCTCGCTGGCGGAAAACCGGCTGCGGCAAGTGTTGGATTCGCTGGGTCCCCTGCCCTTCGAGGCGACCATCGTCAACCTCGGCGTCAAGGTCGCGGCCCTTGCCACCACGGAGATCGTCCTGCGGCGGCTGGAATCCACGCAGGGGGCCGACCTGATCCTGCTGCCGGGCCGCTTCCGCGGCGACCTCGACGCTCTCGCCGCGCATTTCGGCACGGCGGTCGAGCGCGGCCCCGACGAGCTTGAGGATCTGCCGCAATTCTTCCAGCGGCAGGCCCGCCCCCTCGATCTCAGCCGCCACGACACCCGGATCTTTGCAGAGATCGTGGATGCGCCGTCGCGCGACACTGCCGCCATTCTTGCCAAGGCGTCAGAGCTTCGGCGCGACGGTGCCGACGTCATCGACCTCGGCTGCCTGCCCGACACCCCGTTCCCCCATCTGGAGGAGACTGTCGGCGCGCTGCACGGCGCCGGCTTCGCCGTCAGCGTCGATTCCCTGAATGCGGACGAATTGCGCCGCGCCACCCGGGCCGGCGCCGATTTTCTGCTCAGCCTGACCGAGGAGACGGTCCATCTCGTCGACGAGGGGGATGCCGTACCGGTGCTGATCCCCACCACGCCGCAGGATCTCGACAGCTTGGCGCGCGCCATCGACGCCATGAGCAGCCGCGGGCGGCGTTTCCTGGTCGATCCAATCCTGGAGCCGATCCACCACGGCTTCACCGACTCCCTACTGCGCTACCGCACTGTGCGCGAGCGCTGGCCGGACGCCGAGATCCTGATGGGCATCGGCAATGTGACCGAGCTGACCGACGCCGATATGCCAGGCGTCACAGCCGTGCTCATGGGCGTGGTGTCGGAACTGCGCATCGGCAACGTGCTGGCGGTGCAGGTCAGCCCGCATTGTCGGCGTGCCATTCGTGAGTTCGACGTGGCACGGCGCCAGTTCTTCGCCGCCCGTGCGGCGCACAGCATGCCGCGCGGCTTCGGTACCGGCCTGCTATGCCTGCGCGACCGCCGGCCCTTCGTCCGCAGCGCCGAACAAATCGCGGAGACCGCAGCGCAGATCCGCGATCCCAATTACCGCGTGGAGGTCAGCGCCGAGGGCATCCATCTCTACAATCGCGACGGCCACCATCGCGCCACCGATCCCTTCGACCTGTTCCCTCGCCTCGATCCGGGCATCGACGCCGGTCATGCCTTTTACCTTGGGGTTGAGATGGCGCGGGCGCAGATCGCTTGGCAACTCGGCAAACGCTATGCGCAAGACAGCGAATTGCGCTGGGGCGTGGCAACCGATGAGCCGCAGGACGATCCCACCGGCTTCCACGCCATCGGCCCGACCAAGCGAAGCGGCTGAGCCATGCCCCTGATCCGCGAGACCATCATCACTACCACCGACGAAGACGGGCAGCCCCATGTGGCGCCGATGGGGGTGACGGTGGAGCCGGACGGCGAGCGCGAGCGCTTCATCCTGGCCCCATTCCGGCCGTCGCGGACGCTGGACAATCTGCTGGCCCGGCGCTGTGCCGTCGTCAACCACACCGACGATGTGCGGGTCTTCGCCGGCTGCATCAGCGGGCGCCGCCGCGACTGGCCGACCGTTCCGGCGGAGCGGATCGACGCGCCACGTCTGGCCGGCTGCCTGTCGCACGAGGAAATCACCGTCGAGGAAGTGGAGGACGATCCGGTTCGCCCGCGCTTCCATTGCCGCGCCATCCATGCTGCCACGCATGCCCGCTTCCGCGGCTTCAACCGGGCGCAGGCGGCCGTGATCGAGGCGGCGATCCTGGTCAGCCGGCTGCACATGCTTCCCATGGACAAGATCGCGCGGGAGTCCGACTATCTGTCCATCGCCATCGGCAAGACCGCCGGCCCGCATGAGCTGGAAGCCTGGGATTGGCTGATGGCCCGCATCGCCGCTCACCGCGCGGGGGAGGACACATGACCGGATGGCTGGCCAGCGTCGCGGACGCGGCGGAAATCTCCCTGGTCCTGCCGGCGGGACCCGACATCCTGGACCTGAAGGATCCCGCCGCAGGAGCGCTCGGCGCCTGGGATCCGAAGGATATCGCCCTGGTGGTCGGGGACATGGCAAATATTCCAGGGCGGCCAAGGCTGAGCGCCACCATCGGCGACCAGCCGATGCGGCCCGACGCCGTGGTGCCGGCGGCGCGCCGGATTGCCGAAGCCGGCGTGGATTTCGTCAAGATCGGCTTCGCACCCGATGGCGCGCCCGACCGCTGCATCGACGCGCTGGCACCGCTGGCGGCGGAGGGGGCCAAGCTGATCGCCGTGCTCTTCGCCGACCTGTGGCCCAGCGACCCCTGCTGTCTGCCGATCGACAGGCTGGCCGCCGCCGGATTTCGCGGGGCGATGCTCGACACCGCCGGCAAGCGCCATGGCCTGCGCCACCACTGGCAGGATGACCAGTTGGGCTCCTTCGTGTGCTGCGCGCGGGCACACCGGCTACTGACAGGGCTGGCCGGGTCGCTGCGGGTCGCAGACATCCCGGCCCTGAAGGCCCTGTCGCCCGACTATCTCGGCTTCCGCGGCGCACTGTGCGGCGGGGAGCGGACCGCCGGCATCGACCCGCAGGCGGTCTCAAAAGTCGCCGCCTGCATGGCCGGGTTGCCGATGGCTACTCCGCCGCCTCGGCAACCTGAGCCCGTTCGATCTTGATCGCGCAGTATTTGAACTCCGGGATCTTACCGAACGGGTCGAGCTGCGGGTTGGTCAGCACGTTCGCCGCGGCTTCCGCGTAGGCGAAGGGGATGAAGACCAGCCCCACCGGCATGCGGTCGTCGATGCGCGCCTTCAGACGGATCGTGCCGCGGCGGCTCGACACCAGCATATAGTCGCCGCTCCTCATCCCGGCGCGGGTGAGGTCGTGCGGAGAGACATAGGCGACCGCCTCCGGTTCCACCGCATCCAGCACGCTCGACCGCCGGGTCATCGACCCGGTGTGCCAATGCTCCAGCTGACGGCCGGTGGTGAGCACCAGCGGGTAGTCGAGATCCGGCGTCTCCGCCGGGTTGATCGGCCGCGCCGGCACGAAGCGCCCGCGCCCGGTCTTGGTCGGGAAGCCGTTGCCGAAGACGATATCGTGGCCTGGCTGGTCGGGACTATCGACCGGATAGGTGACGGAGCCCTCGCGCTCCACCCGCTCCCAGGTGATGTTGGCGAGCGACGGCATGGCGCCGACCATCTCCGCGAACACCTCCGACACATGAGTGTAGTTCCAGTTCAGGCCCAGCCCGCGCGCCATGTCCTGGATGATCCACAGATCCTGACGTGCTTCGCCCGGCATCGGCACCGCCGCGCGGCCCATCTGGACCTGACGGTTGGTGTTGATGACCGTGCCGTCCTTCTCAGGCCAGGCGGAGGCAGGCAGCACCACGTCGGCGTATTTCGCCGTCTCGGTCAGGAAGATGTCCTGCACCACCAGATGATCGAGCATGGCCAGCGCCTCGCGGGCGTGGGTCACGTCCGGATCGGACATCGCCGGGTTCTCGCCCTCGATATAGAGGCCCTTGATCCGGCCGTCATGGATGGCATCCATGATCTCGACCACGGTCAGGCCGCGCTTGCCGTCCAGCTTGGTGCCCCAGTAGTTCTCGTAGAAGGACTGGACCTCCGGATCCTCCACCGACTTGTAGTCGGGGTAGAACATCGGGATCAGGCCGGCGTCGGACGCGCCCTGAACGTTGTTCTGGCCGCGCAGCGGGTGCAGGCCGGTGCCGGGGCGGCCGATCTGGCCAGTGACCAGCGACAGCGCGATCAGGCAGCGGCTGTTGTCGGTGCCGTGGATGTGCTGCGACACGCCCATGCCCCAGAAGATGATCGACGCCTTGGACCGGGCGAACAGACGCGCAACCGTGCGCAGGGTGGTGGCCGGGATGCCGCAGACCTTCTCCATCTCCTCCGGCGGGTAATCCTTGACCGTCTCGGCCAGCGCCTCGAAGTCCTCGGTGTTGGCCTGGACATACTGGCGGTCGTACAGCCCCTCCGCGATGATGGTGTGGAGGATGGCGTTCAGCATCGCCACGTCGCGACCCGGCGTGAACTGCAGCATGTGCGTGGCATGGCGCGCCATCGCCAGCCCGCGCGGATCCATGACGATCAGCTTCGCTCCGCGTTCCGCCGCGTTCTTGAAGAAGGTCGCGGCGACGGGATGGTTCTCCGTCGGGTTGGCGCCGATGATGACGATGACCTCGGCATCCTCCGCCGCCATGAAGGGGGCAGACACCGCCCCCGACCCGACGCCCTCGATCAGCGCCGCCACCGACGAGGCGTGGCAGAGCCGCGTGCAGTGGTCGACGTTGTTGGTGCCGAAACCGGTGCGGACCAGCTTCTGGAACAGGTAGGCCTCTTCGTTCGACCCCTTGGCCGACCCGAAGCCGGCCAGCGCATTGCCACCGCGCTCGTCGCGGATCTTGCGCAGGCCCCCGGCCGCCACCGCCAGCGCCTCATCCCAGGTCGCTTCGCGGAAATGGGTGAAGGGGTTCATCGGGTCGATGTCGACGTCGTGCTTGGACACGCCCTCCTTGCGGATCAGCGGCACGGTCAGCCGGTCGCCGTGATGGGCGTAATCGAAGCCGAAGCGGCCCTTGACGCAGAGCCGGTTCTGGTTCGACGGGCCGTCGCGGCCGTCGACGGCGACGATCTTGTTGTCCTTGATCTTGTAGGTCAGCTGGCAGCCGACGCCGCAATAGGGGCAGACCGAGTCGACCTCGCGGTCGGGGGCGTTGGTGTAGACGCCCTGCTGGTCCACCAGGGTCGCCGGCATCAGCGCGCCGGTCGGGCAGGCCTGCACGCATTCGCCGCAGGCCACGCAGGTGGACTGGCCCATCGGGTCATCGAAGTCGAAGACGATCTTTTCCAGATGCCCGCGCGCCGCCATGCCGATGACGTCGTTGACCTGGACCTCGCGGCAGGCGCGGACGCACAGGTTGCAGTGGATGCAGGCGTCGAGCTGGACCGCCATCGCCGGATGCGACATGTCGTCGGTCTTAGTCGGCCGGTCCACGGTGGGGAAGCGGCTGCCGGCGATCTCGACCTTGTCGGTCCATTTCCAGAAGGTGGAGTTGGGGTCGTGGGCGGTCTCCCGCTCCGGCTGGTCAGCCAGAAGCAGTTCGAAGACCAGCTTGCGCGACGCCTTGGCCCGTTCCGACGCGGTGCGCACCGTCATGCCGGGCTTGGGCTTGCGGATACAGGAGGCGGCGAGCACACGCTCGCCCTCGATCTCCACCATGCATGCGCGGCAATTGCCGTCCGGGCGGTACCCCGGTTCCGGCCGGTGGCAGAGATGCGGGATCTCAGTGCCCACACGGGTGGCGACCTGCCAGATCGTCTCGCCGTTCCGTGCCGTGACCTCGGAACCGTCCAGGGTGAAAGTGATGCCGTTGGACATGTCGGTCTCCTTACCCCTGCGACCCGGTTGCGCCCTGGGCAGTGCCCTGGCGCGACACGAAGTCCTCACGGAAATGCTTCATCACCAGCTTGATCGGATTCATCGCCGCCTGCCCCAGGCCGCAGATCGAGGCATCGCCCATGACGGTGGCGAGCGCCGTCAACAGTTCCTCGTCCCATTCCGGCTCGCTGATCAGGCGCACGGCCTTCTCGGTGCCGACGCGGCAGGGGGTGCATTGGCCGCAGCTCTCGTCCTCGAAGAATTTCAGCAGGTTGAGTGCCACGTCGCGCATGTTGTCCTTGTCAGACAGCACGACGACGGCGGCCGAGCCGATGAAGGAGCCGTGCGGTTCCAGCGTGCCGAAATCGAGCGGGATGTTTGCCATCGATGCCGGCAGGATGCCGCCGGATGGGCCGCCGGGCAGATAGCCCTTCAGCGTGTGGCCGTCGGCCATGCCGCCGCAATACTGGTCGATCAGTTCCAGCAGGGTGATGCCGGCAGGAGCCAGCTTGACCCCCGGTTCCTTCACCCGGCCGGAGACCGAGAAGGTGCGCAGTCCCTTGCGCCCGTTCGCTCCGTGGCTGGCGAACCAGGACCCGCCCTTCTCCAGGATTTCGCGGACCCAGAACACCGTCTCGATGTTGTTGATCAGGGTCGGGCGACCGAACAGGCCGACCACCGACGGGAAGGGCGGCTTGTGGCGCGGCAGGCCGCGCTTGCCCTCGATGCTTTCCAGCATCGCCGATTCCTCGCCGCAGATGTAGGCGCCGGCACCGCGCCGCAGATGGATGCGGGTGTGGCGAGCGAGACCGGCGGCCTCGACCTTCGGGATCTCGCGCAGCAGGATTTCCCGGCATTGCGGGTATTCATCGCGCAGGTAGATGTAGACGTCCGTCGCCTCGACCGTCCAGGCGCCGATCAGCATCCCTTCCAGGAAGCGGTGCGGGTCGCGCTCCAGATGGAAGCGGTCCTTGAAGGTGCCGGGCTCGCCCTCGTCGCCGTTGATCGCCATCATGCGCGGCCCCGGCTCCGCCCGGACGTAGCGCCATTTCAGGCCGGTGGGGAAGCCGGCGCCGCCCAGGCCGCGGATGCTGGAATCCTCCAGCATCTTCAGCACGGCATCGACGTCGCGCGCACCATCCAGGCATTCGGCCAGCATCTTGTAGCCGCCGCCGCGGATATACTCGTCGAAGCCTAGATAGTCGGGGATATCGGGGTGAACATGGCCGTGGGCGACGGCGTCGAGCACGCTGTCGACCGTTGCGTTCTCGTGCGGGGCGTGGCCGATCGCCACGACGGGCGCGTTGTTGCAGCCGCCCATGCAGGGCGCGCGCACCACGCGGACCTCGCTCTCGTCGACGCCCGCCTTCAGCGCATCGTGGAGCTGCTCGGCCCCGGCGAGCGCGCAGCTCAGCGAGTCGCAGACACGGATGGTAAGCTTCGGCGGTGCCGGCTCGCCGTCCATCACGATGTCGAAGTGGGCGTAGAAGGACGCGACCTCGAACACCTCGACCAGCGCCAGCCGCATCTCCCTCGCCAGTGCGGCGAGGTGACGGGCATGCAGGCAGCCGTAATGGTCCTGCAGTAGGTGGAGATGTTCGATCAGCAGGTCGGCCTGACGGGAGCGGTCGCCGAGAAGCGCCCGCACCTCCTCAAGGCTGACGGGATCGACCTGGCGGCCCTTCTGCTGGTCGCGCGTCTTGCGGCGGCCGGAGCCGGGATGGATGCTGCGGGCAGGAACGCCGCCGGGCGGCGTCGCGCTGATGATCGGTGGGAATGCGGTCACGGCGGTTCTGGCCTCTGCTGGATGGTCCGCGCTTCTGGTTGTCGCGATCCCAAGTTCCTGGTGTCTCGTATACCAGATGCCACGATAACGCATCTGCTGCTGAAAGTCAGCATTCTAAATCATGTTCGGCAGAGACCGGATGGGAATGTCGGATGGGGTGGCGGGAGATTGGGGCGGACGGCCTCCAGCGCGTCCGGAAGGTCGGTGAAATGGTGGATCAGGCGGTCGGCGGAGAGGTCCGCCGGGTTACCGCGGGCGTAACCGTAGGAAACGAGAATGGAGGCGACCCCGGCGGCGCGGGCGGCGGCCACGTCGTTGGGACCGTCTCCCACCATCACAGCAGCAGAGGTCGAAGCACCCAGCGCAGCCAGCACCGCCAGCAGGGGTTCCGGGGCCGGTTTGCGCTGGGGCAGGCTGTCGCCGCCAACGATGGCGCCGAAGAGCGGCAGAAGCCCCAGATCGGCCAGCAGACTGCGGGCGATCGCCTGGGGTTTGTTGGTGCACAGGCCGACGGGGTGGCCGGCGTCGGCCAGCCGCGCCAGAGTCTGAGGCACGCCGGGATAGATGCTGCCAGGATCAGCGGGAAGTGCTTCGTAGAGGTCGAGGAAGCGGGCCAAGGCCGGACCGACCTCCGCCGCCGGCAGCGCCCGGCCGGTGGCGGCGAAGCCGCGCTCCACCAGCGGCCGGGGACCGTCGCCGATGAAGCTGCGCAGCATCGCGTCGCTCACCGCCGGCCGGCCCCGTTCGGCAAGCAGGCGGTTGAGAGCGTGGCCCAGATGCGGCGCACTGTCGATCAGCGTCCCATCGAGGTCGAAGATCACCGGTGCCGGCTTGCTCAACGTCCCCTCCGTCACCCGGAGGCCATCAACGCCGGGGATCGCCGCTCCATCGCCGCAAACTCCAGTGCAGCGGCGCGGGCGGCCATGCGTTCCAGAGGAAGCGGGACGATCTGCTCCGCCTGCCCGGCAGCCCCGAAGGCCTCGAACCGCTCGCGGCAGAGGGCGCGGGCGGCCTTGGTTGCCTCGGCCAGGAACTTGCGCGGGTCGAACTCCTCGGGCCGCGTCATCATCGCGCGACGCAGGCTGCCGCTCATGGCGAGGCGGATGTCGGTGTCGATGTTGACCTTGCGCACGCCGTTGCGGATGCCCTCGCGAATCTCCTCGACCGGAACGCCGTAGGTTTCGCGGATGCTGCCGCCATGGGCGCGGATGATCTCCAGCCACTCCTGCGGCACGCTGGATGATCCGTGCATTACCAGATGGGTGTCGGGGATGCGGTCGTGGATGGCGCGGATGCGGTCGATCGCCAGCACCTCGCCGTCCGGGCGGCGGCTGAACTTGTAGGCGCCGTGGCTGGTGCCGATGGCGATGGCGAGCGCGTCCACCCCCGTCCGCGCCACGAAGTCCGCCGCCTGCTCCGGATCGGTCAGCAACTGGTCGCGCGACAGCGTCCCGACAGCGCCGGAACCATCCTCCTCCCCCGCTTGGCCGGTCTCCAGCGAGCCGAGGCAACCCAGTTCGCCCTCCACCGAAACGCCGACGGCGTGCGCCTGCTCCACCACCTGCCGGGTGACGCGGATGTTGTAGTCGTAGCTTGCCGGCGTCTTCATGTCGTCCAGCAGCGAGCCGTCCATCATCACGCTGGTGAAGCCGGAGCGGATCGCCTGCTGGCAGACGGCCGGGCTGGCGCCATGGTCCTGGTGCAGGCAGACGGGGATGTGCGGCCACATCTCCACCGCCGCCTGCACCATATGGCGCAGGAACGGCTCGCCGGCATATTTGCGCGCGCCAGCGGACGCCTGCAGGATCACCGGGCTGGCGCAGTCGTCCGCCGCCTGCATGATCGCCTGGATCTGTTCCATGTTGTTGATGTTGAAGGCCGGCACGCCATAGCCGTGCTCGGCCGCATGGTCGAGGAGCTGTCGGAGGGAGATCAGGGCCATCGCAGGAAGTCTCCGGTTCAGAACTTGGGGGAGCAGAGGCGTTGGGCGCGGTCGGCGACCGCCTCCGCAGTGATGCCGAAGTGGCGGTAAAGGTCGCCGGCGGGGGCGGATTCGCCGTAGCGGTCGAGGCCGATCACGTCGCCGTCCAACCCAACGGTGGCGCGCCACAGCCCAGTCGCCCCGGCCTCCACCGCCAGCCGGGGAACGCCGGCCGGCAGCACGCTGCCGCGCCATGCTTCGCCCTGCCGGTCGAAGACCTCGCAGCAGGGCATGGAGACGACGCGGGCGGCGATGCCGCGGCCGGCGAGCAGACGACGCGCCTCCATCACGACGGGCACCTCCGATCCGGTGGCAATCAACACCACATCGGGCCGTCCGTCGTCGGCCAGAACATAACCGCCACGGGCCGCGTCACGGGTCCGGTCCATACCCGATTGGCCTGTTCCTTGAGCCGGGAGGGTCTGGCGCGACAGCAGCAGGGCGGTCGGCCCGTCCGCCCGCTCGACCGCTGCCCTCCAGGCGACGGCGGTCTCCAACGCGTCGCAGGGGCGCCAGACGTCGAGATTCGGCATCAGGCGCAGGCTGGCGGCATGCTCGACCGGCTGGTGGGTGGGGCCGTCCTCGCCCAGGCCGATGCCGTCATGGGTGAAGACGTAGACAACGCGCAGGCCCATCAGCGCCGACAGGCGCAGGCCGTTGCGGGCATAGTCGGAGAAGACCAGGAAGGTGCCGCCGAAGGGAATGACGCCGCCATGCAGCGCCATGCCGTTCATCACCGCGGCCATGCCGAACTCCCGCACGCCGTAATGGAGGTGACGCCCGCCGCTTCCCGGCCAATCGGTGAGATTGGAACCGGTCAGATCCGCCGATCCGCCCAGCAGCTCGGGTAGAAGGCCCGCCAGCGCCTGGATAGACTGCTGGGACGCCTTGCGCGTCGCCATCGGCTCCGCCCGCTCCGCAACCGCGGCAATCCAGGCGTCGACCGCCTTGGCGAAGTTCCCCGGCAACTCGCCGCGCATGCGCCGCAGGAACTCGGCCGCAGCCTGCGGGTGGGCCTCGGCATAGGCGTCGAAGCGGGATTGCCAGTCGGCTTGCGTCGCCGCACCGCGCCGCCGGGCATCCCAGCCGGCGCGCACCTCATCCGGCAGTTCGAAGGGCGGGCAAGTCCATCCCAACGCCGCCCTGGTCGCCGCGACCTCCGCGGTACCCAGCGGTACGCCATGCACCTCCGCCGAGCCGGCGCGGTTGGGCGAACCGCGGCCGATCTCTGTCCGACAGCAGATCAGCGTCGGCTTGCCGCAGGGGGTCAGCGCCTCGTCGATGGCGGCGTCGAGTGCGTAGGCATCATGGCCGTCCACCTCGCGGATCACGCGCCAGCCATAGGCCTCGAACCGCCGCGGCGTGTCGTCGGCAAACCAGCCGGTGACGGCACCGTCGATGGAGATGCCGTTGTCGTCATAGAAAACCACCAGCTTTTCCAGCCCCAGCGTGCCAGCCAGTGAGCAGGCTTCATGGCTGATCCCCTCCATCAGGCAACCGTCGCCGACGAAGCAGAAGGTCCGGTGATCGACGATGCGGTGCCCCGGCCGGTTGAACTCCGCCCCGAGCAGCCGTTCGGCCAAGGCCATGCCGACGGCGTTGGCGACGCCCTGCCCCAGTGGCCCGGTGGTCGTCTCCACCCCCGGCGTCACGCCATATTCCGGATGGCCCGGCGTGCGCGAGCCAAGCTGCCGGAAGCGCCGCAGCTCTTCCACCGGCAGATCGTAGCCGGTCAGGTGAAGCAGTGCGTAGAGCAGCATGGAGCCGTGCCCGTTCGACAGCACGAAGCGGTCGCGGTCGGGCCAGTTCGGGTCGGCCGGATTGTGGCGCAGATGACGCCGCCACAGTGACTCGGCAATGTCGGCCATCCCCATCGGCATGCCGGGATGGCCGGAGTTCGCTGCCTCCACCGCGTCGATGGCAAGAATGCGCAGCGCATTCGCCAGCAGGCGGCGGCCGGAGCCGTGGTTGGGCGTGTCGTTGGGACTATCGGCCGGCGGCATGGCAAGCCGGTCCTGTTCGCGGACCTCTTGGTCCACGGTCATCGACGCAGTCATGGCTGGTGTCCTCCCCGGTATTGGCTTTCCGGCACTGCTCAGAACGCCTTCTTCTTGCGGTCGGCGAGTTGCCAGATCATCGGCGTGAAGATCAGCTGCATCGCCAGCGCCATCTTGTCGCCCGGACAGACGATGGTGTTGGGCCGGGTCATGAAGCTGTCCTTCAGCATCGACAGCAGATAGGGAAAGTCGATGCCCTTCGGCCGGGTGAAGCGGATGACCAACATGCTCTCGTCCGACGTCGGAATGTCACGGGCGATGAAGGGATTGCTGGTGTCCACCGTGGGAACACGCTGGAAATTCACGTCGGTGCAGCTGAACTGCGGACAGATGTATTTCACGTAGTCGGGCATGCGCCGCAGGATGGTGTCGACGATGGCCTCTTCGGAATAGCCGCGCATGTTGCGGTCGCGGTGGATCTTCTGGATCCATTCGAGGTTGACGATCGGAACCACACCGATCTTCAGGTCGGCATGGCGGGCGAGGTCGACGCGATCAGTGCGGACGCAGCCGTGCAGCCCCTCGTAGAACAGCAGGTCGGTGCCCGGTTCGATCTCCTCCCACGGCGTGAAGGTGCCGGGTTCCTGGCCGTAGGGTTCGGCCTCCTTCTCGTCATGCAGGTACTTGCGGGTCCGGCCGCCGCCGGTCTCGCCATAGCTGCGGAACAGGTCGTCCAAGTCCTCGAACAGGTTGGCGTCGGGGCCGAAATGGCTGAAGGTCGAATGGGGCTCCTCCTGCGCTTCGGCGACCTTGGCGCGCATCTCCCGCCGGTCGTAGCGGTGGAAGCTGTCGCCTTCGACGATGGCGGCGGAAACGCCCTCCCGGCGGAAGATCTGCTGGAAGGTGCGGGTGACGGTGGTGGTCCCAGCGCCGGAGGAGCCGGTGACGACGATGATCGGGTGACGGACCGACATGGTGTGTTCCTCCCTCAGCCGAGCGCCGCGGATTCAGAAGCCAGGAAAAGCGACCGGCTGCCGAACAGCGGTGCGTGGAAGGACAGCTCCTCCCCCCGATCGTAGGCGGCGTGGTAGGCAACCAGCCTTTCCACCTCCGCCTTCGATCCCAGGATCACCGGCACGCGCTGGTGCAGGGCCATCGGCTTGATGTCGAGGATGCGCTGCCGCCCGGTGCTGGCCGCTCCGCCCGCCTGTTCCACCAGCATGGCGATGGGATTCGCTTCGTAGAGAAGGCGCAGCCGTCCCGGCTTGTGGGTGGGGCGGGCGTCGCGCGGATAGAGGAAGACGCCGCCGCGGATCAGGATACGGTAGACCTCCGCCACCAGAGACGCGATCCAGCGCATGTTGAAATCGGCTTCGCGCGGACCGGAACTGCCCTTGATGCATTCCTCGACATACTGGCGCACCGGCGGCTCCCAGAAACGGGCGTTGGAGCTGTTGATGGCGAATTCGCAGACATTGTCGGGAATGCGCATGTCGGGATGGGTCAGGGTGTAGGCGCCGATCTCCCGGTCCAGTGTGAAGCCGTGCACGCCCTCGCCGAAGGTGGCGATGATCATGTCGGCCGGGCCGTAGAGGGCGAAGCCCGCCGCCACCTGCTGGGTGCCGGGCTGGAGGAAATGCTCCACCTCCGGTTCCTCCACGCCATCGGGCGCCTTGAGGATGGAGAAGATGGTGCCGACCGTCAGGTTGACGTCCACGTTCGACGAGCCGTCCAGCGGATCGAAGGCCAGCAGATAGCGGCCGCGCGGATATTCGCGGGGGATGCGGTAGGGCTCCTCCATCTCTTCAGACGCCATGCCGCAGAGCTTGCCGCCATATTCGCAGGTGCGCAGCATGATCTCGTTGGCGATCAGGTCCAGCGGCTTCTGCGTCTCGCCATGGACGTTGACGCCGGGTTCGGGAGCCGGGGCGGACGGCTGGCCGGCGGACGGCGCAAGCGACCCGCGAGCGGCGGCGCTGGCGATGAACTTGCACGCGGTCTGCACATCGTTGAGCAGCGCGGTCAGGTCGGTGTCGGCCCCGCCGCGGCGGCGCTGGTCCTCGATGATGAATTTGCTGAAGGTCGTGTGACGGTGCGGCATCAGTTCCCCCTCTCTCGGTGTTTTGTGTGGCCGGCTTTTTGCCGGCCTATTGTGTGAAGACGCGGCTTTGGCGGATGTCCTCCTCGGCGATGGTCAGCAGGTCGGTGGCGCCGATGGCGGTGCCGCGCGCCTCGAACAGGCGGTTGGCCTGACGCAGACGGGCGCGGTCGAGCGCGTTGCGGATGGAGCGGGCATTGGCGAAGCGCGGTTGGGCCATGCGGCGGCGGATGTAGTCGCCCATCGCCCGTTCCGCCTCCGGCGCGAAGCGGTACTGCATGCCGGCCGTCATCAGCCGGGCGATCTCCAGCAGCTCATCCGCTTCATAGTCGGGGAAATCGACATGATGGGCGATGCGCGACGCCATGCCGGGGTTGGAGCGGAAGAAAGTGTCCATGCGGTCGCGGTAGCCGGCGAGGATCACCACGAGGTCGTCGCGGTTGTCCTCCATCACCTGCAGCAGGATTTCGATGGCCTCCTGTCCGTAATCGCGCTCATTCTCCGGCCGGTAGAGGTAATAGGCCTCGTCGATGAACAGCACGCCGCCCATCGCGCGCTTCAGCACCTCCTTCGTCTTGGGTGCGGTGTGGCCGATATACTGGCCGACCAGATCATCGCGGGTGACGCTGACGACATGGTCGCGCCGGATATAGCCCAGCCCATGGAGAAGCCTGGCCATGCGCCGCGCCACTGTCGTCTTGCCGGTGCCGGGATTGCCGGTGAAGCACATGTGCAGCGACGGCGGCTCCGCCCGAAGGCCGATGCTGCGGCGAGCGCGTTCCACCAGCAGCAGGGCGGCGATTTCGCGGATTCGGGTCTTCACCGGCGTCAGCCCGACCAGGTCGCGGTCCATCCCCGCCAGCATCTCGCCGATGCCGGAGTCACGGTACAGCGCGTCGAGATCGACGGATGGGGCATCGGCCAGGCGGTCACAGGTTTGGGGGACGAGAAGGTCGGCCGCGTCGCTCACGCCGCCCTCCATTCCGGTTCGGCCACCAGGGCAGCCCGCATGCGGCCGACCACGCCGCGATAGCCGCCGTCGGCGTCCGCCGCGCCGAAGATGGCGGAGCCGGCAACGAAAACATCGGCCCCGGCATCGGCGACAGCACGGATGTTGTCGGGCTTGATGCCGCCATCCACCTCCAGCCGGATGTCGCGGCCGGTGCGCTCGCGGTGGCGGTCGATGCGGCGGCGGATCTCGGCGATCTTCTCGAAGGCGGAGGGGATGAAGGACTGGCCGCCGAAGCCGGGATTGACCGACATGACGACGATCAGATCCAGCCGGTCCATCACATGATCGAGATGCGCCAGCGGTGTCGCCGGGTTCAGCGCCAGTCCGGCGCGGCAGCCCTGCTCGCGGATCAGCGCCAGGGTGCGGTCGGGATGGTCGGACGCCTCGGGGTGGAAGCTGATGATGTCGGCGCCGGCCTTGGCGAACAGCGGCACCAGCGCATCGACCGGACGCACCATCAAATGGACATCGATGATCGCCCTGGTGCGCGGACGGATGGCGGCGCAGACCAGCGGACCGATGGTCAGGTTGGGGACATAATGGTTGTCCATCACGTCGACATGGACGACCTCGCAGCCGGCCTCCGCCACCCGCTCCACCTCCTCGCCCAGCCGGGCGAAGTCGGCGGACAGGATTGAGGGGGCGAGAAGGTATCTATGTCCCAGCTCACGCTCCCCCGGTTCACGTTCCATGACGGGTCTCCCCGCCATAGCGCTCACCGGGCGGGCGGCCGGTGGCATAGCTGCGCACCGTGTAGCCGATGCGCCGTCCCGGCCCTTCCGCGCGCAGCAATTCGAAGCCGGGCTCCGCCGCCGGACGGTTGACGAGGTAGGACATGCGCACCGTCTCGAAACCGTGCGAGCTGTCGAAGGCGAGCACCTTCACATACTGGTCGGGATGGGCGGTGCGGCAGGTGTCGATCTCCATCATCACGCCCTTGGCATCGCGCAGGTCGAACATGGGGTTGCCCCACATCGTCCAATAGCTGTTGCGCGGGTGCGGATCGTCGGTGAACTCCACCGCCACGGCCCAGCCCTGGTCGAGGGCGTATTGCACCTGTTTCGTGATCTCCTCGTCCGTCAGGTCCGGCAGGAAGGAGAACTGACCCTGGGTAAGACGCATGGGAATCGCTCCTTCACATCGCCGCGGTGGGGGTGGGGACGTAATCGACGCTGTCGGTGGAGGCGTAGTCGAAGGTGACGTCCTTCCAGGTATCGAGCGCCGCACGCAACGGGGCGCACCAGCGGGCGGCGTCGCGCAGGATTTCCGGACCCTCGTTCCAGATGTCGCGCCCCTCGTTGCGGGCCTTGACCATCGTCTCCAGCGCAACGCGGTTGGCGGTGGCGCCGGCCTGGATGCCGTCGGGATGGCCGATGGTGCCGCCGCCGAACTGCAGGATCACGTCCTCGCCCAGATATGTCAGCAGCTGGTGCATCTGCCCGGCATGGATGCCGCCGGACGCCACCGGCATCATCCGCTTCAGCCCGGCCCAGGGTTGGTCGAAGAAGATGCCGTGCTGCAGGTTCTGCGGGACGTGGGTCTCGCGGCAGGTGTCGTAGATGCCGCGGATGACGTTGGGATCGCCCTCCAGCTTGCCGACGACGGTGCCGGCATGGATATGGTCGACGCCGGCCATGCGCATCCACTTGGCGATCACGCGGAAGGACACGCCGTGGCTCTTCTGCCGGGTGTAGGTGGAATGGCCGGCCCGGTGCAGGTGCAGGATCATGTCGTTGCGCCGTGCCCACTTCGCCATCGACTGGATGGCGGTGTAGCCGATCACCAGGTCGATCATGATGATGACGCTGCCCAGTTCCTTGGCGAACTCGGCCCGCTCGTACATGTCCTCCATGGTGGCGGCGGTGACGTTCAGGTAGGTGCCCTTGATCTCCCCGGTCTCGGCGGTGGCGCGGTTCACCCCCTCCATGCAGTAGAGGAAGCGGTCGCGCCAGTGCATGAAGGGCTGCGAGTTGATGTTCTCGTCGTCCTTGGTGAAGTCGAGCCCGCCCTTCAGCGCCTCGTACACCACGCGCCCATAGTTGCGACCCGACAGGCCCAGTTTCGGCTTCATGGTGGCGCCCAGCAGCGGCCGGCCGAAATTGTTCAGCCTTTCGCGCTCCACCACGATGCCGGTGGCCGGCCCCTGGAAGGTCTTCAGATAGGCGACGGGGATCCGCATGTCCTCCAACCGCAGCCCCTTCAGCGGCTTGAAGCCGAAGACGTTTCCGATGATCGACGCCGTCAGGTTGGCGATCGACCCTTCCTCGAACAGGTCGAGTTCATAGGCGATGTAGGCGAAATACTGGCCGGGCGTACCGGGCACCGGATCGACGCGGAAGGCCTTGGCGCGGTAGCGCTCGCAGTCGGTCAGACGGTCGGTCCAGACCACGGTCCAGGTGGCGGTGGAGCTTTCGCCGGCGACCGCCGCCGCCGCCTCCTCCGGATCGACGCCGTCCTGCGGCGTGATGCGGAAAACGGCGAGGACGTCGGTGTCCTTCGGCTCGTAGTCGGGCTCCCAATAGCCCATCTGACGGTATTTCAGCACGCCGGGCCGATAGCGGGCCTTGGGGTCGCTGACCACGCCGTTGCTGGCGTCCTGGCTGCTGGGGAGCGTCGTCGATACGTAGTTCATCGTCTTCACCTCGCCGGTGGCGTTCGGTTCGTTCGATGAAAATGTTAGCGGCACGTACTGTTGAGGAAAATTCAAATATACAGCACAGTATGGCTAGGGATTCCTAATGAGTGGAGCGGCCGATGACCATCCAGCACGCCACCCTGCGCCAGCTTCAGATCTTCACCGCTGCCGCCCGCAGCCTGTCCTTCGCCCGAGTGGCGGAGCAGTTCGGCCTGACTCCCGGCGCGGTCTCCTTTCAGATCAAGCAGGTGGAGGGCCATTGCGGCTTTCCACTGTTCGAGCGGGTGGGTAGGCGCGTCGTCCTGACAGAGGCCGGGCGCGACCTGCTGGAACATGCGTCGCTGATTCTCCAGGCGCTGGAGAACGCCGACCGGCGGATGCAGGCGCTGAAGGGGGTGACCGGCGGCAACGTCACCATCGGGCTGGTCAGCACCGCCAAATACATTGCCCCGCACATGGTCTCCCGCTTCCAGGCGGAGCGGCCGGGCGTGTCCATCCATCTCCAGGACGGCAACCGGCGGGAGGTGAACGCGATGGTCGCCAAGGGCGAGGTCGACCTTGCCATCATGGGTCGCCCGCTGGACGGGGAGGAGTTGCTGGCCGAGCCCTTCGCCCGCCATCCCAGCATCATCATCTGTGCACCGACTCATCCGCTGGCCGACGCCCCTTCCCTGCGCCTGCCCGAACTAGCCGACAGCGGCTTTATCGCGCGGGAGGAAGGGGCCGGCACGCGGGCACTGACCGACGCCTACTTCACTGGCCGCGGCTTCATCCCCCGCATCGTCATGACCTCCAGCAGCAACGAGACGATCAAGCAGGCGGTCATGGCCGGCATCGGCGTCGCCCTGCTGTCCCGCCACACCGTGGACCTCGAACTTGCGCTGGGCATGCTGCGGGAATTGAAAGTGGAAGGGTTGCCCTTGATGCGGTCCTGGTACATCGCACACCGCCGCAGCCTGCCGCTGCTGCCGGTGCATGCGCAATTGCGCAGCTATCTGCTGGAACGCGGGCAGGCGATTATCGACAGCATCCAGGCCGGCCACCGGGTGCTCGCCCTCGGCGCCTTCCGCTGACCGGTCCGGCACACCATCCGTTACGTCCTGCTCTCGACGTCCTCCAGCAGCGTCCGCAACTGGTCGCGAGTCGACTCCACCCGCTTGCGGCGGATGCCGACGAGGGGGAACTCCGCGCCATAGGTGACGCTCAGCGCGGTATTGACATGCCCCAGCGCCGCCGCCACGCCGGTCTCTCCGGAGCGCTGGCGGGCGATCAGGCCGTCGCGCAGCTTCACCAGACAGCGCGACGCCTCCACCAGCGTGTTGTAGACCTGATCGGGAGGCAAATCCTCCGCCGGCCGGGCCAGCAGGCCGTCGAGCACCGACAGAGCGTCAGCGCAATGGTTGCCGGAGGGGCGGGGTTCGCCGGCAGTGCTCATGGCAGAGCCCTCCGCGCCTGCCCGTTTGGCAATGGAGCGCGCTTGCGTTCGTTGAGGGTGCTGGGTGGCTTCTGGGCAAAGCGGAAATAGTCGGTCGGACGTTCGGCGGAGCGGTTGCCGGCCCGCAGGATGGCAGTGCGCAGGGCCATGCCGCCAGCCAGGATCGCCAGCGATCCCAAAACCGACAGCGCCGCCGACGGCCGCCGACGGCCGGCATTGACGGCGTGGCAAACCAGCGGGATCGCGGCACCGACGGCGATGGCGCCGATCTTGTCCACCACGCCCAGCGTGCCGTGCTCGATCGGTTCAGCGACGTGGTGGGCTTCATACTCGCGATTGGAGGCGAGCGAGGCGGCAAGGTCGACGGCGCTCGCCACCATGGCGACGCGGTCCAGCCGCTCGGCATTGCCCGGCCGGCCGTCGAAGCGCTCGCCCAGCGACAGGGCCGCCGCCCCGCAGGCCATGGCCGAACTGCCGAATCGCACCGCCAAGAGCCGTGGCGCCGCCGCCCACAGTGGTGTGCTGGTGGAGGACAGCAGGGCCGCGGTGTAGACGCTCATCCCCGCACCGGCCAGCGCCGCCGGCACTTGCGTCAGCCGCGCGGTACGCTTCATGCCCATCCAGTCGGCGGCGGCGGTCACCGCGCTGAAGGCACCGAAGCTGGACAGGATGTAGCTGCCGATCGACATCGGCGAGGTTCGCCGGAAGATGCGCAGCATGTTGTACCAGCGGCTGGGCGTGTGCAGGTCGCCGATCAACAGCATCGGCCCCACTGTCGCCCCGATCATCGCGACGTGGCGGGCGTTGCGCGCGGTCTTCTCCATCCCCGGCCCGCCGAACAGATCGGCCATGGTGCCGAGTATCTGGGCGGATCCGGACATGCCGGCCAGGAAGATATAGCCGCTGGTCTTCCAGCCGAAGGGGCTGGCCTTCAGCGCCGGCCGGCCGTAATAGCTGGTTCCCTGGTAGGGCCGGTCGGCCGCACCGTGCTTGCGCGTCTGCAGGTCCTGCTGCATGGGCCTCCTCCCCTACGATCGGCGGTTGACGGCGAACAGGGCGACGGCGGCCAGCGTCAGCCCGGCCATGGTGGCGAGCCCGGTACCCAGCGCCGGCGCCACCCGGTTGGAGGCCCGGGTGG
Organism: uncultured Azospirillum sp.; assembly: GCA_965650625.1. GTDB lineage: Bacteria > Pseudomonadota > Alphaproteobacteria > Azospirillales > Azospirillaceae > Azospirillum. The sequence goes on along the minus strand of CBFGPE010000051.1, from coordinate 21,211 downwards.
GTGCGGAGGGCAGGCCGTAGGTTTCCGGCCGATCGGTCAGCAGGAAGAAGGCGTTCAGATGCCCGAGATCGCCGGTCGCGCCCGGTTCGCCAGGTGCGCCGTAGAGATAAGCGTCGGTGGCGCCGCGCTCATGCAGGCTCTCCACCCGCTCCCTCGCCCGCTCCACCAGATCGGGCAGTTCGCCGAACTGGATGCTATCGGTCGGACAGGATTTGGCGCAGGCCGGCTCCAGCCCGCCCTTCAGCCGATCGTAGCACAGCGTGCATTTGTGCGCCTTGCCGTCGGCGACGTTCAGGTCGACCACGCCGAACGGACAGGCCGGCACGCAATAGCCGCAGCCGTTGCAGATGTCCTGCTGGACGACGACGGTGTCGAACTCCGTCCGGAACAGCGAGCCGGTCGGGCAGGCCTCCAGGCAGGGAGCGTTGTGACAGTGCTTGCACACGTCGCTCATCATCAGCCAGTTGCTCTGGAAGGGCGGCATGCCGGTGGTGTTCCGCTCTCCGCAGCCCCCGCCACCGTCATCCAGGTCGCCGCCGATCTTCTCGACGAAGGCGACATGGCGCCAGGTGCTGGCCGACAGCCCGCCGGTGTTGTCGTAACTGGTGCCCTTCAGTCCGACATCGTCGGCCGGCAGGGCATTCCACTCCTTGCACGCTACCTCGCAGGCCTTGCAGCCGATGCACAAGGTGGTGTCGGTGAAGAAGCCGTAGCTTCGGCCCGGAACGATGGTTACCCCGGCGGTCAGCTCCGATTCATCCGGGATCATCCCCGGCAGGATCGGTTCGGCATAGTCGAGTGCCCGTTTCGGCACCGCGCGCGCGGGTGCGTCCTTCACTGCCCCCATCGTCAATCCCCCTCCTGCCGGTCGTCCCGCATGCGTCCCCGCGGCTCATCGGGAGCAAGACGGCCCGGACGCAAACCGCAGGTCAGCGCCTTGTTCTCATGCATGCCGGTGTTGGGATCACCGATGGCCGCGGTCAGCACATTGGCGATGTCGCCGGTGGCGAAGCCCTTCCAGCCGAAATGCCAGGGCATCCCGATCTGGTAGATCCGCCGGCCGTCGATCACGAAGGGACGCAGCCGTTCGGTCACCATCGCCTTGGTCTCGATCTGGCCGCGCGGGGTGGACAGAACCACCCAATCCAGCGTCCGAATGCCCAGTTCGGCCGCCAGTTCCGGCGGAATTTCGCAGAATCCCTCCGGCTGCAGTTCGGCGGTGGAGGCGACCGAGCGGGTCGGCGTGCCGCCCGAGTGATGCTCCGTCAGGCGGTAGGTGGTCAGCGCATAGGGATAGCGCGGGTCGCCCAGCGAATGGATCGGGTTGTCGGGCCGGTCCCAGATCTTGGCGGTCGGGTTCTGCTGCTGGGCGTAGAGCGGGTTCTTCACCGGCGATTCCACCGGTTCGTAATGGGTCGGCAGCGGTCCGTCCTTCAACCCCGACGGTACGAACAGCGCGCCTCGGCCATCCGCGATCATGATGAAGGGATCGGTGCCGCACAGCGCGTCCATTCCCGACGGCTCCGTCGACCAGTCCGGCGAATAGTCGGGCCGCTTACTCTTGGAGAAGTCCACCTTGTCGGTGCCGTCCCACTCGCCCTTCTCCTCGTCCCACCAGACCAGCTTCTTACGTTCCGACCAGGGCTTGCCGGACGGATCGGCGGCGGCGCGGTTGACCAGGGTCCGTCGGTTCGACGGCCAGGCGAAGGCCCAGTTCAGATGCGTGCCCGGACCGTCCGGACCATCGGCCTTGCGCGACCGGGCATGGTTGAAGTCGTTCTTCGGGAACACGCCGGTGTAGATCCAGCAGCCGCAAGCGGTCGATCCGTCGTCCTTCAGCTCCTTGAAGTCGGGGAGTTGCTGTCGCTGTGCCGGGTCGGGCGACCATGTGTAGCCGTTGATCTCCTTCAGCACGGCTTCGGCGTCCGGCTCCCCCTTCTCGTCGGCCTCGGGATAGTCCCAGGTCAGATAGCGGATGGCCTGGTCCTTCACCGCGGCGCTGTTGGAGTACAGATCCTTCAGTCGGCGGCCGAGCTGGTAGATGAACCACAGGTCGGATCGGCTGTCGCCGGGGCCGTCCACCACCTTGTCATGCCATTGGATCAGGCGATGGGTGTTGGTGAAGGTCCCGGCCTTCTCGCCGGCCAGCGAGGTCGGCAGCAAGAACACTTCCGTCCCGATGTCCTGCGGTGCCAGTTCGCCGCTACGCACCGCATGCCCTTCATACCAGAAGGAAGCGCTTTCGGTTTCCGTGAAGTCGGTGATGACCAGCCAGTCCAGCTTGCCCAATGCGCTCTGCACCAGCCGGGCGTTGCTGCCGCCGACCGCCGGGTTCTGCCCCATCAGGAACATGCCCTTGATAAGGCCGTCCTGCATGGCGAGCGTCATCGGCAGCTGGGAATGGTCGCCGAGAATCTTGGGCAGATTCTCGAAACACCAGCCATTCTCCTTCATCGCCGCCTCGCCGTACCAGGCGCGCAGCAGGCTGACGATGTATTTGGGGAAGTTGTGCCACCAGCCGGTCGGCGTCGCTTCATGGTCGATGTAGTCCTGCAGCGTGCCGTGCGGCTTGTGGGCATGCGGCTGTGGCATGTATCCCGGCAGCATGTTGTACAGCGTCGGGATGTCGGTTGATCCCTGGATGCTGGAATGGCCGCGCAGAGCCAGGATGCCGCCACCCGGCCTGCCGACATTGCCCAGCAACAGCTGGATGATCGCGGCGGCCCGGATGATCTGGACACCCGTCGAATGGTGGGTCCAGCCGACGGCGTAGCAGATCGCCCCGGTGCGCTCCGGCCCGGAGGCGCGGCAGAAGCCGTCCGCCACCGCCAGGAAGGTCTCCTTCGGGCAGCCGGTCACGCGCTCCACCATCTCCGGCGTGTAGGCGGAGAAGTGGCGTTTCAGGATCTGGTAGACGCAGCGGGGATCCTGCAGAGTCTCGTCCTTCGGCGTCGGACCCTGCTTCATGCGCTTCGTCATGTCGGAGAAGGATTCCGTCGTGTTGACGAAATGCTCCGCCAGCGAGGAGGGTACGAACTCTCCCTTGTATTGCCAGCTCTCGTACTCGTAAGACTTCTTCTTATCGCTCCAGCCGGAGAACTTGCCGTCGTTCTGGCTGGCGTCCAGGAAATCGTCCTCAATGATGGTGGAGATGTTGGTGTAGTTCAGGGCGTATTCCTTGAACCACAGGTCGTTCTCCAGGATATGGCGGATGATGCCGCCCAGGAACGCGATGTCGGTCCCGGCACGCACCGGGGCATAGGTGTCGACCAGCGCCGAGGTCCGGGTGAAACGGGGATCCGCATGGAACAGCGCGGCCCCCTTCTCCTTCGCCTGCAGGGCGAAGCGGAAGGCGATCGGGTGGTTTTCCGCCATGTTCGACCCCATCACCAGGATGGCGTCGGAATTGGCGAGATCCCACTGGGGCATGGTGGCCGCCCCACGGCCGAAGGAGGCGCCCAAACTGGGCACCGAGGAGGAGTGTCAGACTCTTGCCTGGTTTTCGACCCAGACCATCCCCAACCCGCCGGAAAACAGCTTCTTGATGAGGTAGTTTTCCTCATTGTCCAGCGTCGCCCCACCCAGCGAGGCGATGCCCAGCGTGTGGTTGACGGTGGTGCCGTCGGGGAGCTTTTCGACGAAAGTCTCGTCTCGGGTTTGCTTGGTCAGCTGCGCGATGCGGTCCATTGCCCAGTCGAGCGGCCGCTCCTCCCACCGGTCGGAATGGGGTGCGCGGTAGAGCACCGAACTCATCCGCAGCTCGCTGGTCAGCCAGCCGAAGGTCGCCGCGCCCTTCGGGCAGAGCGTGCCCTGATTGATCGGGCTGCGTGGATCGCCCTCCACATGGATGACCCGGCCCTCCTTGGCGTAAATCAGTTGGGCGCAGCCGACGGCGCAGTAAGGGCAGATGTTGGTGCCGACGGTGTCCGCCTCTTCCAGACGCGGGCGCAGAGTATCAGACATCCGGCTTTTGGCCGCATCGGAGAAGGGGCTTTCCCCACGCAACTGACGCGGCAACGACCATTCGGCCAGGAAATCGCGGACGCGGTCGGCGATCGTGCGGCGCAGGACAGGCTTGTTCGGTCCCGGCTGGCGGCTCGGCTGGCGCGGCTTCATCGGCGGCTCTCCCCTGCGGCTTCGGCGGCATAGCGGATGTCGTGGACCACGGCGGCGATCAGGTCGGGCGGTTCGTCATAGGTGACGGTGACCCGCGCCCGGGAGCCGACCAGCGCCGGCAAGTCCTGCGGCTCGATCGGTGCGCTGTGCGCGAGCATGAACAGCTTCGCGATTCCCTGGTCGCTGACCAGTTGGAAGCGGCCTTCCTGTGCCAGGGTGATGATTCCGTCGACCGTTCGCATCCGCGTCGCCGTCGCATGGCTTTCGTTGACGGAATAACTCGCCAGCCGCGGATTGGTTCGCCACCGGTCTCGAATTTTTTCGGCGAGCCGGCCCCGAGGGGGGGTCAGGCCTGAACGATCCGCACTCCGGCGGCAGACAGCCGCTCCGCCCGCACAGCGTCGAGACTGCGGTCGCAGCACAGGACGTCGAAGCCGCTGAGCTTGGCGAAGAAGGCCGGCTTGACCTGATCGAACTTGCTGCCGTCGATCACCAGCGCCTTGGTCACGGCGTTGGCGATGGCAGTCTGCTTGATCTCGACCTCATGGAAGTTAGAGCAGCTGATCCCCAGGGACTCGTGCACCCCGCCGGCCGAGATGAAGGCGGTGTTGATGCCGATGCCGCGCAACATCTCCAGCGACTCCGGACTGGAAAAGGAGGCGGAGGAGGCGTGATAGAGTCCGCCCAGCATGACCACGCGCACGCCCGGCTTCTTGCAAACGATCTCTGCAATGTTCATCGCGTAGCAGACCACGGTGATCTGGCTGTCGGCCGGGATGCGGCTGGCCAGATGGGTGGTGGTGGTGCCGCAGTCGATGAACACCGTCTCGCCCGGCTTCAGCAGGGTTGCCGCCGCTTCGCAGGCCGCCCGCTTCATCTCGATATGGGCGTCCCGCTCGCGGTCCAGGATGTAGCCCATGCCACCGGTGCTCTCCAGTCCGCCAGCGATGTAGCCGCCCAGATAGGCGAACCGGCCGCCGCAGGACGCGATGTCACGTCGCACCGTCATTTCGGAAACGCCCAGCAGTTGGGCCGCATCTTTAAGCCGGAGATAGCCGCCGGCATCCAGCGCGGATTGCAACCGGTTCAGACGCTCGGCCCTTCTCATCGACATGTCCGCATCCCGCACCGTTTCCGCCCATCCTGCGCGCGGCCGCACCATACAATCCAGACGGGTTAATCCCAATGGCGCAAACCAATAATCGGGATGGCCGTGGCCAGGATCACAAGGGCATGCATTGATCTTGACACAGTGCGCGACCACGTGAAACTATCCTTTCAGAAAATGTTAGGATGTTAACATCGCGACGACCTCCGAAGCGGTGTCGGCAATCCGGCGACAAGGTGGAAAGGCCCCAAGAGACAAGGGGCTCCCCGGGAGGACCAAGATGCCAATGCCCAGCGTTCCGACCGATCCGGCCGGTCTGGCTCCGTTCATCGACCACACCATTTTGCGCCCGGATGCGCAGCCGGCGGATGTCGAGCGGCTGTGCGACGAAGCGCGCGCGCACGCCTTCAAGGCGGTCTGCGTCAATCCCGTCTTCATTCCGCTGGTGAGCGAACGGCTGGCCGGATCGCCGGTTGCGCCCTGCGCCGTCATCTGCTTTCCCTTCGGCGCCGATCCAACGGCGATCAAGGCGGACGAGGCGGAGTGGGTGGTGCGCCACGGCGCCCGCGAGGTCGACATGGTGATCCCCATCGGCCTGCTGAAAGCCGGACGGACGGCGGAGGTCCGCGACGACATCGCCGCGGTCAAACGGGCCTGCGGCGACGCCCTGCTGAAGGTCATCATCGAGACCTGCCTGCTCAGCGATGAGGAGAAGGTGCTGGCCTGCCGCCTGTCGCAGGAGACCGGTGCCGATTTCGTCAAGACCTCCACCGGTTTCGCCGGCGGCGGCGCCACCGTCGAGGATGTGGCGCTGATGCGCCGGACCGTCGGCGACGGCATGGGCGTCAAGGCGTCGGGCGGCGTGCGGACCACCGAGGATGCCCGCCGCATGATCGCGGCGGGCGCATCGCGCATCGGCGCCAGCGCCAGCGTGACCATCGTCGGCGGCTGACCCCGCCGGCGGCGCACACGCCGCACAACGTACCGGTCGGGCGGGAGTTCCGTCCGCCCCACCCGGCACGGCATCACGAAAAACGGAACGCGGAAGGGGTGGCAAACACCCCGGCGCCGACGGTGGGTTGCGGAGTCCCGCCTCCGCCGCGCTGCGCGAATCGCCTCTCATGGGAGTCACGCCAACATGAAGAAGTTGCTGTCTTCGCTCATCGTCGCCGCATCGCTGGTCGCCGGACCGGCGATGGCTGCCGATCCGGTCCCGACTCCGGATGCCGTCAAGACGCTGAAGTCCGACGTCACCAAGAAGAAATACACCATCGCCACCGTGGTGAAGGTCGACGGCATCGCCTGGTTCGATCGCATGCGCGAAGGCGTGAAGCAGTTCGCCGCCGACACCGGACATGACACCTGGATGGTCGGGCCGAGCCAGGCCGACGCCGCGGCGCAGGTCCAGCTGGTCGAGAACCTGATCGCCCAGGGCGTGGACGCCATCACCATCGTCCCCTTCTCCGTCGAGGCGGTGGAACCGGTGCTGAAGAAGGCGCGCGACCGCGGCATCGTGGTGATCGCCCATGAGGCGTCGAACATCCAGAACGCCGACTATGTGCTGGAAGCGTTCGACAACTTCGCCTACGGCGCCAAGCTGATGGAAGTGCTGGGCAAGGCGATGGGCGGCGAGGGCAAATATGTCTGCACGGTCGGCAGCCTGACGTCGAAGTCGCAGAACGAGTGGATCGACGGCGCCATCGCCTATCAGAAGGAACATTTCCCGAAGATGCAGCTGGCGACCAACCGTCTGGAGACCTATGACGACGCCAACACCGACTACAACAAGCTGAAGGAAGTCCTGACCACCTATCCGGACCTGAAGGGCATCATTGGCGGTCCGATGCCGACCTCGGCCGGCGCCGGCCGTCTGATCGCCGAGCGCGGGCTGAAGGGCAAGCTGTCCTTCTCCGGCACGGGTCTGGTGTCGGTGGCCGGCCAATATCTGGCCCAGGGCGACATCCAGTACATCCAGTTCTGGGATCCGGCCGTCGCCGGCTATGCCATGAACATGCTGGCGGTGATGGCGCTGGACGGCAAGAAGGACCAGATCAAGGCCGGCCTGAACCTCGGCCTGCCCGGCTACACCGACCTGACGACCCCGAAGGGCGCGAAGCCGAACCTTCTCTACGGCCAAGGCTGGGTCGGCGTCACCAAGGAAAACATGGACGACTACAACTTCTGATGTCCCCAGGGGCGGGCGCCGATGGCCGGTAACGGCAGTCGGCGCCCGCGTCTTCATCCTTTCCTCGAACCGCCGGGCGGAAGACATGTCAGACGGTTTCATCGAACTCCGGAACATCCGGAAGGTGTTTTCCGGCGTCGTCGCTCTGGACGCCATGTCGCTGGTCATCAGGCCGGGCGAAATCCATTGCCTTGCCGGAGAGAACGGGTCGGGCAAATCCACCGTCATCAAGATCATGTCCGGCGTCTACCAGCCGGACGGCGGTGAATTCCTGATCGACGGCAAGCCGGTGACGGGCATGACGCCGATCGACGCCATCGCCCGCGGCGTCCAGGTCATCTACCAGGACTTCTCGCTGTTCGGGAATTTGACGGTCGCCGAGAATCTGGCGATGAACGTCCATCTGGGCGAGAAGCGGCGCCTGATGAACTGGCGGCGCACCCGCGCCATCGCCCGCGAGGCGGTCGACCGGCTGGGCGTCGAGCTGGACCTGGATGCGGAGGTCGCCTCGCTGCCCACCGCCGGCAAGCAGCTGGTCGCCATCGCCCGCGCGCTGATGTCCGACGCCCGCCTGATCATCATGGACGAACCGACCACGGCCTTGACCCGCAAGGAGGTCGAGACGCTGTTCCGCATCGTCCGCGACATCCAGGCACGCGGCATCGCCATCCTGTTCGTCAGCCATAAGATGCGCGAGATGCTGGAAATCAGCGAGCGCATCACCGTCATCCGCAACGGCCGCAAGGTGGCGGACGGGCCGACCGGCGACTTCGACGAGGCGCTGATCACCCGCCACATGACAGGCGGCGATATCCTCAATGAACCTTATGTCTGGACTCCGCCCGCCGGCACGCAGGTGCCGCCACGGCTGGAAATCCGCGACCTGACCGTCCCCGGCAAATGCGAAGGGCTGAACCTCGCCATCCGGCCGGGTGAGATCGTCGGGCTGTCGGGCCTGCTGGGGTCCGGGCGCACCGAACTGGCGCTGGCGCTGTTCGGCATGGTCCCGAACCACCGTGGCGAGATCCTGATCGACGGGAAGCCGGCGCGGCTGCGCACGACCCAGGAAGCCATCGCCGCCGGCATCGCCTATGTGCCGGAAGACCGGCTGACCGAAGGTCTGTTCCTGCCGCAGAGCATCAAGCGCAACATGCTCGCCACCTCCTACGAACGGCTGGCACCAAAGCTGGTGATCGACCGCGACCGGGCGGAGGAGATGACGCAGGGCATGGTGCATGCCATGCAGATCGCCACCCCCACCGCCGAGAAGCCGGTGATGCAGCTGTCGGGCGGCAACCAGCAGCGCGTGGTTCTGGCCCGCTGGCTGCTGACCGACGCCCGCGTCCTGATCCTCAATGGCCCGACTGTGGGCGTCGATGTCGGATCGAAGGCGGAAATCCACGCCAAGATCCGGGAGCTGGCGCAGCATCACGGCCTCGCCGTCCTGATGATCTCCGACGACGTGCTGGAGCTGGTGCAGAACTGCAACCGCATCGTGCTGATGCATCGCGGGCGCTTCATCGACGATCTGCCCGCCGCCGACGTCACCGAAGAGACGGTCAGCGACCGGCTCAAGACCTTTACCTGAGGGGAGGAACCGATGGCCCTGCTCCGCCGGTCGGAAACGGTCATCGCGGGCATCCTGCTGCTCGCCATGGTCCTCATCGGCACGATCAATCCTGCCTTCTGGCAACTCGACAACCTGTTCAGCCTGATGCGCAGCAACGTCATCATCGGCATCATGGCGATGGGCGTGCTGCTGGTGCTGATCTCCGGCGGCATCGACGTGTCGTTCCCGGCCTTCGCCGTCGCCGCCATGTATCTGACGATCAAGGGCATGCTGGCGCTGGGATACAACGGCGTCGTGCTGCCTCTGCTGGCGGCCACCGTCATGGGGCTGCTGTTCGGCGCGGTGAACGGCTTCTTCGTCTATAAATTCCGCATGATCCCGCTGATCGTGACGCTGGGCACCAGCGCCATGGTGCGTGGCTTCCTGCTGGGCGTCGTCGGCACCAGCATGATCAACATCAACAAGATGCCGACCGCGCTGATCGATTTCGCCCGCACCGAGGTGGTCAGCGTGACCAAGGCCGACGGCACCACCTATGGACTGACGGCGATGGTGCTGATCTATCTGGGGCTGGCGATCCTGATCCATCTGGTGCTGCGCTACACCATGATCGGCCGCAGCGCCTACGCGCTGGGGGGCGATCCGGAAGCGGCGCGGCGGGCCGGCTTTGACCTGCGCAAGACCATCTTCTTCATCTATTGCGTCGCCGGCGCGCTGGCCGGCTTCGCCGGTCTTCTGCACAGCGGCATGATCTGGCTGGCCAACCCGCGCGATTTCGTCGGGCTGGAGCTGGACGTGATCGCCGCGGTGGTGCTGGGCGGAGCGTCGATCTTCGGCGGCCGGGGCAGCGTTCTCGGCACCATGCTCGGCGTCTTCATGCTGGTGATGGTCAAGAACAGCCTGATCATCATGCGCGTGGACACCACCTGGCAGCTCGTCGTCGTGGGTCTGATCGTCATCGTCGCGACCGCCCTGTCGGCTTGGCGCGACCGTCGCCGGACGGCGTGAGGAGGCGGGAGCATGAAAGCACAAATGAACATCCGCAGCCTGGTCAACCGTGACAACAACATCGTCCAGCTGCTGGTGATGACGGTGCTGATCTTCGTCGTGATGACGGCGCTCAGCCCCGACAAGTTCCTGCGCTACTACAACTTCGAATCCCTCACCTACATCTTCCCCGAGCTTGGACTGCTCTCCATCGCGATGATGATCGCCATGCTGACCGGCGGGATCGACCTGTCGGTGGTGGGGGTGGCCAACCTGTCGGGCATCCTGGCCGGCGTGCTGTTCCACAAGATGGCGGGCGCCGCCGGAATCGCCGACACCGGCATCATGACCGTTCTGCTGGGCGTGGTCATCGCGCTTGGGACCGGGCTGGTGGCGGGAACCGTCAACGGACTGCTGATCACCCGGCTGGGCATCACGCCGATCCTGGCGACGCTGGGCACGGGACAGGTCTTCACCGGGCTTGCCATCGTGCTGACCGGCGGGCCGGCCATCGTCGGCTTCCCCACCGCCTGGGCCTTCGTCGGCAACGGCAAGATCCTGGGGCTGGCGACGCCCTTCGTGCTGTTCGCGGTGATCGCGGTCCTGATCGCCTTCCTGCTGACCCGCACCGCGCTCGGCATCAACCTGATGCTGATCGGCACCAACCCGAAGGCGGCGCTGTTCGCCGGGCTGAAGCGGGAGCGGATGGTTCTGTACAGCTACATGCTGACCGGCGTTCTGGCGTCGGTCGCCGGCATCATCCTGTCGGGACGGACCAACGCGGCGAAGTCGGATTACGGAACCTCCTACCTGCTGCAGGCGGTGCTGATCGCGGTGTTGGGCGGCACCAATCCGGCCGGAGGCCGGGGCACGGTGCTGGGCATCACCATCGCGGTGGTGGCGCTGATGCTGCTGTCGAGCGGCTTCCAGATCCTGCGTTTCTCCAACCACCTGATCGACTTCATCTGGGGCGCGTTCCTGCTTCTGGTCATCGCCATCAACGCCTACAAGAACCGCACCCGCTAGACGACCTTCCAGGCCGGCTTCAGATAGTGAGGACATCACATGAGCGTCCGAACCGCCATCCATTTCCGCAAAAGCTTCTTCGGCGAAGCGGAGCGCCCGGTCGCCGAGGCGCACGGCATGACCGCAAGCCTGTTCCGCTACGACAGCGGGATCGAGGCGGTGCGGCTGTCCAACCGGCGCGGGCATCTCGTGGTGCTGCCCTATTACGGCCAGATGGTGTGGGATGCCGTGTTCGACGGCGTCGACCTGACCATGGCGAACATGTTCGACATGCCGCGCCCCGCCACGGAGATCGTCGGCACCTATGGCTGCTTCGCCTTCCATTCCGGACTGCTGCGCAATGGCTGCCCCGGCCCGCAGGACAGCCATCTTCTGCATGGCGAGATGCCCTGCGCCCCGATGGATGCCGCCGGGCTGGAGGTCGGGGAGGACGACGAAGGCCCTTACATGGCGGTGACCGGCTGGCGTGAGTATGTGATGGGTTTCGGCGCCCATTATGCCGCCCGCCCGCGCGTGGTGCTGCGCCCCGGCTCCGCCCTGTTCGACATCCGGATGGAGGTGGAGAACCTGTCGGGCGCGGCGATGGACCTGATGTACATGTGCCATGTCAACTTCGCCTTTGCCGAGGGCGCCCGCATCGTTCAGCCGGCCCCCTTTACGCCGGAGGCGACGGCGGTGCGCACGGTCGTGCCGGCCCATGTGCCGCGCAGCCCGGCCTATGACGCGCTGCTGTCCGACCTTGCCCGCGATCCCGCGGTGATGGAGGTGCTGGACGAGCCCGAGCGCTACGACCCGGAGCAGGTCTTCTACATCCGCGGCCTGCGCACCGACGAGGATGGCGGCACCGCGGTGATGATGCGGCGGCGTGAGGGCGACGCCTTCCACATCGCCTACAGCACGCGCGAGTTCCCCAAGACGGTGCGCTGGGTGCTGGTCAACAGCGACCAGAAGGTCTGCGCCTTCGCCCTTCCCTCCACCTGCGAGCCGGAGGGGTATAGTGCGGAAGCGATGAAGGGCAATGTCCAGACGCTGGCGGGCGGGGAGACCCGGCGCTTTTCCGTGCGGCTGGGCTATTTGACCGCCGACGAGGCCGAAGCCGAGGAGTGCGCCATTCGGGCGCTGTGAGAGGAGATACCGAAGATGGGCAAGATCGCCGTGGTCGGCAGCAACATGGTCGACCTGATCACCTACACCGCCCGCATGCCCGGCCCCGGCGAGACCATCGAGGCGCCGCGCTTCGAGATGGGCTGCGGCGGCAAGGGCGCCAACCAGGCCATCGCCGCCGCCCGGCTGGGAGCGGAAGTGATGATGGTCACCAAGGTCGGCGATGACGTCTTCGCCGACAACACCATCCGCAACTTCGAGGAGTCGGGCATCGACACCCGTTATGTCGAGCGGGTGCCCGGCACCTCCAGCGGCGTGGCACCCATCTTCGTCGAGCCGTCGGGCGAGAACAGCATCCTGATCATCAAGGGCGCCAACGCCCTGCTGTCGCCGGCCGACGTCGACCGCGCCGCCGAGGATCTGAAAGGCTGCGACCTGATCGTCATGCAGTTGGAAGTCCCGCTGGAGACGATCTACCACACCATCGAGTTCGGTGCCCGCCACGGCATCGAGACCCTGCTGAACCCGGCGCCCGCGCCCGCCGACCTCGACCCCAAGCGGATCGGGCAGGTCACCTTCCTGGTGCCGAACCAGACGGAGCTGGCGACCATCTCCGGACTGCCGGTGACGTCGGAGGCGGAGGCCGAGACGGCGGCGAAGTCGCTGATTGAGCGCGGCATCCGCACCGTCATCGTCACGCTGGGCGCGCGTGGGGCGCTGCTGGTGACCAAAGGCGAGGCGACGCGGCGGATCGAACCGGTGCGGGTCACGCCGGTCGACACCACCGGGGCTGGCGACGCCTTCATCGGCAGCTTCGCGCGGTACTATGTCGAGAACCGCGACCTGGACGCGGCTCTGCACATGGCGGTGCGCTATGCCGCCGACAGCATCACCCGGCCGGGCACCCAGAAATCCTATGCCAGCCGCGAGGCGTTCGAGGCCTTCTGCGCCAGCCTGTAACCGTGGGACGGAGGACATGCCATGACGCGCGCCGTGATCGGGGTGGATGTGGGGACCGGCAGCGCCCGCGCCGGCATCTTCGACCTTGCCGGGCGCCGGCTGGCCGCCGCCTCCCGCCCGATCCGGATGTGGAAGCCCGATCCGGAATGGGCTGAGCAGTCCTCCGACGACATCTGGACCGCCGTCTGCGCCGCGGTGCAGGAGGCGCTGGCCGCTTGCGCCGAAAGGCCGGAGGTGGTCGGCATCGGCTTCGACGCCACCTGTTCGCTGGTGGTGCTGGACGCCGCCGGGCGGCCGGTGACGGTCGATCCGGAGGGCGACGATTCCCGCAACGTCATCGTCTGGATGGACCACCGCGCCATCGAGCAGACCGACCGCATCAATGCCGGCGGGCACGAGGTGCTGCGCTATGTCGGCGGGCGGCTGTCGCCGGAGATGCAGACGCCGAAGCTGCTGTGGCTGAAGGAGAATCTTCCGCAAAGCTGGAGCCGTGCCGCCCACTTCTTCGACCTGCCGGACTTCCTGACCTGGCGGGCGACCGCGGCGACGCGGCGGTCGCTGTGCTCCCTGGTGTGCAAGTGGACCTATCTGGGGCATGAGGGACGGTGGGACGACGGCTATCTCCGCGCCATCGGGTTGGGCGATCTGGTCGATGAGGGGCATGCCCGCATCGGCACCGATGTCGGCGAGGTCGGCAGCGCCATCGCCGGCGGGCTGACGGCGGAGGCGGCGCGCGAGCTTGGCCTGACGCCGGGCATCGCGGTCGGCACCTCGCTGATCGACGCCCATGCCGGCGGGATCGGGATGATCGGGGTGCCGCTGGAGGCAACGGGTACAGTTGATTTCGACCGGCGGCTGGCGCTGATCGGCGGCACGTCGAGCTGCCATATGGTGATGAGCCCCGGTGCGCCGCGGTTCATCCCCGGCATCTGGGGCCCCTATCATTCGGCCATGCTGCCGGGGCTTTGGCTGAACGAGGGCGGGCAGTCGGCGACGGGCGCGCTGATCGACCATGTGGTGCAGGGCCATCCCCGCCATGGCGAGCTTGCCCTTGAGGCGCAGCGGCGCGGGACCACGGTCTACCAGCTGCTGAACGACGAACTGGCCGCGCTGGCGGAGCGCAGCGGCGGGCCGGTGGCGATGCTGACCCGCGACCTGCATGTGCTGCCCGACTTCCACGGCAACCGCTCGCCGCGGGCGGATGCCAGCCTGAGGGGCGCCATCAGCGGGCTTCGGCTGTCGGACGGGCTGGAGGATCTGGCGCTGCTCTATCTGGCGACGGTGCAGGCGGTGGCATACGGCACCCGGCACATCGTGGCGGCGATGAACGGGCGGGGTTATGCCATCGACACCATCCTGGCCTGCGGCGGCGGCACCAAGAATCCGGTGTTCCTGGAGGCCCATGCCGACGCCACCGGCTGCACCCTGGTCCTGCCGGAGGAACCGGAGGCGGTGCTGCTGGGCGCCGCCGTGCTGGGCGCGGTGGCGGCGGGAGCCTTCACGGACATCGCCGCCGGCATGGCCGGGATGAGCCGCGCCGGCCGCAGCATCCGGCCGGCCGAGGGGCGGATGCGGGACTATCACGACGCCAAATACGCCGTGTTCCTGCGGATGCACGAGGACCAGATGGCTTACCGGGCGCTGATGGAGAGTGCCCGGTAGACCTCACATCACGCACTCGCAGGCGCCTTCCCGCTCCATCACCGGCGCCTTCTGTTTTTCGCACAGGTCGCCCGGCAGCTCCTCGCCCTGGAGAAGCGGGCAGCGTTCGAACAGCTCGGCCAGCCAGTCGACGAAGACCCGCACCTTCGGCGACAAATGCCGGTTGTGCGGGTAGACGGCGGAGATCGGGATGCGCGGCGGCCGCCAGTCACGCAGGATCTCGCGCAGGGCGCCGCTGCGCAGGTGCGGCAGAACCATGAAGCGGGCGGGCTGCAGGATGCCCTGCCCTTCCAACCCACAGGTGACATAGGCGTCGGCGTCGTTGACGGAGACGACGCCCTTCATGGCGACCTCCTCCACCTTGCCGTTGCGCTGGAAGCAGAGCTCCATGTTCCGCCCGGTGCGGTTGCTGAAATAATTCACCGCGATGTGGCGGTCCAACTCCTCAATGGTCTTCGGCTCGCCATGCTCGGCGAGATAGGCCGGGGTGGCGCAGGTGATCTGCTGCATGGCGCCGATGCGCCGGGCCAGCAGGCTGGAATCCGCCAGTTCGCCGATGCGGACGACGCAGTCGACCCCCTCCTGCACCAGATCGATGGGACGGTCGCCCAGACCCAGCATCAGCTCGATGTCGGGGTATTTGGCGTGGAACTCGTGGATCGAGGGGATGATGACCAGCCGGCCGATGGAGCCCGGCATGTCCACCCGCAGCCGGCCGCGCGGCGTCTTGCGCGCGGTGGTGAAGGTGGATTCGATCTCGTCGATCTCCGACAGGATGCGGGTCGCGCCCTCCAGATAGGCGGCGCCGTCCATCGTCAGGCTGAGCTTTCGCGTGGTGCGCTGGAGCAGGCGCACGCCCAGCGCCGCCTCCAGATTCTGCACCGTCGTCGTCACCGAGGCGCGCGGCAGCCCCAGCGTTTCCGCCGCCTTGGTGAAGCTGTTCGCTTCGACCACCCGGATGAAGACGCGCATCGCATGCAGCTTGTCCATACGGATCCCGTCCTTTTCAACCACGGCCACCGCCGAGAGTGTCCGCCGATGATAGGCGAATAGCAATCGGACGGGCGTGGTTCAAGGGGGGTGGGATGGAACGGCGTGGAACACTTTCCGGCGGGTGTTCCATCTACCGGCAGTCGGAGAAGGCGCCGGCACCGCGGCGGCTTACCGGGCCGGGGTTGAGGTTGGGGTATTCTTCGTACTGGTTGACGGTCCAGGGGAAGACGCCTTTCGGCCCCTCCGCCTCCGGTTGGGCCAGGACGGCGGCGACCATGGCGGGATTGGGCGGCATGCGCTCGCGCAATTCACCGGGAAGGTCGTCGTCCAGTTCGGGGACGGTGACGGCGGGCGGGTCCTCGGGGCGGGGGGCGGGCTTGTCGGCGGTTTTGCCGGCCGCGGCATCCAGACCGGCGAACAGGCCGAGCCGTTCGGCCAGCCAGCGCACGGTGGTGGGATCGCCGGAGGTCACCAGCCGCTCGATCTGTTCGGCCACCAGAATGCGCAGCGAGGAGAGGCGCAACTCGGCCTCGCGGTTCAGCGCCTGACGCTCCCACCAGACCCTGTGACGGAAGTCCTTGGAGCCGTAATAGGCCCGCCACAGCGTCGTCCGGCTGCAGCCCATGGCGCGGGAGACCTGGAGGAAGCTGTTGCCGCGGGCCAGCATGCCGGCGGCCATGATCCACTGTTCCTCGTGGAACTGCGATCCGGGGACCAGCGAGCCTTCGGACGGCGTCGGCGGCTCCTCCGCCCAGCGGGGGAAATGGTCGTTGGTGAAGCTGCGGGGATCGAGAGGCATGGCAGGGCTCCGCAAGGTGATGAAACAAGTGCGGAGAGAGTATGGGACTTTAGTCCTTGACTGGAGAGTTTTTATAAAATGCCGGCGGCGGACGGGTGCGCCGCCGCCGGCAGTGCCGGGACGGCGGCGGCGCAGGATGGTCCGGCGTCAGTGCAGCGTGGTGGCCGCCGGCTGGGAGGCGGTGCGGGCGGTCTCGCGCGCACGGCCGATGCCGAGCAGCTGATAGAGGCCGATCGCCGCGATGGTCGCGGTGCCGATGCCGCCGATGGAGAAGCCGCCGGTGGAAATGGTGAAGTTGCCGGCGCCGAGCACCAGCGTGACGCCGACGGTGATGAGGTTGCGCGGGTCGGAGAAATCGACGCGGTTGTCGACCCACAGCCGCACCATCGCCGCGGCGATCAGGCCGAAGACGACGGTCGCCAGCCCGCCCAGCACCGGCGCCGGGATCGTCCGCAGCAGGGCGCCGAACTTCGGCGAGAAGCCCAGCAGGATGGCGGCGATGGCGGCGACGACGAAGATCAGGGTGGAGAAGACGCGGGTGACCGCCATCACGCCCATGTTCTCGACATAGGTGGTGACGCCGGTG
This sequence comes from uncultured Azospirillum sp., assembly GCA_965650625.1. GTDB lineage: Bacteria > Pseudomonadota > Alphaproteobacteria > Azospirillales > Azospirillaceae > Azospirillum. Next base: position 4,115 of record CBFGPE010000051.1, on the reverse strand, counting down.
CCGCCGCCGCTGCCCGAGACGATGGTGGCGATGCCATCACCGATGAAGCCGCGGCCGATGAAGCGGTCGAGGTTGCGCCCGGTCATGGCGCCGATGGCCTTGATGTGGCCGAGATTCTCGGCGACCAGGATAAAGGCGATAGGGGCGACCAGCGCCATGGCGCCGGCATCGAAGGTCGGCGAGCGGAAGGCCGGCATGCCGAACCACGGGGCGGTGGCCAGCTCCGCGAAGCTGACCGGCGGCAGCAGGCCGAAGCCGTTGGCGAGGATGAGATAGAAGACATAGCCGGCGGCGATGCCGGCGAGGATCGAGAGCCGCCGGATGGCGAGCGGGGCATAGACCGCGATGACGGCGGTGGCGACCAGCGTGAGCAGGGCGACGAGGGTGTGGGGACCGCTGCCCTCGATGCCCTTGACGGCGACCGGGGACAGGTTGAGGCCGATCGCCGCACCGACGGCGCCGGTCACCGCCGGCGGCATCAGCCGCTCGATCCAGCCGGTGCCGGTGCTGCTCACCAGCAGGCCGATCAGGACATAGAGCACGCCGGCCGCGATGATGCCGCCCAGTGCCGGCCCGATGTTCGGGTTGAGACCCTGGCCGGTGTAGCCGGTGACGGCGATCACCACGGCGATGAAGGAAAAGGAGGAGCCGAGATAGCTCGGCACCCGTCCGGCGGTGAGCACGAGGAACAGCAGCGTGCCGATGCCGGAAAACAGCACCGCGAGGTTCGGATCGAACCCCATCAGCAGCGGCCCGAGGATGGTCGAGCCGGACATGGCGACGAGATGCTGGATGCCGAGCGTCAGCGTCGAGCCCCAGGGAAGGCGCTCGTCCGGCTGGACGACGGGGCCGGTCGCAAGCGACCAACGCGGGAAGTAATCTGCCATGAAGGTTTGGTCCGAAGAGGGGTGGAACGGCGCTGTTGCCGGGGGGTGATCGTCGCCCGCTTTTTGGCGTTTGCGGCGGCGTTGCGCCACATTTTTGTGCGGAGCGGCTCGGGAGCGGCAAAGATGTTCAGGCTGACGGGAGCGCTACGGCTGCCAGTATCTGACGACAAACACCCTCTGCCGGTGCGGGAATCGGCTGGATTAACATCCCAGCGGTAAGACTTGCGTGTTACCGGGTGTGCGCCCTCACCGACATACTGCCCCGTGGCCAAGCAGTTCGACGAGGTGGTCGCGTCCATCCAGCCCCTTAGAACCACAGCCAGCGGCCGGTCATTTGCATCTGGCCATCTGCAAGCCAGTAAACCAGCAGCAGCTTAGGAGCCCTTCCTATTCAGACTGGCGCAGGGCCGAGATGCCAATCGGCAGGGCCCTGGATGAAGTTCCGGATCTTGGGGTCGGTGACGTCAATGTCGATGGCCGAGAACCGAGCGGCGTGAAGTCCGTGGTTGGCACCATGACCTTCCCATGCCACTAACTCATCGGTGGTCACCGCTTGCTTTATCGAAACGAAGCCATACCAACGATGGCGCCCATGCAGGTCAGGCACCTTGCCTCGATCCTCCATGCACAGTTTGGTGCGCTCGAACAGCCGGGCGGCACGACGGACACCATATCCGTGAAACCAACATCGAACCATGCACGAAAACGATAGTTGGCTCTGGGCTTAAAGTGATTTATACAGCCCATGCTTGCAATCCTTTAGCGGAAGAGGATACTTCGCAACTATGCTGCGGCTTCTGATATCTCTTTTTGGCTCTGCGACTGCGATCACAGTTATTACTACAGGTGTTATTTACTTCTTTCAAACAGACGTGCCTACGTGGCTCCCCGCGCATCCTATTGAATCAAGCAACGATGCGAGAGAAATTGCCGAGGCATTATCAACTCCTCCGACTCATCTAATGAACATTATGCGCTTTAGTCTTTACCATTGGCAAACATTGATAGCAGGGCTGCTTGCATTCTTCGGTGGGCTTGGCGCTCTTGCCGCAGCATACATCGGCGCTCAGGCGCTCAAGGAGCAGACAGCCTCTAGTCAGAAATTGGCTCATAGTGAGGTGATAAGGCAGGAAAAAATTAGAACAGGTGACAAAATCAGGCAAGAACGTCAAGTTGCTGCTGCCCTATACTGCGAAATTCGTAACTTAGTTGGTCATATCAATATCGCCCATCAAAATAGTTTGCACGTACACAAAGAGGGAGACGATGACGATCACAGAGAATATATGAATAGTATCATGTCCTACGATGACATTCACCTGTTATTTGATGCCATGAGAGGACAAATTGGCCTACTTCCTGTAGATATAGGAGCAAAAATTATAGATTTTTACTATCAAGAAAGATGGATATCTCGCAGCATACTAGAGTATAAGAATGAAATGCTTAATTCAATGATTGATTCAAAAATAATAAGAGTATTTGTTGGGGATATTGCCTTTAAGGCGAACGAACTGATCGAAGCTGGCAATGATGCTCTTAAAGCGCTTGATGAACAATTTAATCTAACCAAAGAAACCGCTATCAGAGAATTCGAAGTGAACGATTCAGCAATATAGGATCTCATTTTTATGCCGCTTTCCTCTCCAGTCAGCCAGTCGCGGCGACGGGAAGCCTTGCAGCCAAGGATAGCAGTTCGCACATGATGCTCTGAAATTCCTTTACCGCCCCGCCCCCTCTGGCGCTCGATCGCGACCTCACATAGACAATTAGAACCGCCGGATAGCCGATATGTCTAGCGCCCGCCATGCCGTGTGATGGTAAGTCGGAGCGGGCGCATCGTCTCAGTCGCTAATTCATCGCGGTGGCGATGGACAGCTATGGCCGGCATGAGGCGCCGGGTGGACATCGAACTATCGGATGCCAGATCCGCGCTAGCTAAAGGAAGGGATATGCAGTCACGAACCGCGGCGGAGTGCCGTCTGCATCATCGATCCAGATGGTCCGAATGCAAGGATTTCGTCCATCCGGGGTCGTCAGGGTGCACTCGACGGCATATTTCACACCCAACGGCGACTTGGTGGTTTTCGCGATCACGTTCCTGACCGGGTGCGCCAACAACGCGGCCTCGAAGGCGGGGACGTTGTCATGGCTGAAGCCGCAAGCCGTGAAGAATTTGGCCTTCGGGCCTCCTTCGGAGTGATCGGGTACCAGCAGGTAATGGGTGATCTTCCTAAGGTTTAGCGTCGCCTTGTCGGCGTCAGGCACGTGCATTGCGAATGGCGTCCGGCATAACGGTGGCGACGGTGTGGAAGGGCTTCGCGAACTCGACCTCGTAGGCGGCGCCACCCCGGTACACGCCGACGACGGTCCCCATCGCCCCGGCAGGCAGCACGCCGTCCTCGGACTCAACCGGCTTGGATAGCTCCACCCGCGTGAGTTCCTCGATCGGCTTGTGCGTTCCGGTGTCGGCCGAGCGCTTGTACGGATTCCATGTGAATCGCTCCATGGGCTCGGACATCACAACCTCCCCTGCCGATAGCGGCCCTTGTGTGACTTTGGAACGTCGCCAAAGAGCTTGATGAGCGGGCATGGTCAACGTCCCCGCCGAAGGCTCCTTCGGCCGCTTCCAGATACGCTTTGTGCCCGTCCGTGGCGATCTGCACCCGGTTGTTCAGCCGGATGCGCAGGTCGTCCATGAGCAGGATGGCGGACTGCCTAGGGGCCCTTTGGGCATGGCTCAATTCTCTTCCCGACCGCCGTCGGACAACGGCTCTTTGACAACGTCTCCCGTCTCGATATCAATGATCTGCACTTCGTTATAGGTGCCTTGTTGGCGGAGTTCGTTGGCCTTCTTAAGCGCACCTTCGAGGGTGTCCCGCTTCAGGCCCATAACACCGACTTGAGAACTCCCAGTGATGTGATAGCGCATTCCCGCTTCCTCCTCCGTTATGCTTTCCGTTGAGCATATAGGATCGTGCAGCCGGATGCGAACGCCCTACGCGCGAGGATGGCACCCCACCCGAATAGTCCATCCCCCGCGAACGGCCACCCCCACCCCTCCCCGATTGTTCGCCCCGGCTGAATTCTGTTCCCAGCCGCAGCGGCTTTATCCCACCCGGACGCTTGCACATTATTGCTCTTGCCGCATTGCAGGAGGGGCGCCAGGGCGCCGTATCGGGATGGAACGTTCACGTACGTCGCTGAGGGTGGAGGGCCGCGAGGTCC
>CBFGPE010000050.1:0-43008 GCA_965650625.1 uncultured Azospirillum sp. | reverse complement strand
TGGATTCGAACAGCGCCTTGAAGTTGCCCTCGCCGAAGCCCTCATTGCCGATGCGCTGGATGATCTCGAAGAAGATCGGGCCAATGACGTTCTGAGTGAAGATCTGCAGCAGCAGGCCCTGGCCCTCGGTCGGAGCGCCGTCGACCAGGATGCGGTTGGCCTGCAGACGCTTCAGGTCCTGGTTATGGCCGGGCACGCGGCTGTCGATACGCTCGTAATAGGTGTCGGGCGTGTCCTGGAACGGGGTGCCCATGCCGCGCATCGTCTCCACCGTGCGGACGATGTCGTTGGTGCCCAGCGCGACGTGCTGGATGCCCTCGCCCTTGTAGTCGCGCAGATACTCGACGATCTGCGACTTGTTGTCGGCGGATTCGTTGATCGGGATGCGGATCTTGCCGCAGGGGCTGGTCATCGCCTTCGAGCGCAGGCCGGTCAGTTTGCCCTCGATGTCGAAATAGCGGATTTCGCGGAAACCGAACAGGCGGGTGTAGAAGCCGGCCCACTCCTCCATCCGCCCGGTGTGGACGTTGTGGGTCAGGTGGTCGATGTAGGTCAGGCCGGCGCCCTGCGGATGCTGGTCCACGCCCGGCAGCGGCACGAAATCGACCTCATAGATGCTGCCGCGCTCGCCATAGCGGTCGACGAGGTAGATCAGCGAATCGCCGATGCCCTTGATGGCGGGGATGTTCAACTCCATGGCGCCGACACGGTTCTCGACACCCCAGGCGCCGAGATCAACGGCCCGGCGATAGGCGAAGGCGGCGTCGGCGACGCGGAAGGCGATGGCGCAGATCGACGGGCCATGCTGGGCGGCGAAGTTGCGCGGGAAGCCCGACGGCTCGGCATTGACGATGAAGTTCACGTCGCCCTGGCGGTAGAGCGTGACGTCCTTCGACCGGTGGCGGGCGATGGCGGTGAAGCCCAGCTGCTCGAACAGGCGGCCCAGCGCCACTGTGTCCGGCGCGGTGAATTCGATGAACTCGAATCCATCGGTCTTCATCGGGTTTTCCCACATGTCGGCCATGATCGCCTCTCCCTTGGTTTGTTCTGCGATCAGTATGCCGGACTATCGGTGGAAATAGCTTTCAAAGTAGGGCAGGCACACCTATGATTTTGGCAAAATTTCCCGCCTTGATCTGCCACTCCGGAGAAATTTACCGTTGTCCGCCGCTCTATCGGAAACCGACATCAAAATCCTGATCGCCCTGCAGGAGGATTCCCGCCTGACCGTGCAGGAGCTGGCCGACCGTGTCGGTACCTCGCCATCCTCCTGCTGGCGTCGTCTGAAATCGCTGGAGGAGACCGGGGTGATCCGCCGCTACACCGCGCTGGTCGATCCGAAGGCGGCGTCGGTCGGCGAGTGCGTTTTCGCGCATGTGACGCTGGACCACCATTCGGCCGAGACCGCCGCCGTTTTCATCGACGCGGTGCGCAAGCGGCCGGAAGTGCTTGAATGCTATGCGGTGTCGGGGGATGCGGACTATCTGCTGCGGGTCGCGGTGCGGGCCATCGCCGACTACAACCGCTTCCTGGAGGAGTTCGTCTTCCAGCTGCCCTTCCAGGTCCGCATCCGCTCCAACTTCGCCCTGAAGGAAATCAAGTTCGAGACGGCTCTGCCGCTGGGGGGTGGGGCGTAGCTCCCCCCTGCTTCCCTCCCCTACCCCGCCACGCGGCGCTTGGCCTGCACGGCCGCGGCGGCGGCTGCCGGATGCGGACCGGCGATACGGTCGAGCAGCAAATCCAGGCCGGTGCGGCTGGTCTCATAGGCCACCCGCGCACGGGTCAGCGTCTGCGCCGAGGCGGCGGCGAGCGCCTCGCGGTCGTCGGCCCAGGCCGCCAGGATCGGCAGCGCCGCCTTGACGAAGTTGGCGTCCCGCGGCACCAGCCCGTCGGCCGGAATGTCGGAGCCGATGCAGCCGCGCTCATAGGCCAGCACCGGCACGCCGGCGGCCATCGCCTCGAACAGCACCAGCGGCTGCGCCTCGTTGCGGTACTGGGTGGGGAAGACGAAGACGTCGATGTCGCGATAGAAGGCCTCCTTGGCCTCGCCATGGACCGGGCCGTGATACTCCACCGCCCCGTCGAAGGCCATCAGCCCGGCGGCAACCATCGCATTGTCCCTCGGCTTCAGCCCCGGCCCGGCCAGCACCAGCTTGGCATCCACCCCCTCCAGCTGCAGGGCGCGCAGCAGGGCGAACAGCGTGTCCAGCCCCTTCTCGCCGCACAGGTTCGACAGGTGGCCGATGCGCAGGGGGCCGTCGCGCCGCGGACGCGGGGCCGCGTCGGGCGTGGAGAAGATGGCGTTCGACATCGTCATGCAGGTGCGCGCCGCCGGATAAACCGACTGGAAGCGCAACTGCATCGCCGGGCACAGCAGCACATGGGTGCAGCCGGCGCCGGCCACCCGGGTCAGCAGCCGCATCCGCCAAGTCGGTTTGCTGATGATGGCGAAGGAGTGATGGTGCAGCACCTGCTCGTAGCCGAACAACCGCGCGGTCCCGGCAAGCGCCGCGGTGTAGAGCGTGCCCCAGCCGGAATCGACAGGCATGTAGAAGCGGCGGTCCGGCTTGCGCAGCCCGGCGGCGAGCCGGCCCATGGTGCCGAAAACCCGCGTCATCTTGCGCAGATGGTAGGCGACACCGCCGCCGTTCCAGCCGGGCGACAGGTCGGCGACCTCCACGCGGCCGCGCCCCCGCATGCGGTCCTGCAGACGCTCCAGCACCAGGGCCGTCACCCGGCTCATCCCGTCCACTGGCGGCGGCAGGCGCCCGGAGACGACCACATGGGTGCGCGCGTTCCGTTCCATCGTCAACTCCCGGTCAATGCCGCTCCGGTCGACCGGCCATGCTGGCCATCCTCCGGATCGGCGGAATAGTCGGACACATAGTCCGTGTCCGCGCTGCGCTCCGCCCTGGGGCCGCCCAGCGCCACCACGGCCTTCTCCACCGACTGGGCGAAGAAGCTGGCGTCGGCCAACGCCTGGAAGGGCCGGCCGTTCAGGCTCAGACGGCGCCACTCGTCCTCGTCTCCCGCGACCGACAGCATGTAGCGCGCCAGCCCTTCCGGGTTGTCCGGCTCCACGATGTGGCCGTTCAGCCCGCTGCGGATCAGCACGTCGCGCGCGCCGCACTGGTCGGACAGGATGGTCGGCACACCCATGGCCAAAGCCTCGTTCACCACCAGACCGAACTGCTCCTCCAGCGACGGCAGAAGCAGGCAGAGTGTCGATCCCAGCGTCTCGGCGATCCCCTTCTCCTGCAGGAAGCCGCGGAAGACGATCGACCCGTCCAGCCCGCGCCGCGTCACCTCGGCCCGCAAGTCCGCCTCCAGCGGACCGGATCCGCAGAGGTGGAGCGGACGGGCGGCCGGACCGGCCAACTGCCGGTAAATGTCGTAGGCTTCGACCGCCCGGAACAAGTTCTTCTTCGGGACGAAGCGCGCGATGATGGTGAAGTGGCGGTCGGCGAAGGGTACTCCCCCAGGGGCCGGCTCCATCCCGGACAGTCGGCGGATGCGGTCCAACGATAGCGTGTCGTACCCGATATAGAGCCGATCCTTCGGGAGTCCCAACAGACGGAAGTAATCCACTGTGCGGTGACTTCCGCCGATCCCCGCCTGATAGGGCGAATAGAAGACGCTCTTGACCATCTCCCGCCACAGGATGCGCGGCTTGTCGTCGTATTTGGAGGCGTTCATGTTGATGACCTTGCGCCCCATCAGCCGCATGGTCAGGGCGAGCGCGAAGACGTCCGGATCCTCGTAATGGCACAGGAAGACAAAGCGGGCGTCGACGCGCCGGCATTCGCGCAGCAGGGCACGGTACACGGTGGCCCTGGACAGGTCGGCCTTCGACTGGCCGGGGAACAGGGTGATCTTGCGGAAATTCTGCCCCGACCCGGTCGAATCCCAGGCATAGGTGTGCGATTTCGACCCGACCTCCAGCCCGATCACGTCATAGACGTGGCCCAGCCGGCGGCCGACCGCTTCCAGCCGGTCCATGTGGTAGGGGCCGAACATCTCCCAACTGAAGACCAGCGCGGGCTTCTTCATGCTGCCTCTCCCAACAGAAGGCGGGCGTAGCGGTCGAGCGCCACGGCGCGGGTGGCGTTCGCCTCCACCCAGGCACGGCCGCGCCGGCCCATGGCGGTGGCGCGGGCGGGGTCCGACAGCAGGGCCGCCACCGCCTCGGCCATGGCGCGCGGTTCTTCCGGCGGGGTGCACAGGAAGGCGCCGACCTGTGCCTCCAGCGTGGCGAGAGCCGATCCCGGCAGGCAGGTGCTGACGAAAGGCCGGCCGGCGGCGAGGATGGTCACCGCCTTGCCGGGCATGGCGAAGGCCGCCCCTTCGGGCCGTTGCGGCACGAGGTGGACGTCGCCCTCCGCCATCGCTTCGTTCAGCTGGTCCTTGGGCGCCAGCGGCTGGAAGATCACGTTGCCCAGCCCCATGGCGCGGGCGCGCGACTTCAGCTCCTCCTCCAGGCCGCCCTGCCCGCGCAGCTTGATCCGCGCCCGCGGCATCAGCTCCGCCAGATGGCCGGCCATGTCCAGCACCTGCTCCAGCCCCTGCTTGCGGGCGAAGGCACCGCTGTAGAGAGCCGTCGGCGGCTGGTCGGGGCGCGGAAGCGGATAGACCGCGTCGGCATCGACATGGGGCGGGATCACATGGATCGGCCGGGTGACGCCCAGCTCCTCCAGCACGCCGCGCATCGGCTCCGACAGGACGACGATGGCGTCGGCGCGGTTCAGCGCCCGGCGCTCCATGGCGCGGATCGCCTTGACCGCCGCCTTGCCGCCCATGCCCAGCGCGCCGGCAAGGCCGGACTGGATGTCGTGGACGATGGCGACGTGGCGCCCGCCCGGTGCCTTGAAGCGGTCGGCGATGCCCACCGACAGGATCGACGGGCAGAGCGACAGCACGGCGGCGTGCCGCCCGACCCGGCCGCGGATGCGGGCGGCGGCGAAGCCGGCATGCAGCACGCCCTCGTGGATCAGCCGGGCCTTCATGCCGCCGCCGGCCGGCGGGATGGTGTGCAGCCGCTCGACCAACACCCCGTCCACCGTCTTGCTGTCCTGCGACCCGTCGGAGTAGCCGTCATAGACCGTGTTGCCGGGATAGTTGGGACGCGCGGTCAGCACCGTGGTCTCGGCCCCGGCCGCCGCGAAGGCGGTGGCGAGGTCGGTCATCATCGGCGCACTGCCGGCCGGTTCCGGCCAATAGCTCTGCGCCACGAGCAGCAGCTCCTCCGGCACCGGCACGTCCGCAAGGGAGAGCGAGCCCGCTGAAGCCCTGGAAGCCGGCCGGTCGGTGACCGGCTCCCGCAGATGGATGGAATCGTCCGGCATCGGCCTTTACTCCGCAGCCTGCTTCGGGGCCTGCTGGCGTTCCGGAGTGGCGTTCTCCAGGAACCAGGCGTAGGTGCGGCGCAGCCCCTCCTCCAGCGACACCTTCGGGCGCCAGCCGGTGGCGAACAGGCGCGACACGTCCATCAGCTTGCGCGGGTGGCCGTCGGGCTTGCTCAGATCATGGGTCAGGGTGCCGGTGTAGCCGACGGTGTCGCGGATCAGGGCGGCGAGGTCGGCGATGGCGATGTCGTCGCCGGGGCCGACATTGATGATCTCCTCGCTGTCGTAATGATCCATCAGATGCAGGCAGGCGTCCGCCATGTCGTCGACATAGAGGAACTCGCGCCGCGGCTTGCCGGTGCCCCACAGGGTGACGGTCGGGTCGCCCGCCAGCTTGGCGTCGTGGAAGCGGCGGATCATGCCCGGCAGCGCGTGCGAGGTCTCCGGATCGAAATGGTCGCCGGGGCCGTACAGGTTGGACGGCATGGCGCAGATGGCGTTGAAGCCGTACTGGCGCCGGTAGGCCTGGCACATGGTGATGCCGGCGATCTTGGCGACGGCGTAGGGCTTGTTGCTCGGCTCCATCGGGCCGGACAGCAGCGCCTCCTCCTTGATCGGCTGTTCGGCATGCTTCGGGTAGAGGCAGGAGGAGCCGAGGAACAGCAGCTTTTTCACGCCGGCGCGCCAGGCGGCGTCGATGACGTTGTTCTGGATCAGCAGATTGTCGCGGATGAAGTCGCCGCCGAAGCGGTCGTTGGCGAGGATGCCGCCCACCTTCGCCGCAGCCAGGATCACATGCTCGATCCCCTCGCGGTCGAAGAAGGCGCGCACCGCCGCCTGATCGGTCAGGTCGAGCTGCGACCGGTCGCGGATCACGAGGTCGGTGTGCCCGGCCTCGGTCAGCCGCCGCAGAATGGCGGACCCGACGAGTCCCCGGTGGCCGGCGACGAAGATACGGCTGTTGCGGTCCATGCGGGCCGTCTCCTGATGAAGAGGTGTCTTGGGGGTGGAAGGCTTTTGCCCCCTCCCCATCCCTCTCCCGCCCTCGGCCGGCCAAAGGCCGGTCCGATCGCGGGAGAGGGGGTAGAACGCTTGCTGCAGTCCTTTCAAAGGGCAGCGGCAGTCCCCTCTCCCTCGAAGAGGGGGAGGGTTAGGGAGGGGGCAATTCAGCGACGCCCTACTCCGCCGCCTGCCCCATGCGCCCCAGGTCCGCCCGCGCGCGCTCGGCGTACCACTCGACCACGCCGGGCAGACCGGCGGAGAGCGGGATGCGCGGGGTGAAGCCCAGCGCGGTCAGCTTGGCGATGTCGGGGCTGCGGCGGTCGGTGCCGCCGGGAGCGGCGGGACCCGGCATCACCTGGGCCTCGCGGCCGAGGCAGGCCACCGTCTGCCGGGCGAGGTCGGCGATGGTGACCTCCTCCGGGTTGCCGATGTGGTAGATGCCGAGATGCTCGCCCTTGTCGACCACCGTCACGATGCCGTCGATGGCATCGTCGATATGGACGAAGGCGCGGGTCTGGCGGCCGTCACCCTGGATCTTGAAGGGCACCGCCCCGCTCGGGTGGCTGGCGATGGCCTCCACCGCGCGGCGGGAGAATTCCGGCACCACATGCTCCCAGCCCATGTCGGGGCCGTAGACGTTGTGCGGGCGGAAGATCGCCACGCGGTCGAAGCCGCTGCGGCCCCAGTTGATCGCCAGCAGCTCCGAGATCAGCTTGGAGCCGCCATAGCTGTAGCGGGCGTTCAGCACGTCCGGCACCACCAGCGGCACGTCCTCCGGCGTCGGCACCATCGGCGGGGTCTGGTAGGCCTCGGAGGAGGACGCGACGACGAGGTCGCCCACGCCGTCGGCGCGGCAGGCGTCCAGCACGTTCAGCATGCCGCGCACGCCGACGTCCAGAACCACCTCCGGCTTCTCGTAGAAATGCTTGGTGCCGTTGACGGCGGCCAGATGCAGCACGCCGTCGACGCCGCGCACCGCCTCGCGCACGGCAGCCCCGTCGCGGATATCGCCCTGGACGAATTCGACATCGTCCAGCACGCCGGCCAGCCGCCCGGTGTGCCCGCGCGAGTTGTCGTCCAGAACGCGGACGCGGTGGCCGTCACGGACCAGCCGGTGGACCAGGGCGGCGCCGATGAAGCCGCTGCCGCCGGTGACGAGATAGTGTTTCATGTCGGTCAAATTCCTCTTCGAGGCCCGAAGCCGTCAGGCCACATGCGCGTAGCGGGCGGCGCCATGGCTGCCGAGAGCCACGTAGGCCGTGCCTTCCGGCAGGTCGACATCGCGGCTGTTGAAGTTGTTCCAGAAGTCGTAGATCACGCCCGGACGGTCCATCCGCTGGGCCAGATCGGGCAGCGGCATAGAGGTGAAGACCGGGTGGTTGTTCAGGATGACCGCCAGATTGGCGCCGGACACCGCCTCGGCCATGTTGGCCGCCGGCTCCAGCCCGAAAGAGCGGATGTCGTCCGGCCGCACCACCGCGTCGAAGCCGCGCAGGCGGGCGGTGGGGAAGCGCTGGCGCAGCTCCTCCAGCACCGGCTTGGCCATGGTGCCGCGCAGGTCGTCGGTCGCCGGCCGGCCCTTGAAGGCGAGGCCCATCAGGCTGATGGTCGGCGCCTGCGGGAAGCCCTGCATCGAATTGGCGAGCTTGCCGAGGAAGTCGGCGACCTCGATCGGCTGGCTTTCGTTGACCAGACGGCCGGCGGCGGTGATCGCCATGTCGACGCCGACCTCGCGCGCCGCCTCGATCAGGATGTGGGGGTCCTTCTCCAGGCAGGGACCGCCGACCGGGCCGGGCAGCGGCAGGTTGGTGCGCGGATAGCCCAGCTTGCCGGCACGCGCCACCTCGACCGCCGAGATCTCCATGGCGTTGCACAGCTTGGCGATCTCGTTGGAGAAGGCGAAGGTGACGTCGCGGTAGGTGTTGTCGACCAGCTTGATCAGCTCCGCCGTCTCCAGGGTGGAGACCTTGACGGTGGTCGGCGTCAGGAAGCCGAAGATCTGCGCCGCGCGGGTGGCGACGTCCATGCTCTCCGCCCCGACGATCTGCGGCAGCTGGTTCAGCTCCAGCAGAGCCTGCCCTTCCAGCGTGCGTTCCGGGCAGAAGGCGATGTCGAACTGCTTGCCGGTGGCGCGCAGGATCGGCGCCACGATGTTGCGGGTGGTGCCCAGCTTCACGGTGGAGCGCAGGATGACCAGATCGCCGTCATGCAGGCAGCTGGCGACCTGACGGGTCGCCGCCTCGATCATGTCGGTGCGGACCCGGCCGTCCTTGCTCAGCGGCGTGCCGACCGTGATGATGAAGACGCTGGCGTTGCTGCAATCGGCCTGATTGCGGCTGAAGGTGAAGCGGCCACGCGAGATGACGTGGCGCAGCTTCTCCGTCAGGCCCGGTTCGTGGAAGTGCGGGTTGCCCTGGCCGAGCTTGTCGAGCACGTCCTGCCGCACCTCGACCCCATGCACCTGGAAGCCGGCGTCCGCCATCGCCACCGCCAGCGTCAGGCCGACATAGCCGAGCCCGAGGACGCAGACGTTACGATCGGAAAAAGTCTTGGGAAGCATCGTCGCTCCTGCCGTTTGCTGAGGCCCCGCCACCGGCGGCGGGTTGCCGAGAGTTTGGAGACGCCCCGACTGCCCTGCCCTGCTGGCAAGGATGCAGACGGAGAAACCTCGAAATTCGAAATTGTTTTATTGTTGTGACTTCGCCGTGACGATGAAGTACCCCGTTTCCGGCGTTGTGCAGCGCGAAGTGTTTCAGAAATCACCGTCGGATGAAAAGACTATGATTGCCGATCACCGACGTATTAAGAGTACTAACCCTCGCCGGCGCCAAATGAATGCTTGGAGGCACCAACAGAGACGTTCGAAAGTGGTGCAATAGGCGCAATCTGCTTCAGCTACCGGCATGGATCGGCCCGGCATTGCGGAATTGAGGGTTGCATCCACCCGCCCTGCCACGACCCGCCCCTCTCAGGCCGTGGCGCTGGTCAGACGGCGCAACCGCTTCAGCTGTACCAGTCCCGTCAGCACCGCCATGGCCGCATAGACCGCGATCATCGCCACACTGCCGATGACGAAATCCACCAGCGCCGGCATCCGGTCGAACAGCGGAGCGGCGAACTGGTCGAGTGCCAGGGCCGCTGCGACGGCGGCGCCGGCGCACAGCAGCGCCTTCGCCGCGATCCCGCCATACAGCTCGCCGACCGTCTGCCGGTGGATCCAGGCGATGGCGACCGTGGCGGCCAGCTCCGCGGTGAAGGTCGCCATCGCGGCTCCCTCGATGCCGTAGCGCGGGATCCACCAGATGTTCAGCCCGGCGTTCAGGGCGCCGCCCGACAGCATGGCGACCATGTAGCCGGTCTGCCGGTGCCAGACGAGCAGCGGATTGCCCAGGATCATGTTTGCGTAGACCACCGCCGAGGCCAGCATCAGCAGCCGCAGGGCCAGCGTCGCCGGGGCGTAGGCATCGCCGAACAGCGTGCCCAGGATGGACGGCGCCAGGGCTAGGCCGCCGGCGATGACCAGTCCGCCGACCGCCAGCATGACGGAGGCATAGGCCCGCATCCGGTCGCGCATCGGCCCCAGCTCGCCATAGGCCGCCGCCAGCTGCGGCAGGAAGGCGTTCATCACGATGTTGCCGACCAGATTGGCCAGGGTCTGGATCTTCACCGCCGCGCTGTACCAGCCGACCTCGGTGTGCGGGGCCAGGAAGCCCAGCATCACCACGTCCAGATGGGTGAAGATCGCCCAGGCGAAGACGCCGACCGCCATCGGCGTCGCCGCCGTCAGGATCTCGCGCCAGACCTTCAGGTCGACCCGCGGGCGCAACGTGCCGAAATCGCGGCGGAACCGGCCGATCATCACCAGCGCATTGACGGTGATCGACCCGCCGGTGATGGCGGCTGCAGTGATGGCGTCCTCAGGCCCACGCACCAGCAGAAAGACGAGAAGCATCGAGCCGATGGAGGTGCCGATCTCGCGCGTCGCGATCACCCCCATCTTCTCGGTCGCCTGATAAACAAAGTCGAGCACCAGGGCGTTCCCAAGCAGCTGGACCGCCTGCACCAGAAGAACCGCCTTCACCTCCATTGGCTTATCCAGGGAAAGGATGAAGGCGGCATAGATGGCGCCCACCACCAGCGCCAGCACGGTGCGCAGGGTCAGCACATGCTCCGACAATTCGGCCGCCTGCTCGCGGTCACGGGCGATCTCGCGGATGGCGTAGGTGGACAGGCCCATGTTCACGAACAGCGCCGCATAGGCCATCAGCGAGGTGCCGAAGCCCAGCACGCCGAAACTGTCCGGGCCCAGCACACGGGCGGTCCAGGCCGCGGTGACCAGCCCGCTCGCCATCGTCGCCATTTTGGCGGCGGCAAGGGCGCGGATGTTCCGGAAGATGCGGTGTCCAGCCGACATTCATGGGCTCTTCAGTGGTTCAAAACGTCACGTTGCACGGCGCAAAAACTCATCTCCCGCCCTTTCGGGGCGGGAGAGTGAGGCTCAGTTCGCGTAGTAGCGGCGGTAGCCGTGGTAGCGGCCGCTGTCCGGGAACTCGTATTGGGCATGGCGGCGGGTATCGACCTGGCTGAACAGGACACCCACCACATCGCCGCCGGCTTCGATCACTTCCTTCAGGCCGGCCATCGCGGTGCCCCGCTTGGTCATGCCCCAGCGAACGATGAAGACGGTCTGATCGGCGAGCGCCGCCAGCAGCTTGCCTTCCGACACCGCCAGCACCGGCGGCGAATCCAGCACGATGCGGTCGTAGTTGACCGACAGGCGCGACAGCAGCTGGTGCATGGCAGACGACCCCAGGGCATCCTGCGGCAGCGACGGACCATGGCCGGCGACGATGACGTGCAGCCCGGTGCGCGGATCGATCTGGATCGCGTCCTCCAGAGCCGCGGTGCCGGCAAGCACCTCCGACAGGCCACGGTTGTTGGACAGGCCCAGCATCTCGTGCAGGCTCTTCCGCCGCAGGTCGCAATCGACCAGGATCGTCCGCTGGCCGGCATTGGCGCAGGTGCGGGCGAAGGCCGCGGCGACGGAGCTCTTGCCCTCGCCCGGAACCGAGGAGCTGAACAGGATCACCCGGTGCCGCCCGTCCGGATTGGCGAGCAGCAGCGAGGTGCGCAAGTTCTGCATCGATTCCGCGAAGGCGGAGATCGGCTTGTCGACCACATAGGCGGCCGGCGAGCCGCCGAAGCGCGGGATGCGCGGCACGATGCCCAGGCTGCGCACGCCGGTCGCCAGTTCGAACTGGTGCGGGCTGCGGAAACCGCCGTCGGCCCGTTCGCGCAGCATGGCCAGCAGCACGCCCAGCGTGCCCGACGCCACCAGCGCCAGCAGCAGGATCAGCTTGCGGTTGGGCTGCGACGGGTCGAGCGGGATCGCCGCCTCCGACACCACGCGGGCATCGGGCTGGCGCATGTCGGTCTGCGCCGCGATCTGCTGCGAGCGGGTCAGCAGGGATTCGTACATCGCCTGGGCGGTGCTGGCATCGCGTTCCAGCGTGCGCAGGCCGACGGTCGCCTGCTGCTGCTGGTTCTGCTTGGCCTCGGCCTGATCCAGGCTGGCCTTGAGCGCCTGCTCACGGCCCTTCGCCAGTTCGACCTCGTTGCTCAGGTTGGCGACGATCTTGCCGACGTCCGCCTTGATCTGGCTCTGCAGGTCGCGCAGCTGGCTCTGCAGGGCCTGCAGCATCGGGTGCTTGGAACCGTAGCGGTTGGTGGCGTCGGCGATCTGCCGCTGCAGGTCGACCTCACGCTCGCGCAGCGCCTGGATCAGCGGGGAGCCCAGCACGTCGCCGACCGCCGAGGCGCCGCGCGGCGAATTCGCCATCGCGGTGACGTCGCGCAGCTTGGTTTCCGCCTCCTGCCGCTTGGTGCGGGCCAGGATATAGTCGGTATTGAGCTGGCTCAGCTGCTGGCCGACAACCGTGCTCTCGTTGTTGGACGAGGTGGTCAGGCCATGCTCGGTGCGGTACTTCTCCACCGCGTCGCCGGTGGTCTGCGCCTCCTTGCGCAGGTCGGCCAGCCGTTCCTCCAGCCACTGCGTGGCGCGCTTGGACGCCTTGAACTTCTCGTCCAACTGGTCGACCAGATAAAGGTCGGCCATGGTGTTGGCGACCAGCGACGCCTTGCGCGGGTCCTCGCTGTCGAAGCTGACGGCGATGACGTAGGAGCGTCCCTGCGGCCGGACCGAGGTGTTGTCGAGCACGGCGTTGACCACCGAGGTCATCTGGTTGCGCTCGACCTCCTCCGGCGACAGCGGCACGGTGCCGCCGCTCTTCCAGCTGTCGGGGATCCAGTTGCGCGGATTCAACGCGGCGAGCCATCCGGGGGGCGGCGGACGCAGCGCCGAATTGAACTCCGGATCGTTCATCAGCTTCAGCTTCGCCACCACCTTTTCGGCAAAGGCCGGCGACTTCAGGATCGCGACCTCGCTCTGCAGCGCGCTGATGTCGGGGGTCATGTCGGACACCACGCCCTCGAAATTCAGGACGGTGTTCTTGCGGTGCTCGACCATGATCAGGGTTTCGGCGGTGTAGAGCGGCGTCATCCGGAAGGCGATCAGGGCCGCCAGCCCGGTGCCGAGCACGATCACCGTGCCGATCAGCAGCTTGTGCCGGCGCAGCAGGCCGGTTGTCCGGCGCACGGCGCTGGCGGCGCTGGCCGACAGATCGTAGGAGATTCCGGGGGAGGCGGAACCGGAGCCCCGCCGAGACTCAGGGGTATTGCGTCGGGGTTGTTCCTGAAGTTCCTGGGTGGCCAAAGGGTCCTCCTCGCGTAACGACCAGAAGCGCGGCCATAGGACCGTCCGTTAGCCCGATCCTCCATTCCGGGCAGCTGATGCTGTCCGGCGGGCAGGCTCGGCGGTTCGTCCGATTGGCTGAAACGCAGTGTTAGTCCAGCCGTTGCATCGGCCATCCAGTGCATGAGGCGAGCAATGGGCGCGCAGTGGGTAGCCTTCCTGACCCTGTTGCAGTGCAGTATGGACCATCGATGCCGGAGAGGAGATAATAGGGGTTACTCGGAAGGACAGGTTCCATGACGTTCGATCGCACCGGCTTGGCCGCGGAAATCCCCGCACTTTTCCCAACGCTGGCGAAGCTGGACCAGGATTCGGCGACCCTTCTCGGCAACGCCGGGCGCCGGGTGAACGTTCCGCGTGGAACCGTCCTGTTCCGCGCCGGCGACCGTTGTCACACCTTCATGATGGTTCTCGACGGTGCGGTTCGGGTGCAGATGGCGTCGGAGACCGGGCGCGAAATCGTGCTGTACCGCGTCGGCCGCGGCGAGACCTGCATCGTCACCACCGCCTGCCTGCTGACCGACAAGCCCTATAGCGCCGAGGCGGTGGCTGAGACCGACATCGACGCGGTGGCACTGGCGGCCGGCCCCTTCCACGATCTGGTCGCACGCTCCGCCGCCTTCCGCGACTTCGTCTTCGCGTCCTTCGGCAACCGGCTGACCGGCATGATGATGCTGATCGAGGAGGTCGCCTTCGGCCGCGTCGACCTGCGGCTCGCCCGCTTCCTGGCCGACCGCCGCGACGAGACCGGCGGACTGGACACCACCCACCAGGCGCTGGCGGTGGAGCTGGGCACCGCGCGCGAGGTGGTGAGCCGGCAATTGAAGGAGTTCGAGCGCCGCGGTTTCGTGTCCCTGTCGCGTGGCCGCATCCAGGTGCTCGACCCGGCGGCCCTGCTGGCGCTGGATAAATGCGCATCATGATTTCAGGCGCGAGACAAATTGTAAGGTATACGTATTTTTTGGCTACACAGGATAAGCTAAAGGGTATATCATCAATATGTCTTTTGGACGGGGGATTGCGTCATGCCGCACCGTCAGGAATCCGCCACCGTCACCGCGATCAGACAGATCCGCGACCACAGCCGTGAATGCCACAGTCTGCCGGCCCGTGAGGTGCTGCTGCGGATTGAAAGAAGAATGATCGAATTTCTTGAAGACGGGCCGGCTCCGCCGACACACGGTGTGTGGTCAAACTAGAGACGGCGCGTCCCAGCGTGACTCAATCACAGACGGGCCAATGGCCGGGATGTAAAGCAGACGGTACTGTTCATCCATAACAGGTGCCGCCATGAATTGCCGCAACATGGGCCCGGTGGATCGCGCGTTGCGCGCCATCGTCGGGCTGATCCTGATTTCGCTGACCGTCGTTGGGCCGCAGACCCTGTGGGGACTGGTCGGGTTGGTGCCGCTGCTGACGGCAGTCGTCGGCTTCTGCCCGGCCTACACGCTGCTGGGCATCAAGACCTGCCGGACGGAAGACCGCACCGCCTGACCGGCGCCGCGGCTGGACATGCGAACGGCCCGCTCCTTATCCGGGGCGGGCCGTTCGCGTTTCTCGCCAAAGCCGCGGATAGTCAGGCGCGCGGGGCGTGCTTGTTCAGGATGCGCTGCAGGGTGCGGCGGTGCATCTTCAGGCGGCGCGCGGTCTCGGAGACGTTCCGGTCGCACTGTTCGAAGACGCGCTGGATGTGTTCCCAGCGGACGCGGTCGGCCGACATCGGGTTTTCCGGCGGCTGCGGCAGCGGCCGGCCGTCGGCCAGCAGCGCCGATTCCACCGCGTCGGCATCGGCCGGCTTGGGCAGGTAATCGACGGCGCCGGCCTTCACCGCGGCGACGGCGGTGGCGATGTTGCCGTAGCCGGTCAGCATGACGACGCGGGCGTCGGGGCGGGCGTCGCGCAGGGCCGACACCACGTCCAGCCCATTGCCGTCGCCCAGCCGCAGGTCGACCACCGCGAAGGCGGGGGCGGATTCCTGCGCCACCTCGATGCCGAGCTGGACGCAGTCGACGGCGACGACGTTGAAGCCGCGCTTTTCCATGGCCCGGGCCAGCCGCGTGCGGAAGGGGGCGTCGTCGTCGACGATCAGGAGGCTGCGGGTGACGTCGCCAGTGAATGTCAGTTTGACGGCATCGCCCGACAGCAGGTCATCGGTTGTTTTGAGGGTGTCCACCGTGAAACCTCATTTCTTGGCGTTGATGGTCTTCCAGCGCACGGAAATCCGCGCGCCCGTTCCGCCCTGGTTGGCATGCCCGCCGGCGATGTGGTCGGCGGGCGGAGCGCCGGCCGGCGGATTGTTGGCGTAGCGCACGGTCGCGCCGGTCTTTTCCAGCAGCGTCTGCGCGATGAAGATGCCCAGCCCCATATGGCCGCCGCCCGTCTGCCCCTTCGGGCCGGAGCGTTCGCCGCGCACCGACAGGTACGGCTCGCCGATACGGCCCAGCAGGTGGGGCGGGAAGCCCGGACCGTCGTCCATCACCGTGATGGTGACGCCGCGCCCATCCCAGGCGGCGGCGACCGTCACCTTGTGGCGGGCGAACTGGTGGGCGTTCTGGATGAAGTTGCCGATGCCGTGGATGATCTCCGGGCTGCGGCGCAGGAAGGGTTCCTCCGCCTCGCCGACCGGATGGGGTTCGACGATGAAGTCGATGTGGCCGAGACGGTGCGGCGCGGCGGCGGCCTCGATCAGCGTGGTCAGCGGCAGCCGTTCGAACGGGTCGCCGCCGTCGGCCTCCGGCTTGCGCGCCAAATCGGCCAGGATCTCGCGGCAGCGCATCACCTGGCTCTGCAGAAGCTCGACATCCTCGCCATAGGGGCTGTCCGGCGGCAGGTCGCGCGCCAGTTCCTTCGCCACCACGGCGATGGTGCCGAGCGGTGAGCCCAGCTCGTGCGCGGCGGCAGCAGCGAGGGCACCCAGCGCGCCCAGCCGCTGTTCGCGGGCAAGCGCCACCTGCGAGGCGGCCAGCGCGTCGGCGAAGCGCCGCGCCTCGGCGGCGACGCGGAAGACATAGCCGGCGATGAAGACCGACGACACCGACAGCGACAACCAGACGCCGAAGGCATAGAGCGGCGCCATCGAACGCACCGGCTCCTCCCACGGCAGCGGGAAGTGCCAGAGGGCGAGCGCGGTCAGGCAGATCAGGTTCAGCCCGGTCAGCAGCACCGTGCTGTAGCGCGACAGAATGGCCGCGCCCACGGTCATCGGCGCCAGCAGCAGGATGGCGAAGGGGTTGCTCAACCCGCCGGTCAGATAGAGCAGCAGCGTCAGCTGCAGCATGTCGTAGCTGAGATACAGCGCGGCGTCGCGGTCGGCCAGCCGCAGCCGGCCGCCGCGCTGGGCCATCGCCACCACGTTCAGCAGGGCCGACGCGCTGATGGCGGCCAGCACCGGCCCCAGCGGCAGCGGGAAGCCCAGCCCGAGATTGACGAAGGTCACCGCGGCAAGCTGCCCCAGCACCGCGACCCAGCGGATCAGGATCAGCGTGCGCAACGTGATGCGGCCGTCCGGCTGCGCCCATTGCGGCGGCGGCGGAGCGACCGGGATCGGCGCGGTCAGCGCGCTGGCCATCGTCACCATGATCCATGCCCCTGGCGGTTGCGGCGGACGCCGCCATATTCTGTGCGCATGCCCGAGCAGATCATGACCGAGCCAACCATGACGTCCCGTCCTTCGACCGCCTTATCGCCCGCCATCCGGGCGGACGGGCTGACCAAGCGCTTCCCGACTCCGGACGGACGGGACGTGACGGCGGTCGACGCCATCGCCTTCACCGTGCCGCGCGGCAGCGTCACCGGCCTTCTCGGCGGCAACGGGGCGGGCAAGACGACGACCATCTCGATGCTGCTGGGGCTTTTGCTGCCGACGGCCGGGACGGTGGAGATCCTGGGCGTCGACATGGCGCGCCACCGGCATGCCGTGCTTCCGCGCATGAACTTCTCCTCCCCCTACGTCGAGCTGCCCCATCGATTGACGGTGCGGGAGAACCTTACCGTCTATGCCCACCTCTACGGTTTGACATGCGTCAAAAAGCGCGTCCAAGAATTGGCCGAGCATCTTGACCTGTCGCGTTTTCTCGATCGCCCCTCCGGCGGGCTGTCGGCGGGGCAGAAAACCCGGGTTGCCCTTGCGAAAGCTTTGCTGAACGACCCGGAGCTTCTGCTGCTGGACGAGCCGACGGCCTCGCTCGACCCCGACACCGCCGACTGGATCCGGACATATCTTGAGCGGTACCGCGCCCGCACCGGCGCCACCATCCTGCTTGCCTCCCACAACATGCTGGAGGTGGAGCGGCTGTGCGACAGCGTGCTGATGATGCGGCAGGGGCGGATCGTCGACCGCGGCGCTCCGTCCGCCCTGGTCGCCCGCTATGGCCGCCAGACGCTGGAGGAGGTGTTCCTCGACATCGCCCGCGCGTCCGACGGCGTTGACTCCGATGGCCGCATCCTCACCGGGGAGACCGCCGATGCAGCCGAATGAGGTGGCGATTCCGCGTGCCGACTTCTCGCTGCGCCGGGTCGGCGCCATGGTGCTGCGCTACTGGTATCTGCTGCGCGGGTCCTGGCCGCGCATCCTGGAACTGGCCTATTGGCCGACCATGCAGATGATCCTGTGGGGCTACATCAACCAGTTCATGGCCTCGACCAACGGCGGCGGCAGCGGCTGGGTGGCGCAGGGCGCCGGCGTGCTGGTCAGCGCGGTGCTGCTGTGGGACGTGCTGTTCCGCGGCCAGCTCGGCGTCTCCATCTCCTTTCTGGAAGAGATGTGGTCGCGCAACCTGGGCCATCTGTTCGTCAGCCCCTTGCGCCCCGGCGAATGGGTGACGGCGCTGATGACCATGAGCCTGCTGCGCACCCTGATCGGCGTGCTGCCGGCAACGGCGCTGGCGATTCCCTTCTTCGGCTATTCGGTTTACGCGCTGGGCCTGCCGCTGGCCGCCTTCTTCGCCAACCTGATCGTGCTGGGCTGGTCGCTGGGTCTGCTGATCGTCGCGCTGATCCTGCGCTACGGCATGGGGGCGGAGGGGCTGGCCTGGATCGTCGTCTTCATGTTGGCCCCGGTCAGCGCCGTCTATTACCCGGTGTCGGTCTTGCCGGCCTGGCTCCAGCCGGTGTCGTTGGCCCTGCCGTCGGCCCATGTGTTCGAGGGCATGCGGGCGCTGGTGTTCGACGGCGTCCTGCGCTGGGACCATCTGGCCTGGGCGGTCGGGCTGAACGTGGTCTACATGGCGGGCGGGATCGCCGTGTTCCTGTACGCCTTCCATCGGGCACGGGTGCGCGGAGCCTTGCTGCAAACCGGCGAATAGCGGGTAGAGTGTCCGCCCACTCCCGTCAGCCGCATCGGAGACCACAGCCATGACCGCCCACACCCGCAGCCCCGACCTGTTCGACCGGCTCGTCGCCGAGGCGCGGCCGGACTGGTCGGCCTATGTCGACCACGCCTTCGTGCGCGGGATGGGCGACGGCACGCTGCCGCAGGCGTGCTTCCGGCATTATCTGGTGCAGGACTACCTGTTCCTGATCCATTTCGCCCGCGCCTACGCGCTCGCCATCTACAAGGGCCGCGACCTGCGCGAGATGCGGGCGTCGCTGAACGGCCTAAAGGCGATTCTCGACGTGGAGATGGACCTGCATGTCGGCCTGTGCGCCGGCTGGGGCCTGCCGGCCGCCGAGCTGGAACAGGCGGCGGAGGCCAAGGCGACGATGGCCTACACCCGCTATGTGCTGGAAACCGGCCTGCGCGGCGACCTGCTGGACCTGCATGTGGCGCTCAGCCCCTGCGTCATCGGCTATGCCGAGATCGGCCGCCGGCTGGCCGCGCTGCCCGGCGCGCTGGACGACTCCAACCCCTACCGCGTCTGGATCGCCGAATATGCCGGCGAGGCCTATCAGGAGGTGGCGCAGGCGGCGCGGGAGAACCTCGACCGGCTGGCGGCGGACGGGATGACGGAAGCGCGCTTCCCCCGTCTGCTGACCGTCTTCCGTCAGGCCTGCCGGCTGGAAGCCGATTTCTGGGAAATGGGCATGACGCTGGCGGGGTGAGGTATCACCCCTGCTTGCCGGCCGCCGCCTTCTCCCGATCCACCGCCTCCAGAATCCGCTGCAGCGCCTCGGTGGTCAGCGGGGAGTCCATGGTC
The DNA here is from genome assembly GCA_965650625.1 of uncultured Azospirillum sp. Lineage (GTDB taxonomy): Bacteria > Pseudomonadota > Alphaproteobacteria > Azospirillales > Azospirillaceae > Azospirillum. The sequence goes on along the minus strand of CBFGPE010000050.1, from coordinate 23,719 downwards.
AGGCCGTCGCCGAACTTGCGGATGGCGCCGATGGCGCGGCGGCGGGCGATGAACTCGTCGTCGCCGGCCTCGAACGGCTCCACCACCGGACCCTTGTAGTAGCTGCCGCGGAACCCCCACTGGCGCCGCCCGTCGGCGCGCCATTCGCTGCCGTCGGACAGGATCATGCAGCGCCCGCCCTCCTTGTAGCGTTCCACCGTGGCGATGGATTGCGGAATGGACTGGCCGCTGCGGATCGTCACGCGGTCGCCGACGCGGAAGCTGGCGGCAGTGAACATGCTGTCTCCCTGAATGGCGCACGCCTCCCGATGGGGCCGGAGCGCCGCAAAAATCGCGAAGGCGCTGTTTTCCACCAGAAGCCCCGGCAAATCCAGCGCCAAGTCGCATCCCAGTGTCAGCCGGCCTTCTCGGCAGACGGGGGCGAGCCAGCGGGAGCGGCCGCCTTCTTCGTCAGCTGGGCGATGTAGATGCGGGCCAGCGATTTCAGGATCGGCGGCATCGCCATCACCGCGTCCTCGAAGCTGCGCTTGTCGATGACCTCGCAGATGCCGCCGGCGACCGCCACGGCGGTGACGTCGGGCTGGCGCCCGGTCAGCAGATAGATCTCGCCGAACAGCCGGCCGGGCCCGAGCGTCGCGATGTCGTCGCCCAGCGTGCCGCGGCCGGGACGGAGCGCCACGCGGCCGGACTGGATCAGGTAGGCGGCGTTCACCGGCTCATTGGGGCCGAAGAAGACGTGCCCCTCACGGATCATCCGGCGATCGACCACCTTCTGAAAGGAGTTGGTGGAGCGGAAATCCACCGCATTGCCGTAGCGTTCGACCGCCGGCAGGCCATAGTCGCGGCGGATGGCGGCGATCAGGCTCTGCAGCAGGAACGACGCCAGTGGCGGACTGCGCTTCAGCAAGCCCTGGAATGCCTCCCGCGTCACCTCGACGCACGACACCTCGGTCAGCGACCGCACAGTGGCGCTGCGCTCGCCATCGTCGATCAGCGCCATTTCGCCGACCACCGCCCCCTTGCCGACGACGCTCAGCCGCCGGGTGCCGCCGTCCGGCAGGGTCAGCAGCACCTCCAGCTCGCCGGATTCGATCAGCCACGCCCGGTCGGCGCGCTCCCCCTGCCGCATCATCACGATGCCGGGACCGATGGTGTAGCGCTTGGGGCCGGAAGCGGCGGGTTGCATCATGGAAGGGCTCGGGACAGGCGGAACGTCATCGCCGCACTCTACCCCAAGGCCACAGGATCGTCAGCCGCCGGTCTTCATCACGCCGCCGCGGTCGCGCGCCGGCCCGCCACCATGCCCAAGGAACTGGCGCAGGAAGGCGACGACCTCCGGCGAATCCCACTCCACCGCCCCTTCGACGCGGCCAAGCTCGCGCCCTTCCGGATCGACCAGGATCGTCGTGGGCAGGCCGCGCAAGGACAGCGTCTTCATCGACTCCGATCCGGGATCGAGGAACACCGTCAGATGCTCAACCCCCGTCTTCTTATAGAAAGGCTCCACCGCCGTCCGGCCGCCGCGGTCCAGCGACAGCGCCACCACCTGGAAGGCGTCGCCGCCCAGCTGGCCCTGCAGGCGGTCGAGCGACGGCATTTCCTTCACGCAGGGCCCGCACCAGGTCGCCCACAGGTTCAGCAGGATCACCCGGTCCTTGAAATCGGCCAGATCGACCCGCCGCCCCTCGGCATCGACGAAGGACAGCGGCGGCATCGGCTTCGGCTCCGCCCCCTTGAACTTCTCCAGCTTGTCGGCGCCGGTGGAGGCGACATGCGTGACGCCGCCCGACGGCGCGTCCGGCGCGCCCAGCCGCACCACCTCAGGAGCGGCAGGCGCCGCGCCGGCGCTCCACCACAGGCCGGCCCCGGCCATGCACACACAAACCGTTGCGACGGCCGCCAAAGTCCGCATACTCACGCTTCCTCGCTCCCCTTCACCCGAATGCCCCGGTATACGTCCCCATGAGCGCCGATCAGACCCCGCCGAATTCCGCCGCCGCACCCGCCGCCAGCCAGATGTGGGGCGGGCGATTCGCACGCGGTCCCGCCGCCATCATGGAGAAGATCAACGCCTCCATCGGCTTCGACAAGCGGCTCGCCGACCAGGACATCGCCGGGTCGAAGGCCCATGCCGCGATGCTGGCCAAGCAGGGCATCATAACCCAGGCCGACGCCGACGCCATCATCGACGGCCTCGACCGCGTGAAAGCAGAGATTGACGCCGGCGCCTTCACCTTCAAGGTGGAGTTGGAGGACATCCACATGAATGTGGAGGCCCGGCTGGCCGAACTGATCGGCGAACCGGCCAAGCGCCTGCACACCGGCCGCTCGCGCAACGACCAGGTGGCGACCGACTTCAAGCTGTGGGTGCGCGACGCCATCGACCGCACCATCGCCGGCCTGACCGCCCTGCAGACCGCGCTGATCGACCTGGCGGAGCAGCACACCGAAACGGTGATGCCCGGCTTCACCCACCTGCAGGCGGCGCAGCCGATCAGCTTCGCCCACCACCTGCTGGCCTATGTCGAGATGTTCGGGCGCGACCGCAGCCGCTTCCGCGACGCCCGCTGCCGGCTGAACGAATGCCCGCTCGGCTCGGCGGCTCTGGCCGGCACCCCCTACCCCATCGACCGCTTCATGACGGCGGAGGCGCTGGGCTTCAACCGGCCGACCGCCAACTCGCTGGACGCGGTGTCCGACCGCGACTTCGCGCTGGAATACCTGTCGGCGGCGTCGATCTGCGCCATGCACCTGTCGCGCTTCGCCGAGGAGATCGTGATCTGGTGCTCGGCCCAGTTCCGCTTCATCAAGCTGACGGACGCCTTCACCACCGGCTCCTCCATCATGCCGCAGAAGAAGAACCCGGACGCGGCGGAGCTGGTGCGCGCCAAGGCCGGCCGGGTGATCGGCAGCCTGAACAGCCTGCTGATCGCAATGAAGGGCCTGCCGCTGGCCTATTCGAAGGACATGCAGGAAGACAAGGAGCCGGTGTTCGAGGCCGACGACACGCTGGCGCTCTGCATCGCCGCCATGGAAGGCATGGTGCGCGACATGCAGCCGAACGTCCCGGCGATGCGCGAGGCGGCCGACCGCGGCTTCCTGAACGCCACCGACCTCGCCGACTGGCTGGTGCGGGAGCTGAACATGCCCTTCCGCGAGGCGCACCACGTCACCGGCCGTGCCGTGAAGGCGGCGGAGGACCGCCGCGTCGGCCTGACCGACCTGACGCTGGAAGAGTTGCAGGCCATCGAGCCGCGCATCACCGAAGCCGTCTATCCGGCGCTGAGCATCGAGGCGTCGCTGAACAGCCGCACCAGCTTCGGCGGCCCGGCCCCCGTCCGCGTGCAGGAGGCGGTGAAGGCCGCCCGGGAGCGTTTCCTGTGAACCGCAGCCTCACCCTGGCCATCCTCGCCCTGGCCGGCGCCCTGGCGCTGGCCGGCTGCGGCAAGAAGCCGAAGGCGGTCGACAGCCCGGTGCCGGAGGGTCAGGTCGATCCCTTCCCCCGCACCTACCCCAACCCCTCGATGGACCCGAAGCCCGGTAAGCCGGCCGGTTCCGGAGTCCAGTTCCCATGACCGCCCGCACCGGTTCGCCGAATGGTTCCCCGATGAGCGTCTTCGCCTACCGCAACGGCGTTCTGCACGCCGAATCCGTATCTCTGGAAGATGTGGCGCGGGAGGTGGGCACGCCCTTCTACCTCTATTCCACCGCGGCGCTGGAATCGCACTACAACGCCTATGCCGGCGCCTTCGCCGGCCAGGATGCCGGGGTGTGCTATGCGCTGAAGGCCAACTCCAACCTCGCCGTCATCCGCACCCTGTCCAGGCTGGGCGCCGGCGGCGACGTGGTGTCGGTGGGCGAGATGAAGCGGGCGCTGGCCGGCGGCATCCCGGCGGAACGCATCGTCTTCTCCGGCGTCGGCAAGACCCGCGACGACCTGCGCGCCGCGCTGGAGGCCGGCATCCACCAGATCAACGTCGAATCGGTGCCGGAGCTGGAGGCGCTGAGCGAGATCGCCTCGTCCATGGGCGTGGAGGCTCCCATCGCCTTCCGCGTCAACCCGGACGTCGACGCCAAGACCCACGCCAAGATCGCCACCGGCAAGAAAGAGAACAAGTTCGGCATCGACTATGACCACGCGCGCGAGATCTACCGCCGCGCCGCGGCCCTGCCGGGCATCAAGCCGGTCGCCATCGCCGTCCATATCGGCTCGCAGCTGACCGACCTCGCCCCCTTCCGGGCGGCCTACGAGCGGGTCGCGGCCCTGCTGCACCAGCTGCGCGAGGACGGCCACGACATCCAGCGCCTCGACCTCGGCGGCGGGCTGGGCATCACCTACAAGAACGAGGCGCCGCCCGATCTGGCCGACTATGCCGCGATGGTGCGCTCCATCACCGGCAATCTCGGCTGCCGCATCACGCTGGAGCCGGGCCGCTCGCTGGTCGGCAACGCCGGCATCCTGGTCAGCCGCGTCATCTATGTGAAGCAGGGACTGCACCGCCGCTTCGCCATCGTCGATGCGGCGATGAACGACCTGATCCGCCCGTCGCTGTACGACGCCTATCACGGCATCGTCCCGGTGGCGGAGCCGGCCGACGGCGCGGTACAGGAGCCGTACGACGTGGTCGGCCCGGTGTGCGAGAGCGGCGACACCTTCGCCGTGCAGCGCCCGCTGCCTCCGCTGGCCGACGACGACCTCGTCGCCTTCCTGTCGGCCGGCGCCTATGGCGCGGTGATGGCCTCGACCTACAACAGCCGGCCGCTGGTGCCGGAGGTGCTGGTCAACGGCGACCGCTTCTCCGTCATCCGCCCCCGCCCGACGGTGGAGGAGATGCTGGCGGCCGAGCGCGTTCCCGACTGGCTGTAAAGTCGACGGCACGAGGGCAACGCGAAGGGAGTATGCGGCTGGCCGCCGCGGTCGATGGCCCTAGGTCAGGCTCGACCGGTCCCCGCAATGCGGCGGGCCGGTCCGACCATGACCAGCAAGGGGAGACATCACCATGGCGATGCGGCAATCGGACGCCGAATGGCGCGGCGACCTGAAATCGGGCAGCGGCAAGATGCGGCTGGGCAGCGGCGCCTTCGAAGGCAGCTACTCCTTTCCCTCCCGCTTCGAGAACGGCCAGGGCACCAACCCTGAGGAACTGATCGCGGCGGCGCATGCCGGCTGCTTCTCCATGGCGCTGTCGGCCGGGCTCGCCCAAGCCGGCCACACGCCGACCCGCGTCCACACCACCGCCAAGGTGCATCTGGAGAAGGCCGGCGCCGGTTTCGCCATCAGCCGGATCGAGCTGGAGTGCGAAGCGGAAATCCCCGGCATCGACGAGGCCACCTTCCAGGAACAGGCGAACGGCGCCAAGGCCAACTGTCCGGTGTCGAAGGCGCTGGCCGGCACCCAGATCAGCCTGACCGCCAAATTGGTCTGAGCAAGCCGATCCTATACCGCCGATCAGCGCGCGCCGCCCACCGCCGGGCGGCGCGCGCCACGCGTAATCTTGCCTTTAAAGATAATAATGAACGCTGCCGGCGAGCAACTTGCCGCAACGGCACAGGTGTTACGCATCCGTTGCTCGGCCGAAGAGCAGATTGACCCCGCCGGTCCCCCCCACCCATAGTGCCGCGTTACGCGCACGGGAGCCAAATCTTCCGTTCGCCGATCCACTCGAACGACGGCCAATGTTTTCCGCAGCCCTCCACCTATTCCATCAAGTCCTGCTTATGCTTGCCCTCGCGCTCTCGCTTGCGGCAGTGCCGGCTGCCGCCGCCGGGCAGGTGGAGCGGCAAAGTGCCGGGGAACCGGTGGTGCTGGCGCTGGACGGCGAATTCGGGCTGACCAACAGCACATCGGCCGAAGCGATCGAGCGCGGGATTCTGACCGCCATCGACGACATCAACCGCAACGGCGGCGTTCTTGGCGGCCGGCCGCTGACGCTGATCACGCGCGAACACCGTTCGATCTCCGCCCGCGGCATCAAGAACATCCGGGAACTGGCCACCATCCCCGGACTGGTCGCCGTTTTCGGCGGCCGGTTCAGCCCGGTGGTGATCGAGGAACTGCCGGTCCTCGAACAGACCCGCACCCTGTTCCTCGCCCCCTGGTCGTCGGCCGACGCCATCGTCGACAACGGGATGGAGCCCAATTACATCTTCCGGCTCTCATTGCGCGACAGCCTGGCCATGCCCTTCCTGCTGAAGCGTGCTGCCGACCGCGGCCTGACCCATGTCGGGCTGCTGCTGACCAACACCGCCTGGGGCCGCTCCAACCTGGAGGCGGCCAACCATTACCTTGCCGGGCACAGGACACCGGACCTCGTCGGCACCGCCTGGTACAACTGGCGCGACCGCACCCTGATCGACAAGTACAAGGCGCTCGCCGACGCCGGCGCCCAGGCGATCCTGCTGGTCGCCAACGACGACGAGGCGGCCGTGCTGGTGCGCGAGATCGCCGCCCTGCCGCCGGCGCGGCGGCTGCCGATCCTCAGTCACTGGGGCGTCACCGGCGGGGATTTCGTCGGACAGGCCGGGCCGGCCCTGCAGGAGGTGGACTTCAGCGTGATCCAGACCTTCAGCCCCTTCCGCATCCCGCCGGACCGGCTGGCGCCGGTGCTGGAGACCGCCGGGCGCCTGTTCGGCATCCAACGGCCGGAAGACATCGTGTCGCCGGTCGGTTTCCTGCACGCCTATGATCTGACCCGCATCCTGGCCCTCGCCATCGACCGCGCCGGCACCACAGACCGCGCCGCCGTGCGCGACGCGCTGGAACAGGTCGGCCCCTATCACGGGGTGACCCGCGACTACGACCGTCCCTTCGCCCCCGGCCGGCACGAGGCGCTGGGACCGGACGACCTGCTGATGGCCCGCTTCCGCGCCGACGGCGTGCTGGTTCCAGTGGATTGAGAACACGGATGATCGATCCAACCCCCACCGGCTCCCCCCACAATGGCACCATCCCCCGCGTCGCCCAGCGGATGCTGACGTCCGGACGGCTGGCCCGCCGCTTCGCGCTGGTGTCGCTGGCGCTGGGCGTGCTGATCGCCATCCTGATCGGCGCCAGCCTGTATCTGGTGTCGAGCCGTCATCTGGCGCGCCAGCACCATGCCAATGTGGAGGCGAACGCCAGCCTCGCCGCCCGCCAGACCGAAGGGCTGCTGTCCACGCTGGTGACGACGGTGCGCGAGCTGGCGGACAACAGCGTGCTCGCCACGGCGCTGGTCGATTCGGCCGGGAAGGAGACCTATCTGATCCCCTTCCTGCGCAGCTTCAACCACATCGCCAGCGTTCCGGTGGCGCTGGTCTTCACCGACTTCGAAGGGGAGCCGATCGCCGACAACGGGCGGCATGCCGCCCCGCTGGCCATCGCGCCGGCCGACATGGCGTGGCTACGCGCCGCAATCGCCGCCGGCAAGCCCGCCGCCAGGGTGGTGCAGCAGGGCGATACCCTGTTCCTGCTGGCGGCGGAAATGCTGATCTATTCCCGCACCGCCTCGCCGGAAGGAGCGCTGCTCTACAAGGTGCCGCTCGACTCCCTGGTCCTGCATCCGGAGGCGGAGCTTCTCCACGGCAGCGGGCCGCCCCCGCCGGTTCCGCCGGACATGATGGCGGTTACAGTGCCGCTGAGCGTGCCGGAACGGCTGGTCACGCTGGGGCTGAAGCTGCGGCTGGAGGCTCCGGAAACGCCGAACTCCGCGCTCCTGTCCTGGATGCTGCCTGCCTATGGTCTGGTGGCCGTCCTCGCCCTGCTGGCGATCTATGTCGGCAGCCGCGCCGTCGGCAACCACATGACCCGGTCCCTGCGCGAGTTGGAACGGCTGGCCGGCGCCATCGCCACCGACGGCTTCACCGGACAGCGCGCCCGGGTGCGCGGCAATGACGAGGTTTCGGCCCTGGCGCGCGGCTTCAACGCCATGCTGGACCACATCGCGGCGATCCAGCGCGAGCGCGAGATGCGCGCGGCGGAGGAGATCACAATCCAGCGCACCCTGGCCGAGCGTGCCGAACAGGCCCGCGCCGAGGCGGAAAGCGCCCGCAACGAGGAGGAACGCTCGCGCCAGGAGGCGGTGATGGCGCTGATGGTGGCGGAGCGCGCCAACGCCGCCAAGACGCATTTTTTGGCGGCGGCCAGCCACGACCTGCGCCAGCCGGTGCAATCGCTGGTCCTGCTGACCTCCGCCCTGGCGATCCGGCTGGGCGACCATCCCGCGGCGGCGCTGGTCGGCAGCATCGAGGCGTCGATGGACGCGCTGTGCCGCCTGCTCGACGCCATCCTGGACATCTCGAAGCTGGATGCCGGTACGGTGTCCCCCAACATCCAGGCGGTGTCGCTCGGCACCATCTTCGCCCGGCTGGAGGGCGAATACCGGCTGCGCGCCGCGGAGAAGGGCGTCGCCTTCCGCAGCGTTCCCACCGGCGCGACACTGAACGCCGATCCGGCGCTGCTGGAGCGGATCATCCGCAATCTGGTGGAGAATGCGCTGCGCTACACCGACCACGGCCGCATCCTGCTGGGCTGCCGCCATCGTCCGGGCGCCCTGCGCATCCAGGTCTACGACACCGGCATCGGCATCCCGCCCGAGCATCTGGAGCGGATCTTCCACGAATTCTACCAGATCTCCAACCCCACCCGCGACCGTGGCAAGGGGCTGGGGCTGGGGCTGGCCATCGTCGACCGGCTGGCGCGGCTGCTGGGCTACCGCGTGCATGTCGCGTCCCGGCCGAACAAGGGATCCTGCTTCACGCTGGAAATCCCCACCTCCGCCCTGCCGGCGGTCGCCGCAATGTCCGGGGCGCCCGATGCGGAACAGGCGCCGGAGCCCGGACGCGGCACCGCCCTGGTGATCGACGACGATCCGCTGGTGCGCGAGGGGCTGACCCTGCTGATCGAGGATTTCGGCTGGCGCGCGACCGCGGCCGACAGTGCCGCCGATGCGATCCGCCTGCTGCGGGACCAACCGCGCCCGCCCGATCTGGTGATCGCCGATTACCGGCTGGAAGCGGGCGCCACCGGTCTGGAGGCCATCCATGCGGTCGAAACCGCCCTGCGGGAGCGGGGATTTCCGGCCCCGGCCAGCGTCGTGCTGACCGGCGACACCGCGCCCGAGCGCATCGCCGATGCCGAAGCCAGCGGCTATCGCATCCTGCACAAGCCGATCGCCGCCAAGGAGGTCGCGCAATTGTTGAGCGACTCCCTGGCCGACCGGCCCGCCGGCCGGCGGGAGACCGGCGACCGGCGCAATTCGACCATCCTTCAGGACTGATCGCGCCGGTCCACCCGCACCGGTGCGTCAGCCGCGACTGTAGGGACCGGCGGCGTCCACCTGCAGGGCGAGCCGCTCGATGAAGCGCACCGCCAACTCCTGACGCAGGCTTGCCGGTTCCGGCATTCCCTGTCGCAAATGGGCGGCAGCGGCATCCTCCAGCACGCCCCGTGCCTCCTCGACCGTGAGGAGGCCCTTTTCGACCATGGCAATCACCAGCGATTCACAAATCGAGAGAGCGGCCATCCCCGCCGCCTCTTCCTCCGACGTCATCATGCCCCCCGCTCGATTGGTTCTCGGTTCCACCCGGCCAAACCGCCGGTAGGTCCAATTGCATAGGGAACAACACATGGGTCGGCTGCGCGTCACAGGCCGTTCGAGAAAAATATTCGGCCGATTAACCTATGTTGTGGCTGCCCCGCCTGAAAACCCTAAACGTTCGAGACATCGCGGAACCGGTTCAACGGCGCGCCCGTTTATCGAAACGCCAATATTAGGACAAAGAAGGCAAAGAGACGACCATGACTCGCGCCCAGGCGAGCCGCGCCCTTGAACCCACTCCTTTGTGGCTCAAATTGAGCAGCTACCTTGTCCTGTCGGATGAGGAAAAGATGTATCTTGCCGATCTGGAAAGGGCGATCGACCGCGTGCCGCCACGCACCGATCTTCTCCAACAGGGCGAAAGATATCGCGACGTCCGCATCATGCGGGACGGGTGGGCGATCCGCCACAAAGCCTTGCCGGACGGACGGCGCCAGGTCGTCAACTTTGTGTTGCCCGGCGACATCATCGGCATGTACTGCACCCTGTTCGAATCGGCCGACCACAGCGTCACCACCCTGACCCCGGTCGAGGTGGCGAGCTTCCCGCCGGAGAAGATCGGCGAGCTGTTCCGGTCCTTCCCGCGCCTTGCCGCCGCCCTCGCCTGGTCCGGCGCACGGGAGGAGGCCATCGTCGCCGAACGGCTGCTCAGCCTGGGCCGGCGCACCGCGCTGGAGCGCACAGCCCATCTGATCGTCGAGCTTCTGCGCCGCCTCAGCATCGTCAACATGGTGACCGACGGGCATTTCGTGCTGCCGGTGACGCAGGAGATCCTGGCCGACGCGCTGGGTCTCAGCATCGTCCACATCAACCGCACCCTGCGGCGGCTGCGCGACAGCGGCCTGATCGAGCTGAACGGACAGCGGATCACCGTCAACGACGTGCGCCAGCTCGCCTCCGTCGGCCAGTTCGACGAGTTGTACCTCCACCTGATCCGCGCCCCCCGCCGTCTGGAGCGCGCTTTCTCCGGCCTCCACCACCGCAACGGCGCCAAGATGGATGGGGAAGTCCGCCCGAAGGCGTGACGAGAGTCCGGTACGGGGTGAGGTGGGGGGCAGGCGCCTTCCACCCCCCGAAATTCCCCCCGTCCCCCCTGGCCCTGCCTGGGTCCACGCGTCATCATCCCATCGACCGACAGCCATGGAAGGCCAGACGCGATGAAACAGGTGATGTTCGTGGAACTCGGCATGGGAGTGGATCTGCACGGCCAGGACGTGACCAAGGCTGCCGTCCGCGCCGTGCGCAACGCCATAGAGCGCAACTCGATGCCCGGCATGCGCACCCTGGTCGACGGCGACACCAGCAGGATGCAGGTGCGCGTCCACCTCGCCGTGCCGGCCGATGCCGACCGGCTGGACCACGAGGCGGTGAAGGCCGTCTTCCCCTATGGCGCCGTCAGCATCTACGTCACCAGCGGCGGCATGCTGGCGCCCAGCGGCATCTTCCTGGCCGACAAGAACGACCGCAACGAGCAGATCTACGTCGTCAACGCGGCGGTGGAGGTCGGGGTCTGAACCGGCGCCGTCAGCCGCGGCTGTTGCGCATCCCGGCAACGACGCTCACGTCCGCACGGCGGCTCAGGTCGCGGTAGGCGTCGCTCTCGGCCCCATAGGCGGCGACCCGGCCGTCGCCGTCATGGTGCAGGCCCCAGCCATACTGCTTGACCAGCGGTGACGCCCGCAGGCAGGCCTGTGGCTTACCGAAGAGCCAGGCGCGCGCCGCCTCGCGCTCTTCCGGCGGAATGCCGTTGCGGATCATATGGACCTCCAGCAGCAATTCGTCGCTGGTCATCGCATAGGGCCGTTCCAACAGCAGCGAGAGCTGCAGCGCGCCGATCGTACCGGCTTTGGACGGAACGGTGCCGGTCTTCGCCTTGCAGTCGGCCGCGGCGGTGATGAAGGTGTTGACGTAGTTCGTTGACATCCTGGCACCTCGAATGCCCCCTGGCAGCCCCCCAAGCGACGGTGCTGTCAGGACAATATAGACGGTGCGGATGCCGGTTGCAGCCCTTCGGGCCGTGGGTAATTTCATTCAATACCCGCCCCCGCCCGATCCACGACAGTCCCCGGCCTGACCTTCATCCAACAAAGGGAATGCCGGACGTGACACGCTGTGCCTTCATCATCGACCGCGCCCTGCCACCGGGGCTGATCGCCAACACCGCCGCCGCCCTGTCGATGACTTTGGGAAAACTGCGGCCCGACCTGGTGGGCTGCGACCTGCAGGATGCCGACGGCGCCGGTCATCCCGGCATCACCACCATCGTGATGCCCATCCTGGTGTCCGATGCCGACGGCTTGCGCGCGTTGCGCCGGAACGCGGCGGAGCGCGAGGTCGAGGGGCTGGGCGTGATCGGCATGACCGACGTCGCCCAGCGCGCCAAGAGCTATGACGACTACCGCCAGCGCCTTGCCGCCACGCGGCAGGAGGAACTGCGCTATCTCGGCCTCTGCCTGCATGGGCCGGCGGCGCTGGTGCGCTCGCTGACCGGATCGCTGCCGCTGCTGAAGTAGGGCGGCGGCGATGATGATGCTTTACCTGTCGATGGCCGGCTTCGCGCTGGCCGCATCGATCTCCCCCGGCCCGGTCAATGTGGTGGCACTGTCCAGCGGAGCCTCGCATGGTCTGCGCGCCACACTGCACCATGTCACCGGCGCCACGCTGGGATTCGTCCTGCTGCTGGTTCTGGCCGGGCTTGGATTGGCGGAGCTGTTGCGCGGCTGGCCCGCTGCCACCATGCTCACCCGGTGGGCGGGCATGGCCTTCCTGCTGTGGATGGGCTGGAAGCTGTGGAAAAGCGACGGCGGGATCGCCGACGACGAACCGCCCCCGGCCCCCTCGGTGCTTCAGGGCGCCGCCATGCAGTGGCTGAACCCGAAGGCCTGGGTCGCGGCCCTGGCCGGGGTCGGTGCCTATGCCGGGGACGATCCTGCCCGGCTCTGGATCTTCGCCGGTCTGTATTTCGTCATCTGTTATCTTTCGGTCGGCTGCTGGGCCTACGCCGGTGCCCGGTTGCGCCATCTGCTGGCGGATGGGCGGCGGATGCGGCTGTTCAACCGCGCCATGGCCGCCCTGCTCGCGGCGAGCGCCGTCCACATCGGCATCGCCCCCTGATTGCCACGCCCCCGGTCACTCCCGCCGCATGTACTGGCCGGGGGTGGCGGCGACATGCCGTTTGAAGGCGCGCTGGAAGTGAGCCTGATCGGCGAAACCGGCATCCAGCGCGACCTCCACGATCGGCCGGCCGCGTTGCAGCTCCCGCCGGCCGAACTGGATGCGGCGGTTGATCTGGTAGGCGTGCGGCGTCAGCCCATAGCGCGCCTTGAAGGACCGCACCAGATAGGACGGCGACAGGCCCGACACCTCGGCGATCTCGGCCAGCCGCAGCGGCTGCGTGCAGTGGGCTGAGATGAAGGCGGCGGCCCGATCCAGCGCCTCATGCTCGCCGCCCTGATCCGCGCCGGCCGACAATCCGCCCAGCGCCGGCCGCAGCCCGGCGAGGAAGACCCGGATCGCCGCCTCCTTCCCGGTGCTGTCGGGAAGCGGATCGAACAGCAGCGCGAACAGCCGCTCCAGCTGACCGGCCAGGTCCGGATTCCGGCTCAGATGCGGGGCATAGGGCCGGAACGCCACCTCCCCCTCCAGCGCCGCCAGCCACCCGGCATCGGCATACAGCATGCGATAGGACCAGGGCCGGCCGTCGAGCGGGTTGCAGACATGCGCCTCGTCCGGGTTCATCAGCACGACGGTGCCGGCAGCGATCCGGTGGCAGTCGGCGCCGATGCGGAAGTCGCTGACACCGCCGGTGACCAGCCCGATGGAGAAGGTCGGGTGGCTGTGCCAGCCGTAGCTGACCTCCTGCCCCTCCTCGATGCTCCGCGCCTCCAGATGCGGAAGGGCGGGATCCCGCCAGAAGCGGTGGCGATTCCTCGATGCGCGCGCCATGCCAGCCCTGTCCTGTCCCGGAAACATCCCGGAACCGATCTTATGACGGCAGGCTCGCGACCGCCATCCCTCAGCCCTTGCCGTCGCGCATCTTCGCCGGCGACGCGCCGAACCAGCGGCGGAAGGCCCGGCTGAAGGCGCTGACCTCCGAATAGCCCAGCAGGGCACCGATGTCGGCGATGGGGACGTGGCGCTGGCGGATGTAGACCGCCGCCAGATCGCGCCGCACCCCCTCCACCAGATCGGAGAAGCTCAAGCCCTCGTCGGCCAGCCGGCGCTGCAGGGTCCAGCGGGCGATGCCGAGCCGGTCGGCGATGTCCTCGACATAGGGCGGGCCTTCCGGCAGCCGCGCCCGCACCTCCGCCTTCACCCGGTCGAGCAGCGGCGGCGTGCCGGTGCCGCGGGCGATGTCGATCAGCGTGCCGCACAGCCCGGTCAGCCGCGCCATGTCGCCGCCGGGCATGCGGCGGTCGAGATGGCGGTCGCGCAGCAGGATGGCGTTGGTGCGCTGGCCGAAATGGGCGGGCGCGTCGAACAGCGCCTGATGCTGGCGCCAGCCCTCCGGCTTGGGATGCTCGAAATGCACCTCCTCCGGCATCCAGTTCGGGCCGAGGCAGGCGCGCACCACATTGGCGAACATGCCCATGGTCAGTTCGGCATCCTGCCGCCGCTCGACGATGCGCCCGTCGAGGATGCGGTATTCCAGCCGCAGCAGCTCGCCCTCGCGGACGAAGCGGGTCTCGGTCGCCTGCTGGTGGAAGGGGAACAGCCGGGCGAGATGGTCGAGCGCGGCCCCCAGTGTCGGCGCCGCCAGCGCTATGGAGCCGATCAGCCCCAGCATCTCCGGCTGGAACTGCCGGCCGTAGAGCAGGCCAAAATTGTCGTTGCCGGTCTCCGCCGCCGCCACCTCCATCATCGCCACATAGGCGCGGAGGTCGAGCGCCACCGTCGGCTGGCCCAGCGCCCGCTCCTCCACGCCGGCGCGGTGGAACACCCGGTCGGGACAGCCGCCCTGCGCGGCGATGAAGTTCGACACCCCGGACGCGGCGGCGGCCAGGATGTTGTGTTGCACGGATCCTGTGCAGCGCCCGCCGGATCGGTCGCCGGTTTGCCCAATAGTCGGTCGGTGCGGCGTCATGACACAGCCCCTCGCAGCCGTTTTGCCGCGGCGCAGCAAACATCGTGCCGGAGTTCAGGCTGCCAGAAATTGTTCGCCCAGGAAATTATACGATCGCCTTACGATCGTGCAGGAGAGCGACAGGCCCGTCAGCCCGGCGCCTGCCGGATCGCTTCGTAAGCAGCGTTCAGGCGCTGCAGGACAGACTCCTGGACCGGCGAGTGGACCGGCGAGCCGCTTGGCTCGGCATTCAGATGACGCGCGCGCAATTCGTCCATCAGCGCGTCCCACAGGGGCGGGCCACCCTCTTCGAGAAGCTGCGCGCGGATCGACAACTCTCTGGACGCAGGCGCGTGCCGCCGCCCCCATGCGCCCATCTGGGCCAGCAACGGCACGAGCTGGATCGCCGGTTCGGTCAGGCTGTAGATCGCGCTCTGCCGGTGACGCGGGTCATCGGCCTTGGTCAGCAGGCCCGCCGCGAGCAGCCGTTTGAGTCGGTCCGCCAGAACATTGGAAGCGATGCCCTCCTCCGAGTGGGTGAGGAGTTCGCGATAGCGGCGCCGGTCGCCGAAAATGATGTCGCGGATGACGATCAGGCTCCAGCGGTCGCCCAGGACCTCCAGCGTCAGATTGATCGGGCACCCCGATCGATGTGCGTCCTGCAAGACCGGTCTCCTTCCGCTTGCAAAGTAGGATCAGTCGCGGTAGCTTTCAACTGCTTGCAAATCGCAAGCGGTTGGAGGTGCCCCGATGTCGCTGACGCTCTATGCACATCCCTTCTCATCCTATTCCCAGAAGGTGCTGATCGCGCTCTGGGAGAACGACATTCCCTTCACCTACCGGAACCTGGAGGATCCGGGCGCGGCGGCGGAGCGTGCGGCGCTCTGGCCGCTCGGTCGCTTTCCCGTTCTGGTCGACGACGGCCGCACGGTCGTGGAATCCAGCATCATCATCGAGCATCTGGATCTCCACCATGCCGGGCCGGTTCGGTGGCTGCCCGAGGATGGTGACGCCGCGCTGGAGGTCCGGCTGATGGACCGCTTCTTCGACAACTACATCATGACGCCCATGCAGGCGCCGGTGTTCGAGTCGCTGCGACCGGACGCGACGCGGCTGGACGAGGTGAAGGAGAAAACCCGCCGGGACCTCGATACGGCCTATGCCTGGCTGGAGGAGAGGCTGTCGGGCCGACGCTGGGCGGCAGGCGAAAGCTTCACCATGGCCGACTGCGCCGCGGCCCCGTCGCTCTTCTATGCCGATTGGGTTCACCGGATCGGCCCCGCTTTCCCACGGCTGCGGGACTATCGCGCACGCCTGCTGGCGCGGCCGTCCATCGCGCGCGCCGTCGACGAGGGGCGCCCTTACCGGTCCTACTTCCCGCTCGGTGCGCCCGACCGCGACTGACCGGCGGCGAGCACATGCCGGCGACTTCTGGGCAGGCGATCGGCGGGTAAGGCCGAGATCACTGCTCAGACCGCCGGCTTCATCCCGCCGCCACCCGAGACGTTGTTCTCCCGATGGCAGTGCCGCAGCCGGAAGGCGGTCACCAGCGCCAGCACGCCGAAGGCGATCAGGTACGCCGCGACGCCCCAGGCGAGTGCCAGAAGCCCCAGCGCCGGCAGCACCCACATGCTGAGCCCGAACAGGATCGACAGCACGCCGGCCACGCCCCAGGCCCATTTCCCGTGGGTGCGGTCCATCCGCCACGCCCCCATCACCTCGGCGAAGCCGGTGATGACCGACCACGCCGCGATCAGGAACACCAGCGCGAACAGGCTGGCGGCCGGCCACAGGGCGGCGACGATGCCGGCGATCAGGCTGACCACCCCCTCCAGGATGAAGGGCAGCGAGCGTTCATGGTGGCGGGAGGCGCGGATGCCGGCGAGGATGGCGAAGACGCCGTCCAGCAGCAGATAGGCGGCGAAGGTCAGCGCCAGAGTCGCCACCGTCACGCCCGGCATCAGCAGGGCCAGCACCCCCAGCAGGATCGCCGCCGCCCCGCGCAGGGCCAGAGCCCACCAGTTGCGCGCCAGCACCCTGTTCATGCCGTGCAGACGGCCCGCCGGCGCGACCTGCGACCGGCCAGTCCCAGTCTGATGTGCCTGATCGGTGGACATGGAACGCCTCCTGTTGCCGGTCCCGCGACAAGACAACAGGAGGTGAAGGGCTTTGTTGCCCAGGCTTTATGTCCGGCTCGCGACCGGGCCGATCAGTTGTTGCGGCCGTAATCCGATCCGCGCTGCGGCTCCTTGAAATAGAACATTTCGCGGTCGAAGGTCACGTCGGTGCGCGGATTCAGCAGCGCCACCTCGGTGGTCATGCCCTGGGCGTCCAGCACCCGCCATTTGCGCAGCTGGAAGGGGTGATCCTCGAACACCAGGGTCAGGGTGCCCTTGCCAGGGTCCTTGCTCTCCAGCAGGCTGACCTCGATCACGCCGGGGGCCTGGAAAACCTCGGTGACGGTGACATCGCCCGACAGCCGGATGTTCTTGCGCAGGATGAAGTCGGCCAGCGTCGAGCCGATGGGCGCGCTCGACTGCTGGCGCATCTCGCCGTCCCAATAGAAGACGAAGCTGCCGTCGGCGACGATGAAGTCCTTCAGCGGCCGGTCATACTCCAGCCGCATCCGGCCGGGCCGCCACAGATAGAAGGTGCCGGTCGCCTGCCGTCCGTTGGGCGCCACCTGCAGGAACTTCGACTGCAGGGTGGTGATGCCGTTCAGATACTCCTCCACCTTGGCGACGACCGCCTGATCCTGCGCCGACAGCGAGACCGGTGTGGCCGGCGCGGCGATGGCGGCAGAGGGCAGCAAGGCGGGCAGCGGGGCGAGGAGAGCAGCGGACAGCAGAGCGGCGGCCCGCAGAGAACGGGAAAGACGGCGAAGCACGATCTTCATCCTTGGTCGGAGTGGCCCGTGATCCCTTAACCGGGCGGTATGGCGGACATAAGGCGTCCGCCCCCCGCTGCCAAGGAGCACCAATGGCAGGACCCCAGAAGTGAAATCAGGCGAAGTGAAATCGGACGGAAAGCGTTACAGCGGCTGTCCCTTGATCATCCGCGGCAGGTCGCCGACCACGCCCATCGCGTGTTTCATGAAGAAGCGCTTGACCGGCGGCAGCCGGTTGATCACCGCCATGCCCAGGTCACGCGCCAGCTTCACCGGCGGGATGTTGTTGGAGAACAGATGGACCAGCCCGTCGCACACCGCCGCCAGCAGCACGGTGTCGAAGCGGCGCCAGCGCTGGAAGCGGGCCAGCACCTCCGGCCCGCCGACGTCCAGACCCAGGCGGTAGGCATCGACCACCACCTCCGCCAGCGCGGCGACGTCGCGCATGCCCAGGTTCAGACCCTGCCCGGCGATCGGATGGATGGCGTGCGCCGCCTCCCCCACCAGCGCCAGCCGGTCGGCGATGAAGCGGTCCGCCAGCAGCACCGACAGCGGCCAGGCCTCGCGCTTGGTCAGCAGCGTGATCTCGCCGAGATAGCCGCCGGAGCGGCGCTGAAGCTCGTCGACGAACTGGTCGTCGGGCAGCTTCAGATAGGTGTCGACCAGCGAGGTCTTCTCGCTCCATACGATGGAACAGCGGTTGTCCGTCATCGGCAGGACGGCGAAGGGGCCGTTGGGCAGGAAGTGCTCCACCGCGACGCCCTTGTTCGGCTCGGTGTGGCGGATGGTGCAGATGATGGCGCTCTGGTCGTAGGACCAGCGCCGCACCTTGATGCCCGCGCTTTCGCGCGCCATCGACCGCCGCCCGTCGGCGCCGACCAGCAGCCGGCCGCGCACCGTGCGCCCGTCGGCCAGCCGCACCGTCACGCCCGACCGCGTCCGCTCCACCGCCACCGCCTTGGCCGGCGCCAGATGGACCAGCCCCGGCAGCTCGGCCGCGCGGGTGAACAGGGCGCGGCGGATGTCCTTGTTGTCCAGGATCCAGCCGAAGGGCTGGTGCTTGCCCTCCATCGCCAGTTCGGTATGGTCGTAATGGATGAACAGGGGCGAGAACTGGTCGGCGATGCGGATGTCCAGCATCGGCCCAGCCTGATCGGCCATGTGATGCCACACCCCCGCCGCCTCCAGCACCATCTTGGAGGCATAGGAGATCGCGGTGGTGCGGATGTCGAACTCCTGCCCGCCCATGCGTTCGGGACTGTCCTGGTCGATGCAGACCACCGGCACGCCGGCGCTGGCCAGCGCCGCCGCCATGGTCAGCCCGGCCAGACCGCCGCCCAGCACCACGACCTCCGTGGTGATGTCGCCGCCCTGCGGCGGGACGGTCGCGTTGCCCGATTCGGTGCCCGGTACGGCCATGATGCTCGCTGCCCTCTCGCCTTCGATGCCTGTGCCGCGGTCGTTGGTTGGGCTTGAGCCTTATGCCCAAGCCTTGCCGGCGCCGCCGCGCGACCAAACAATTGTCGCACCGGCGCGTCCTGTCCAGTGTCCTGTCCCCGGCCGATCGCGGCCGACCACCGGACAGATTGTCGCTGAACGATTTTTGGGCAGATGCCGCCCTTTTGGGCGCCCATTCGACAGGCATATTCCCATCCTTTCAGCGCAATTCAACCGGCACGATTCTTGTAATCGTTGATTTTTGCGGTCGACGCGAACAGGCTTGGGCCATCGGCGGAAGGACGGTACGGTGACAGGCCGGACTGGAACCGCAACGGGGCGGCCACAGCCTTACACGCGGCCGGAACAACGCTTTAAGGGGAAGCCACATGAAACTGGTTATGGCCATCATCAAGCCGTTCAAGCTCGACGAGGTGCGCGAGGCGCTGACGTCGCTCGGGATCCAGGGCCTGACCGTCAGCGAGGTCAAGGGCTTCGGCCGCCAGAAGGGCCAGACGGAAATCTACCGCGGCGCCGAATATTCCGTGAGCTTCCTGCCCAAGGTGAAGGTCGAGGTCGCCGTGTCCGACGACCAGTACGAGCAGGTGGTGGAGGCGATCCAGAAGGCCGCCAACACCGGCCGCATCGGCGACGGCAAGATCTTCGTGCTGGAGATCGCCCAGGCCGTGCGCATCCGCACCGGCGAGACCAACTCCGAGGCGCTGTAAGGCTTCCGGCCTCAGACTGCGGCCATGGCGGGTCCGCTCCTTCCGGCGGGAACGGACCCGATGGGCGCGCGTATGGCGCGCCTGTTCGTTTTTCAGTCGGCAAACGCCTCCGCCGCCAGCGCACGGGCATAGTCGCGCGGGTCGGTCGGCCAGTCCGCCGTCAGCGCGTCAAACCGCGCGCGATCCGCGGCATAGAGCGCCCGCACCGCCTCCTCGTATCCCGGCCGGTCGCCGGCCAGTTCCAGCATGACGCGATAGGCGGCCTCCTGCGCCCGGCGCACGCGGTCCTTCGCCTCGCTCCCTTTGCGCGCCTCGTCCACCAGCTTGCGCAGCGCCACCGACGCCCCGCCCGGCTGGGCGTTCAGCCATTCCCAATGGCGCGGCAGCAGCGTGACCTCCCGCGCCACCACCCCCAGCTTCGGCCGCCCCGGCCCGCGCGGCAAGGGAGGCGGCGGCGGAGAAAGACGCCACGCGACCTCCTCATCGCTTCCCCGCAGATCGAGGTCGATCCTTTTGCCGGTGGCATCCTCGAACACCAGCACCGGCGGCCCATCCGACTCCGCATCCAGTGCCGCCCGCAACGCCCGCGCAACGCTCAGCGCATCCCCGGCGGCAAGGCGGCGCTCGCCCCGGAAGGCGGTGCAAAGAGTCTCGGCGGTGACGGACATGATCGGAACTCCGGTTGTGAGGAGCACATTTTACCCGGATAAAATAGGCGCGTCAATATCACCCGGGCGAAACAGAAAGGCTCCTTCTCCCGCCCCCCTGTGACCGTTCGGCCACCTGCCACGCTCAGCCGCAATCAAGGGCTTTGTGCGCTTGTGCCCCCCGTGCCGCGCCGATAGGATCGCCCCTTCACGAGACGTGGCCGCCTCCCCGCGCCGGGGTGCGGCATCCGGGGTGCGAAGAGGGTTGCGGTCGCCATGGTCCTCACCGATTTCAGCGTCAACAGCGGTGCCGTGTTCACCGAGGCGATCGGCAACGACCGGCTCGACCTGCTGACCGACTATCCGTTCACCCGGCTGGCCAACCTGCTGGCGCCGATCACCCCACGCGCCAATGTCTCCCCCATCCTGCTGACGGTGGGCGAGCCGCAGCACACCCCGCCGGCCATCATCGAAGAGACGCTCCGCGCCACGGCGTCCGGCTGGAACAAGTATCCGCCTGTCGGCGGCACGCCGGAGTTCCGCGCCGCCGTCGGCGACTGGCTGACCCGCCGTTATGAGTTGCCAGCCGGCCTGCTGCATGCCGACAGCTCCGTCCTGCCGCTGTCCGGCACACGCGAGGCGCTGTTCATGCTGGCGCTGCTGGCGGTGCCGACGCAGAAGGCCGGGCGCCAGCCGGCGGTGCTGATGCCGAACCCCTTCTACGCGCCCTATGAAGGGGCGGCGGTGATGGCGGGGGCGGAGCCGGTGTTCCTGTCGGCGACGCGCGAAACCGGCTTCCTGCCCGACCTCGACGCCCTGACGCCGGAGCTGCTGGAGCGCACGGCGCTGTTCTATCTCTGCACCCCCGCCAACCCGCAGGGCGCGGCGGCCACCCCGGCCTATCTCGCCAAGGCCATCGGGCTGGCGCGGCAGTACGGCTTCGTGCTGGCGGTCGACGAATGTTATGCCGAGATCTGGTTGGACGCACCGCCGGTGGGCGCGCTGCAGGTCGCCGCTTCCCTGCCCCACGCGGACGGCAAGCCCTGGGCCAACCTGCTGGTCTTCCATTCCCTCTCCAAGCGGTCGAGCGCCGCCGGCCTGCGCTCCGGCTTCGTCGCCGGCGACCCGGCACTGATCGGCCGCTTCTCCCGCCTGCGCAGCTACGGCTGCGCCGGAATGCCGCTGCCGGTCCTGGCTGCCAGCACCGCGCTGTGGCGCGACGAGGCGCATGTGGAGGAGAACCGCGCCGCCTACCGCGCCAAGTTCGCGGCGGCGGAGGCGGAGCTGGGTGGCCGCTACGGCTATTACCGGCCGGCTGGCGGCTTCTTCCTGTGGCTGGAGGTCGGCAACGGCGAGGAGGCGGCGAAGCGGCTGTGGGCGGAGGGTGCCGTCCGCGTCCTGCCCGGCGCCTATCTGTCGCGCAACAACCCCGGCGAGCCGAACCCCGGCGACGCCTTCATCCGCGTGGCCCTGGTACAGGACACCGACACCGTCGCCCAGGCCTGCGCGTCCATCGTCCGCATTCTCGGCTGACCGGTTCCGGCCAGCCCGTTTTTCGGTTTCTACAGCACGAGGTTTCCGTCCCATGGCCCGACCCGCCGGCCCCTCCTCCGCGCGCCCCCGGCCCAGCCTGGGACGGCAAGCCGCCAGCCCGCGCAAGGGGGCGCCCCGCGATGGCGTAAAGGAACCGACGAAGGACCGCATCCGCGCCGGCCGCGGCCGGCAGGAGAAGCCGCCCTTCTTCTCGCCCGCCATGCGCGCCTTCGTCGTCGCCCGCGCGCGAGAGGCCATGGGGTTCGTGCTCGGCCTGTTCGGTCTGCTGCTGATGGTGCTGCTGGGCAGCTACGACCCGCATGATCCCTCGCTGAACTCGGTCCCCGCCAATGCGGGAAGCGCGCACAACCTGTTCGGCACGCCCGGCGCCTATGCCGCCGACCTGCTGATCCAGTCGCTAGGCTGGGCCGCCTTCGTCATCGCGCTGGTGCCGATGTTCTGGGGCTGGCGGCTGGGTGCCCAGCGCAAGCTCGGCAACCCGCTGTTCCGCACCGTGCTGGCGCTGTGGGGCGTGTTCCTGGTGTCGATGGCGCTGGCCGGCCTGACCGACGCCTCGACCGATCCGCTCGCCCCGCTTCCCGGCGGCAGCGTCGGTCAGGTTCTGCTGCGCGGAGTCGGCAACCTGTTCGGGGCCGAACCGATGGTGGCGACCGCCGCCGCGGTCGGCGGCGGGCTGGTGCTGTTCCTGGCCGCCGGGCTGACCATCGGCGAATGGATCGCCAGCGTCCGGTCGCTCGGCCGCGGCACGGTGAACTGCCTGCGCATGATCCGCCAGGGTGCCCGCAACGGCGTCGATACCCTGCGCCGCCATGGCCGCACCGCCGCCCAGGCTGCCTCGGTCGCGGTGGACGACGCGCTGCGCGGCGACGATGCGCCGAAACGCAACCGCCCGCGCTTCGACGAGGCCGTTCAGGTGACCCCGCTGCCCCCGGCCGGTCTCGACGCCGGTCCGGTTCCCCTGTCCGCCGGCCCGGCTGCCGCCCCGAACGCGGCCGACAAGCCGGTTCGCGCCGTCCCGATCATCGCCCCGCCGAAATCCGCCGCGTCGGAGCGCGAAGCCGCGAAGGCCGACCCGCGCCAGACCCGCCTGCCGCTGGGCGAGGAGGACGGCCCGCCGGGCTACGAGCTGCCGCCGCTCGACCTGCTGCAGATGCCGCCCACCGGCATCCGCGGCGAACAGCTGGACGAGGCGGCGCTTCAGCGCAACGCCGGCCAACTGGAAGGCGTGCTGGGCGATTTCGGCGTGCGCGGCGAGATCCAGAAGGTCCATCCCGGCCCGGTCGTCACCCTGTACGAGCTGGAACCGGCCCCCGGCACCAAGTCGTCCCGCGTCATCGGCCTTGCCGACGACATCGCCCGCTCGATGAGCGCGGTGTCCGTCCGCGTCGCCGTGGTGCCCGGCCGCAACGTCATCGGCGTCGAGCTGCCCAACGCCAAGCGCGAGACCGTGCTGCTGCGCGAGCTGATGGCGGCGGAAGGCTTCGACAAGCATGGCGGCAAGCTGGCGCTGGCGCTCGGCAAGGACATCGGCGGGCAGCCGGTGGTCGCCGACCTCGCCCGCTTTCCCCACCTGCTGGTCGCCGGCACCACCGGCTCGGGCAAGTCGGTGGCGATCAACACCATGATCCTGTCGCTGCTCTACCGGCTGCCGCCGGAGCGCTGCCGCTTCATCATGATCGACCCCAAGATGCTGGAACTGTCGGTCTACGAGGGCATCCCCCACCTGCTGACGCCCGTCGTCACCGATCCCAAAAAGGCGGTGGTCGCGCTGAAGTGGACGGTGCGGGAGATGGAGGACCGCTACCGCAACATGTCCAAGCTGGGCGTGC